>CAMZIL010000004.1 GCA_947307225.1 uncultured Candidatus Saccharibacteria bacterium
GCTGAGTGCCGCCCTGGTTCTGCTGAGTACCATTCTGCTGCTGAGTGCCGCCCTGATTCTGCTGAGTACCATTCTGCTGAGGAGCGGTCTGGAAGTTAGCCTTCCAGAATGCCCACCTGTCGCTGATTGCCTGCACCATCGTGGGTGTGATAGCGCAGTTCGGTGCTTCCACGGTGAACTTTTCTCTTACGGCGCCATTTACGGCAACCTGGGAAGTGCCATCGTAAGCGGTGGCGAGGTTCATGCGGCGGTTGCACCAGTCGATGAGCTCCTGCTGAAGCGCATTGATCTGCGCAGCGGTGATGTTTCCGCCCGTAGGGGTCTTAACGATGAACTTGCCGACGTTGTCGGTCGGGTTGTTCATGATGAGAACGACGTCCGTTGCGGCATTTGCGCTGTTCTGGCCGGATACGATACTACCTGTTACGTTATAAATCTTTTTCATGCTATTTTCCTCCTGTAGCAATAGAATATTTTTTGCTTGGTAATGGGATTATTCCAAGCGTTAGACGCGGCAGAGGAGGGCTGCTACGCCTGACGCCTGGAACAATCCGAGGAGGTAAAGCTTGAATCAATCTATATCAATGACCTGAAAATGTGCTGTGCTTCATTTCTGACGCACGTTTCCATTATATCACAGATAGTCTAAAAAGTCAATAGCCATAAGCTAAAATTGACAGAAAATCAAGAAAAATGCCCCATTTGGGGGACATTTTGGGAATAACAGGGGTAAAACCTAGCGGACGAGGGCAAATTTGTTCTTGCCGCGCTTGATAAGCGCAGTGTCGTTAATAGCCTGATCGTCGGTGGCCTTGATGCCATTTACAGAGATGGCGTTGCCGGCGATGAGTTTGCGACCTTCGCCCTTGCTTGCGGCGAGACCGGTCTCGACGAGAATGTCGAGGAGTTGAGCGCCTTTAGCGGCAGTGGGGAAGCTATTTGCGAGCAAATCGAGCTCGTCGGCGGTTAGATCGGAGAGCTGGCCGTCGCCGAAGAGAATGGCGGTGATTTTCTCGGCGGATTTGGCGGCATCAGCGCCATGGACGACCTCTGTAACTTTGCTGGCGAGCTGGCGCTGACCAAAGCGTGCGCCAGGGTTTTCGGCGTGCTTTGCAAGGATAGAATCGAGCTCTTCTGGGGTGACGAGCGTGTAATACTTGAAGAATTCTTCGAGGGTCTCGTCCGGTTGGTTGAGCCAGAACTGATAAAAGTCGAAGATGCTGGTTTTGTTGGCGTCGAGCCAGACGGCGTTACCTTCGGATTTGCCGAATTTGCGGCCGGTGACCTTGTCAATGATGAGAGGGCAAGAGTAAGCGTCGGCTTTGGCGTTTTCGAGGCGACGAATTAGGTGAATGCCAGAGGTGCAGTTGCCGTACTGATCGGCACCGCAGAGCTGGAGATCGACGTTGTGCGTGCGGAAAAGATGAAGGAAATCGTAGCCCTGAATGAGGGTGTAGCTGAACTCTGCATAAGAGATGCCGGAGCCGCCCTCGCCGATGCGAGCTTGAACAAATTGGCGGTCGAGAAGCTGGGTCATACTAAAGGCTTTGCCGATCTCGCGGAGGAATGGGAGGATTTTTACCTCGCCGAACCAATCGAGGTTGTCGAGAATCTTGGTGTCCTCTGGGGAGTGAGTAACGCGGACAATTTGCTTGGCGAGAGCGGCTTTGTTGGCAGCGATTTCGTCGAGACCCTTTAGGTCGCGCTCAACGGTATCCTTTGGATCGCCGATTTGGCCCGTGGCGCCACCGACAAGATAGTAAGGAGTATAGCCGTGGCGAACGAAGCAGGCGCACATCATGAGAGCAGCGAGGTGGCCGATGTGAAGAGAATCGGCACTAGGGTCGGTGCCCCAATAAAAATTACGCGGAGCTTTGTCTAGGTCTGATATCTGGTCCAGCGTATGTTCGGCAACGAAGCCGCGCCACTGGAGCTCTTCGGATAATGTCATGGAATACTCCTTTATATTTAACTTTTTCATTATATAACAGGGGAGGGAAAAAGGGAACTTGCGCTACGAAAATGCTTATGTTTTAATGATAGTATATAGGGTCAAAATAGGTCATTAGGAGAGGTTAATGTCCAAAAACAAACACGTAGTGAAAATGTTTTTGCTACTTTTTGCCGTATTTTTCGCGGCGTTATTTTTGAATGATTCCGTATTTGCCGTGAGTGTAGAGCGCGGCATCGTTGAAGATGGCAACCATATCAGATGGGAATATAGCCTGCAAACAGATGGCGAAGGAAAATCGTTGTCGGTGATGTTTTATGATAAGCCGGCAGGGCTAACGACGGTAACGGTGCCGTCTTTGGCTGATTTTCTCTCTTTGGTGCCAAATGCTCCAGCGAATCTCGATACTTATTATTTGAGAGACGCTGATACTAATGCGCAAGATGAGGCGTATCCGGATTATACTCGCCGTGAAGCAACTGCCGATACGACGAAGCTCGACATGGCCAATACCTCTAAAATTCAGGTCATGGGCGTGAAGCCGATTATCGACAAGAATGTTGAAACGGAGCTCGTTTTTGGCCCAAATATGGTGATCGGTGATGTCCCGGCCTGGACGCTTTCGGCGACGCTCTGCGATATGGAAAGAGCAGACTGGGGCGAGGGTCCATTTTACTATTGCCAAACGTGGGATAGTACCAAGGTCCATGAAGATGAGCTCTTCCTGTCTAGCGCTGATATCCCTGGCTGGGACGACAAGACAGCGAGCGAAAAGGCGGCGTTTGTGCCTACCATGGAGACGCTGGGTTGCCTTGGAATTACGGACGATGATCGAGTTCCAGCTAGCGAGTACGCTACGCATGCTTGCTATTACATAAGTACGAATGATGTTAGGGTTGTGAGCATCCGTTCTGGCGGTGCATTCCGTGGATATAAACTGAAGCTGACAAATTTCAACGAAGATAATTTCAATTATATCGGTTGGGATAGCTTTAGGGATTCGACGCTCGATGTTGCGCATACGACGATGACGATTACCGGCGATGCTTTCTTGGGCGGCGATATTTTCCGCAACTCAAATGTGAAAAATGTTTCGATCCAGACGACAACCTACGGCACTGGTTTGTTCAGGGATTGTCGTGGCCTCGAGTCGGTTTCATTTGGTAACAATGTTACGATGATTAATCCAGACACCTTTGCTGGGTCGGGCCTAACTACGATTAGTTTTGCAAATACGAATATTACACGGATTGGTGCGCGTGCATTTGATGGTGCAAGTTTGACGAACATTGATCTGACAAATATCCAGCGCATTAATTACAGCGCGTTTGAGGGAAACGATATTAAGGAATTATATCTACCGAAATCGATCAATTACCTCGAATCTAATCTGTTTTATGGCAATAAAAACCTCAAGAAAGTCACAGTTGCGTATGACACATTGACGAGTGGCACGACTCTGCCATTTTATATTGTCCTTGATGGCAAAGTGCGCGGTTTGAGCGATGATAATGCCGCGGAGAACCATATTGAGGAATTGATTGTACTCGCGCCGTACGCTGACGGCGAAGCAGTGAGCGCAACGCACGTAAGCTACGACGACTATCGATGGCATTATGATGCAAAGACGCAGGAGCATCGTCCAAATGAGCGGATTGATCGTTCCTCGGGTAATAACTATGGCGCAATTAGCGATACGGCATATGGATCGTCGGGCAACTTTAAGTTTGAGGATGATTATGCTGATGTGGATAGTAAGAAAAACGTAGTTGCACCGATTTACTTTACGGATATGCACGCGCTGAAGAAGCTCACGGTTGGTGATGGCTATGAATATATTGGTAGCTCGGCATTTTGGACGGCCGCTCAGAATACATGGGGCAACATGTGGGTATATCACATTAGCGACCCAGACTATAGGCCATCCGATCCAAGACCGCTTGAAGAAATTAATTTACCAGAAGGCCTGAAGGGTGTTGGCAACCTTGCATTTGAGGAAATTTGGAGCGAAAACCTGAAGCTGAAATTGCCGAAGAGCCTTGAATTTATTGGCATGGGCGCGTTTCGTAAACTATGGAATTATAAGTTTGATTTTGACCTCCCGAACTTGAAATATTTAGGTGATTACGCCTTTGAGTCGACGATGGCTCAAAATATCATTCTCCACGACAAGATGTTCTATTACGGCGAACACGTTTTCTCGAACTGTATGTCGATCAAAGACATTACGATCGACTATGATATTTTCAACCCAGAGTTGAGAACAGTCTGGGCGGGCTCTTATCTCTCGACGGCGGCTGGTTCGGTTAACCACGAGAACAATTTCCGCGAGCAGTTTGGTGAATGGTATAGCTCTATGTATAGCATCTCTGACGAAGCGATTGCACGTTGGGGCGCAGAGGTCGGCTATTACCCATTCAACTGGTCCGGCAAATTCCAGAAGTTTGGCAAGATTACATTTACCGATAAAGTCATTCATGAAGTTCCGATGCTAGAAAAGGTAACAGTCCAAGAATGGTGGGGCGGTACAACTACTTCGGATCGCAGATTTGATGAGGTTACGGATCTGTTCTTTGGCCATTTGATTGCCGACGAGGTGGATCTTAGCAAAACTGGCTGGAAGATCCTGCCTCCGAACGCTTTCAACAACTCGAGGATTGGAAAAATTAAGCTTCCAGAACATCTCGAAGCGCTTGGCGCGGGGACATTTAGTCAGTTAGTGACGGACCAAGAGCTTGTATTGCCGGATACCCTCAAATATATCGGTGCGAGCGCATTTGAAGGGTATTACACGTGGAGCAATGACGACTATGCGCCGCCAGTAATCAAGAGCCTGCCAAGCTCGCTAGAATATATTGGCGACGAGGCGTTCTGGGGCGACTATAACCTTGCTGCGGATTTGAATGCGCCGAACTTGAAATACATTGGTATTCGCGCGTTTTGGGGCACGAATGTGCGCGACGTGTTGATTCCAAATGGAGTGAAAAGGTTGCGCGAAGGCACTTTCGCGAATGCGCCGTCACTACGCGATATTACAATTGATGCTGATTTTGGCGCGATTGTAGCACCGACCGCGGTCGATCAATTTGAAACGCCGCAGTTAATCAAGAATTACATTAATGATCCAGAAGCGGAAAGGTACTATTTGCTAGGGAGGAAATGGGCAGCCAAGTATGATGATTCGTTTGTGTGCGAATCGGAAGATGACTGGACTTATGGCAGCAAATGTGTAATCGGGAAAGACTACGAAACTTTCTATACTATCTTTAATGGTATTAATAAGAGAGATTCTTCCGATACGACGAATTACCAATCGACGGTTGGTGGTGATTTCGGTACATTGACCTTCACGGACAAGAACGTGACCGAGCTTGGTGGTATGATTGGCAACTTCTCATATCTATCATTCGATCGTGTCGATATGGGCGCCGCCAAATGGAAGAAAACGACGATTCCGCAGTCTGCGTTCAAGAAGGCAAATATTGGCGTCTTGGTTTTGCCGCGTGGCCTCGAGACCGTGACGTCGACGACATTTGAAGAAGCGACGATCGACGAACCGTTCGCTTTGCCGACGACGCTCAAAGAGCTCGGCTACGGTGCTTTCCAGTGGGCAAAAGGCACAATTACAAATATGTTGCCGAATGGCGTGGAGACTGTTGGCACGGCGGCGTTCTATTCGGCGGATATGACGGATAATTTGGTGGTTCCAGATTCGGTTTCGAAGATTGGCTGGTCGGCCTTTAACGCCGGAAGTGCAGATGTTTTCTACGATACGGTTTTGCTGAAGCCAAGTTTGACTAAAGAAAACTCCTCCGATCAGCTAGTGCATACGTTGTTCTGGAAGGCAAAGATGGATAAACTTACGGTCGAATCGTCGACTTTAGCTGGTTACGAGAGGGGCAACGGCGATGCTCCGGGCAACCAGGAATTTTATAACATGAAATTCAAAGAGGTCGTAATTACGAAGTTGCCAAAGATTACGTTCGGTGCGTTTGATGAATGTGGAAACCTCGAAAAAGTTGATCTCTCGGCGGATAGTGCGCTTCGTACGATTGCCGGAGAGGCGTTCAAGAAGGCGAAGAAACTCCATATCATCAAGTTCTCACCAGCAATAAAGAACGAGACGGTGACGATCGGCAAGTATGCCTTTATGGGCACTGCATTCACGACGATTGGCGATTCTACGAAAGAATTCGACTTGAGGGCAGCAAAATTTAGCGGTGTCGATGGCTTTGCGTTTGCCGATATGCCAAAGTTGAGCACGGTTGATGTGCCAGGCACATTTAGCAGTGGGACAATTCCAGAAGCGACGTTTTACAATGACCCAGAATTGACGCAGGCAACGGTCGACTACAAGATTACGCTAATTGGCAATGCGGCGTTTGCGAACGACAATAAGCTCGAACGCATCTTCATCTGGGGCGATACGGTTGTCTTGGATGAAAACTTGCCAGATTATGTACCGCCTATCCGTGGCGGCATGGGAGCCGATGGCGATGAATTAGAAGGTGCTGGTCCGACGATTCCGGAGGGAACTGATATCTATGCATATTCTGTTGCGGCAACGAAAGAATACGCTGCGTTTGGTGGTCGCGAGAATTTCGAGGGGACCTTCTATCCATTAGACGAGGTGCTTTATATTACGTCGAACAAAAAGAATGTCAGATTGAACGATGCGGAAGACGATTTCGACAAGACGGGACTAAAGATCTATGCGATGCGTCGCGATGGCGTGATCTTGCAATCGGACAACTGGGGTGTATTCTCCGGCAAGGCGTTCCCGCGTAGCTCATCGACGCTCAACTTCGCAAAGATGGAGGCGACGATTGCGGAAAATCCAGTCTTTGGTACGATTTGGGATACGCCGGTTCCGATAAGTGAGCTGGATTTTGGCAATGAAAACTTTGCGCAGATTGGCTTTGAGATGCAGAGAAATGCGGATAACAAAGTCGAATTGATCAATGTGATTTATACCGATAAATACACGCTCGGTAAATCCGATACCGACCTCGAGCCGGATCGCTCGATTTTGCCGCCAATTACGCACGATACAGTATGGTTCTATGTTGCAGCATTGCTTGGCTCGGTAATCGCACTCACGCGCGCTGCAGTGGTGTTTGCGCGCCGTTCTCGCCGCTCACGCGCGTAAAGAGCAGCGATTTGAGAAGTGGTAGAAAAACTGATAATATTACTGGTATGGGCCCGTCGTTCAACGGATAGGACATACCCCCTCTAAGGGTACAATGCTGGTTCGATTCCAGCCGGGCCTACCATACTGGAATTGAAGAACAAAAAACAGGCATACGCCTGTTTTTTGATTAGATGATTTTCTTTTGCCAGGATTTTTGGCCGCATTTTGGGCAGCGTAGGTGGCGCGTGCGACCAAAGTGCATCGCTACAAAGATTGCGCCGAAGGTTGGGACATGTTTATGGCCGCATTTGGCGCATTGGTAATGCCCGGCGATCTGTTCGATTTTTAGGGCAAAGAACATGGCGACCGAAAAAATGATAAAGCCGACCACATACATTGCAATTGCGACGGGCAGGTTCGTCTCGACAATAGGAATTGCTAGGAAAATTGATGATATGAAAGAAGCGAGGCCGATGCCGCCAAGCACCCATTCGAATGATAAGAGTTGTTTGTCTTTGCGTTGGATTTCTTCGTTATTTTTCATGTCCATTTCTCATATTTTTTACGAATATCGGGTTTACGTGCGTAGACTTCATTGTGGCTGGTCTCGATCGTGGCATAGTTTACCGGAAAAGCGCGGTTAAGAAAGCGGAGCGAGCCAGCGCCTTTTTGAATAGTCGTAACGGCGCCTAGAACGATGAGCTGGTCATCGTAGAGGCCAGTGCGGGTATTATGGTTTTTGAATAAATGTTTCGACGGTGTGATGATGCCAGCGCGACCGCGCCAGATTTCGTTCAAAAGAGGTGGAACGACGCCATTATGCATGTGGCCAGCAAAGATGAAATCAAACTCGGATAGTTTGGCTTTGATGGCCCCGTCAAGAAGGTGGACAGGGGAGTGGATGAGCAAAATCTTGGTCTTATTTTTTGGTAATTTCGTCGTGAACTCGGCGAATTCGTCGAGTTTTTCGAGCAAAACATTTATATCTTCGCTGCCTGGGCTGAAAATATTGCCTTGTTTTTCGGTGACGTAATCGAACTGATAATAAACCGGCGGGAGGGTAAAGCCAAAGACGTAGAACTCGTCGTTTTCGAAACTGGCGTCATCGAGATAATGGACATTTTCGATTTGTCCGATGGTCTTGAGGAAATCGTCGTTACGCTCGGCGATGTAGCCGCGATCTTTGCTGAGGCCGGATTTAAAGCCGGGTTTTTGGCGGTAAAAATCATGATTGCCGAGGCAGAGACAAACGGGCGCCACTTTGCCAAGGCGGGTGAGCCAAGCGCTCACGCGGGCGATTTCGTGCGGTTCGTCGACGGATTCTAGGGAATCGATTAAATCGCCGGAAATTGTAATGATTTGTGGCTTTTGCTGTTCGGCCTTTTTGGCGATCTGATCAAGATTGTCGGTTGTGCCATCGCTAAAATGAATGTCGCTGATAGCAAAAATTTTGTGTTCTTTCTGATGGGGCTTGTAAAAACGGTAGCGGGAATGATAGAAGTTTTTCATTGAAATTATTATACCAGTTATGGCATATTTTTAGAGATTTTCGAGTCTTGTATAGACGGAGGAAATAACTTATGCTAGAGGTGTGTATTAATGGGTAGGGCAAGATAAGGAGGTGTGCCCAAGATGAAAACAAACACTAAATTCATTTTCGTGACCGGCGGCGTTATCTCTGGCGTCGGTAAAGGTATTATGGCGGCCAGTATTGGCGCCATTTTGAAGGCAAAGGGACTAAAGGTCTCGATGCAAAAATGTGACCCGTATCTAAACGTAGATGCTGGTCTTTTGAATCCACGCGAGCACGGTGAATGCTTCGTGACGCAGGACGGCGCTGAGACCGACTTGGATCTTGGGCACTATGAGCGCTTCCTCGACGAAGAGATGACCGGTAACTCGATCTGGACTTCTGGCAAGCTTTACAAGCGTTTGATTGATGCTGAGCGCGCCGGTGAGTTTGGCGGTAATACCGTTCAGCTCATTCCGCACGTGACGGGCATGATTCAGAAAACTTTCATTGAAAACGCAGAGCACTTCAAGTCTGACGTCCACATTGTTGAGATTGGTGGTACGGTCGGCGATATGGAAGGACAGCACTTCATCGAGGCGATTCGTGAGTTTGGCACGAAGGTTGGCCGCTCGAATTGTCTCTATGTCCATGTTTGCTATGTGCCTTGGCTATCCACTTCCGAGGAATTTAAGACAAAACCAGCACAAAACTCTTTGCGTGATTTGCGCGAATTTGGCATTATCCCAGATATGGTCGTCGCACGCATGGACGTCGATAGAATCGTGAAGGCCCCACAGGTTGCACGTAAGCTTGCAACTTTCTGTGGCGTGAACGAAAACGCCGTCGTGTTGATGCCGGATGCGAAGTCCGTTTACGAGGTTCCGCTAAATGCCGTGAAGGGTGGCGTCTTGGCTCCACTCGAAGAGTTCATCGACCATGGCGATCCAGATATGACGCATTGGGAAAAGCTCGTCAAGCAGATTGAGTCGAATCCAAAGAAGGTCGTAAAGATCGGTCTCGTGGCGAAATACATCGACAACACTGACACTTATCTATCTGTGACTGAGGCGTTGAAGGCTGCAGCTTGGAATAATGACGTAAAGCTTGAGACGGTTTGGGTTAACGCTGAAGAGGCGACGATTCGCGACTTTGAGCAGGTTGATGGCATTGTAGTTCCTGGCGGCTTCGGCTCGCGTGGCGTTGAAGGCAAAATCGCAGCAGCAGAGTATTGCTTGCGCAATAACAAGCCTTACCTTGGCCTTTGCTTGGGCCTCCAGACGGCCGTGATTGCAGCGGCACGTATCGGCGGCATCGAAGGCGCAAACTCCGAGGAATTCGACGCGCCAGAAGGCAAGAATGTTGTTTACATCATGGAAGGCCAGAAGGGCAAGGAAAGCACCGGCGGCACGATGCGTCTCGGTGATTATCCAGCAAAGCTCGTAAAGGGTTCAAAGATTGCTGGTTTGTATGGATCAGAAGACGTTATTGAGCGCCATCGCCATCGCTATGAGGTCAACCAGAAGTTCCTCAAAGAGATTAATGCAGGTGGTTTGGTTGTGGCTGGTACTTCGCCGGATGGCTCGCTTGTCGAGTTCGTCGAGGCGCCAAATTGCGATTACTTTGTCGCAACTCAGGCACATCCAGAGTTCCGCTCGCGCCCATATCGTGCGCATCCGCTCTTTGATGGTTTGATCAAGGCTGCTGCCAATAGACAATAAAAAATAAAATGGCATTGTAAAAGGGCGTCTCCTTGCGGGGGCGCCCTTTCATAGAAAGTTATAGAGGTATATCAATAAGGGCGTAACCCTTATTTTTCGTTAAACCAGAGCCTGAAGTTCCGTGACGTAATTGATCACTGCTCTGGGACCTGTGTAGCCGGCTGCGGCAGCCTGCTCACTCAGGATTTTCATGGTTTCTTTGCCGGTTGAGGACATCTCTTCGAGGTCCTTTTCGGCTTTCTTTGCTGTTTCGTCAGCATAGAGGCGGTGGATGTTAGTTACTTCGGCTCCATCACGACGCGCTGTTCTGGTCTGGGTCTCGTGTACCTGTCCGAGAAGGAATTTCAGCCTTGCCGGATCTGTTGTTGAGAGTCCAAGCTTGGTCAGTGCTTCCGCTTTTCTTGCCAGCGTGTACGTGGCGACGGTTTCGCATTTCGGCTGCTTTTTGCGAGATTTCTTTGCCGTTTGTTCTGCTGCGGACAAATTATTCTTCGCTTTTTTCTTGGTTGCCGGGGACTGTGCCCTGTGGGTGATCTCGTCATACTTGAGGTAGTCTTCGACTTTCTTCATGTTGTCTGAGATGATGATCATGTCGCTGACTGTTTCGGGATCCAGCTTGGGGTTAACACCGCACATTTCGAGTGCGTGTCTTGCCTTGTCGCGTTCCTTCTTTTCCTCTTTCGAGAGACCCTTGCGTCCGTCGAGTTCTGAGTACTTCTCCCACGCTTCTTTTGCCTTTTTTGCCATGTTTATACCTCCTAAGCTACATGGGTGCTTGTGCGCACCACAAAATTTTACCGCATATAAGCGATAGGATTTATTATAGCACAGTTTTTACTAAAAAGCAAGTGGTTATTCAAAAATGTGATAAAATATAGGTAATTATGGATAGTTTGAAAGCAAAAATTTCTGAAGTTATAAAGAAGCTTTACGGCGTAGAGGTGCCGGTAGAGTTTGCGCCGGTGCCGGCTGAAATCGAGGGCGATTATTCGTGTAATGTTGCGATGCGTCTTGCAAAAGCGGCAGGGAAAGCGCCGCGCGATATCGCTGCAGAAATTATTGCTGAGCTTCCGACGGACTACGAATATACCGTGGCCGGCCCTGGCTTTATTAATATCGCCGTGTCTGGCAAGGCGTTGGCAGGGCAGCTAAGCGCGGCTTGGACCGATGATTATGGCTACAATCAATCCGGCGCGGGCAAGACTGCAGTTTCGGAATTTCCGAGCACGAACATGGCGAAGCCGTATTCGGTTGGTCATTTGCGCCCCGGTACACAAGGTTGGGCGGCAAAGCGCATTCTCGAGGCGAACGGCTGGAAGGTGATTACTGACAACCACCTCGGCGATGCTGGTACACCGTTTGGTATTTGGGCGACTGGCTTCAAACGTTCCGGCAAATCAATTGATGAGGTGACGATTTACGACCTCGGTGAGATTTATATTCAGATGAAGGCCGATATGAAGGCCGAGGAAGCCGCGGGCGAGCATGCTTTGGCGGATTCCGCACAGGATTGGCTGTTGAAACTCGAGGCGGGCGATGCTGAGGCAACGGAGCTTTCAGAGCGCTTTAATAAGATTTCGCTCGACCATATTCATGGCGTGATGAAGCGCATGAATCTTTCGACGGATTATGAGCTCGGCGAGAGCTTCTTTGTGGAGCGCGGCAAGGCTTTGGTTCAGAAATATCTTGATGAGGGTGTGTTTGTAAAGAACGAGGACGGCTCGGTGATCTGTCCGCTGGATGAGTTTGGCATTGAGGTGCCGATGCTCGTTTTGAAGAGCAATGGCGCGGCTTTGTATGCGACGACGGACTTGGGTTGTTTGGATTATCGCCTCCACGAATGGAAGGCGGACCGCTTGATTTATGCGGTTGGTGCAGAGCAGAAATTCTATTTTGAGCAGCTCTTTGCAGTGGCAAAGAAACTTGGCTGGAATGCCGAGATGCAGCATGTTTGGTTCGGTACGATTGATCAGGTCGGCCCAGATGGCAAACGCGAAAAGATGTCTTCTAGGAAGGGCGTAGTGCTGCTAGAAGCGATGCTCGACGATGCGGAAAAGCGCGTGCGCGAGAACTTTGCCGAGGCGGAGCTGGCCGATGAAGACGTGCGCCGCATTGCGACGGGCGCGATCAAGTATTCTGATTTTATTGCGGACCGCAAAACTGGTATTTTGTACGATCCGGACAAGATTTTTGCGCTCACCGGTCAGTCTGGCCCATTCTGTCAGTATGCATGTGTGCGTATGCGCAGAATTCTAGAGAAGAATGCCGATTTTGCGGGTGCGGATTTCGGCGATTATGACTTTGCGGCAGAGAAGGGCGTTTTGCAGAAATTGCTAGAATTTCCAGCGCTTGTTGCAGGCGTGGCAGAGAATTTGGAAGCACACCGCATCGCTGGTTATTGTTTCGAGCTCGCACAAGAGATGAACCGCTACTATGAGAATGCGCCAATTTCGACGGCCGAGCCAGCTACGAAGGCGGCTCGCCTATGGTTGGTTGCGCGCGCGGCGACGGTTTTGGAACGTGGCCTAGATCTGCTCGGTATCGAGATTCCAGAGAAGATGTAAGCATAAGCCAGCTTGACAAAAGAGGTCATCTGTGATATAATGGAAGGGTAGCCTAGTTTTATATTAGGTTGCAGTACTTTTATTTTTTTGGAACTAAGTCGTTAACTTTAGCATAAGTTTTCGGGTTAGTTTTCTGCAGCTGGGAGCGGAAAACTAGCCCGAAGACAAGCAAAACCGCGCTTGTCCTCTCGGGGTAGAAAATATTGCCCAGAAGGGCGAGAAAGAGGTGTAGATAATGTTAAAATACGGTTTATTCAAAGCGGTTAATGGGGAAGATGAGGAAGTCCTTGAGTTTCAGCCTGATTCGTTTCCGACGATGACAGTTGAGCCGAACCAGAAGTATCAGGATCGTGCGGTCGCCGATGAAATGGGGATTCGCAATGAGCTTGGTATGGCTGGCGGCGGAGTAAGAGTTGCTCGCAATGACGAAGAGCTGGAAGCGCTTCCGGAGGAGGCTTATAACTCCGAAGAAGAGCGTTTACTCGACGAGTTGGCGGATGCCTGGCTTCGTGGCGAGGTGCTGGGAGTTTGTATTCCGGCTTCCGCAACCGATGCTCAGGACTTTTCCGCAATGGTATCGGACTTGCTCGCTGCAAAAACAGAGGAGGAGTTCGACCTTGTTTTGTCTTGCTATGGCAATCCGATGGAGCGCAGCTCTATCAAGAAGTTTGTCGAATACAAGATTCAGCAGGAGAAGGAGAAGAAAGTCGCCGAGAGCGCTTAACTTCATAATCGCAAAAACAGTTCCAAAAAAAGAACCCCGGGACATATTTGTTCCGGGGTATCTTTTTTTGATTGCCTTTAGTCTTCTGGGCGCTTTATTTCCACGATCTTTGTTGCGGAGTTGTTGCGAGCGATGACGGCTTCTTCTAGCGTCGTCATAATGATTTCGTCCGCTTTGTCAGCTCTGCCGAGCTCGGAATCGTAGGGAAGATAACGGAATGATGCTTCCCATAGATCCTTGTCGATTTCGCTGTTAATCATGGCGAAGGCGTACACCACAAAGGCGGCTAATTTTAAGCCTTTCTTTGCTGTGCCTTCATTGTCGTACCAGCCGCAGCCGAACACGCCGTCTACGCTTTTGACGAAAACTGCGTTATAGCAGTCCCTTCGCTCTTGGTAGATGTCTCTTGGAACTTTTATGGCGTCTTTGGCCGCTGGGGCAGCTTGGTCAATCATGCATAGCAATGTTTTCTGGTTCTCTGTGAGCTCCTTGAGCTTCGACGGGGTTATGGTGCCGTCCGGTTCGGTGGGCACATAACCGCGCATTAGCTCAGCGACGGAGCCGTCCTGCTTGTAGTGCTTGACAACGAACAGATCCGTGCCAATACTGCGTGAGTGCTCAAAGTAAGCACCGATAGTCCGCGGTAGGACCTGATTGTATCCATCGACCTTCTTGAAAGAGAAGCCCGGTGGAATAATTTGGTAAAGCTTTGCCAATGCCAACACCTCCCTTTCTCTCTGTGTTTTGGCAACCTTTAAAGGTCGAAAAATCATCGCGATAAAGATTTGCGATGATTATCATTGCCATTATAGCACAGATTGCTAAAAATGTCAAGATTTGTTATAGTGAAATTAAGTTTAAACAAGGGAAGAATATGGCTGAAAAAGCAAAGAAAGTCGAAGAAAAACCGGCTGGTGCAACTTCGAAGGTTAAAGGTATTGCGAAGGCAGGCCTCGGCAAGGCAAAGAACCATGGCGGCGGCTTCATGCAGTTCATTCGCGAGCAGAACATCGTTGGTCTCGCAGTAGGCTTGGTACTTGGTACTCACGCTGGCGCATTGGTCAACTCGCTCATCAATAACGTTTTCATGCCACCAATTGGCCTTCTCCTCGGTTCTACCGAAGGTTTGAAGGGCTGGACGATCGCTCTTGGCGATACTGGTGCAGTTTTGTCACTCGGTGCCTTCCTTAACGATTTGATCAACTTTATCATCTTGGCACTTGTTATCTATATCGTTATTAAAGCTTTGAAGCTCGACGTCAAAAAATAATGACGGCGAAAAAAGAAAAATCGATGTTGCTCTGGATTGACCTCGAAATGACGGGGTTGTCTCCGGTGCACGACAGAATTCTTGAGGTTGCGGCGATTATTACCGATTGGGACCTTGAGGAAAAAGCAACCTATACAGGCATCGTGAAGGTTTCAGACGAAATCATTGCGAAGCGTATGGTTGGCGAATTCTGGGAGAAAAACAAAGCTTCCTACGATGGCTTAGTGGCGCAGAATGCGAATGGTAAGCCAGCAGCGACGATTGAAAAAGAGCTCTTGGACTTCGTGTCTGAGAACTGTGGCGACGCCGTAGTTTATCTCGCTGGTAATTCGATTCACCAGGATCAGAAATTTATTGAACGCGAATGGCCGACGCTAAATGCGCGTTTGCATTACCGTCAGTTGGACGTGTCGGCGTGGAAGGTGTATTTCGAGAATGCTTTGGGGCAGAAGTTCCTAAAGCCAGAAAATCACCGTGCGCTCGATGATATTCGTGGCAGTATTGAGGAATTGAAATGGTATCTGAAGAAGCTATCATAGAATATCTCGGTCGTTTCGACGACATTGCGGAACGCTCCGAAAAAGGTTGGCGCATTTTCGAGCGCGGCGAGAAGATTTTCCTCTGCGTTGAACAGGGCAAAACGCCGGTGCGCTTGGAGCTCCGCTGCGATAGAAAGCTAGGGCAGACTTTGCAGGGGCGCTACGAGAGCGTGATGGAAAGCCGCGCTTTGGGCCGCAACGGTATTGAGATTATTTGTTCTGGACAATTAACCGACGACGAGGTCTTCGACTTGATTCGTCACGCCTACGAAGTTTCAGCAGAATAAAAAATATCTCCTCTTTGCCGAGGAGATATTTTTTTATTTATTGCCGTTGTATTTCCTGAACTGCTCTTGCAGGGCGTTAAGGTCGTTAGTGGACTGGTCGAGCACGCCGGCGAATTCTTCGTTTGGCGTCTTGGCGCGAGCCTCTGCCTCGATAGCGAGAAGGAGGGTAATCTGATGGTAGGCCTTGGCGGCGTAAGTCTGATCGATGGTGCCCATGAGCGCGGCGTCCTCGAAGCTGCCGTTGAGTTCGCTGAGGTTGCCGTCATTTTCGCTTTGGACCTCTTCGGAGATTTCGTCTGGATTGATACCGATGCTCTCAGTCATGCCGGAAAGGCTGATGTTGGTCGACTTTAGGGAAGAAAGCATAGTCTGTGCATAAGAGCGGAGATCGGAATCTTTGACCTTGTCGAGATACATCCTGAATGGGCTTTCCTCACTGGCGAGGGAAGCGATGCGGAGATATGCGCGTTCGTAAGACTGGGTTACTTTTTTGTTGCTACCGCTGATAACGCTGCCAACGATAAAGATAGTAATTAACATCATGACGCCAGCAACAAGAAGCTTAATAAGCATCGGGGAAAGAACTGGTCCCGTTTTTACTTTTTGTTTTACGGCAATTTGATCAAGATAGGCTTTGTTATCCATGACGACATTATACCATAAGCGGTATTTTTTTATATATCGTTTAGAAGCGACGTTCGCTCGGCCCGTCGTTACGGGCGAGCGCCGTCTCGCACTCGCCTCGTCGGCTCCGTATGTTCTAAAGATATATAAAAATACCGCCTAAGATATAGAGGTGCTATAATTGTAGTATGGAGGATGCCAAAGAGGAAATTCGGGCACGGCTAGCTGTAGAAGATGTGATTGGGCAATACATCGAGTTGAAGCGTGCCGGAAGAAATTTCAAAGGGCACTCACCTTGGGGGACAGACAAGACGCCGAGCTTTATGGTCTCGCCAGAAAAGGGTATCTGGCATGATTTTTCGAGCAATAAGGGCGGTGACATTTTTACCTTTGTGATGGAGATGGAAGGTATCACCTTCCGCGAGGCGCTGGAAAAGCTGGCAAAGCAGGCCGGCGTGGAACTAAAACATTATTCTGGTGACGATAAAAAGCAGGCGCAGCACAAGCAGCGACTTTATGACGCGCTGGAGCTTGCAACAAAGTACTTCCAATTTTGCCTGACGAAAAATAAAGCCGTGATGAAATACGTGTTTTATAAGAGGAATTTGAATAAAAACACGGTTGAGAAATTTCGCATTGGTTATGCGCCAAAATCTGGCCGGGCGCTAGTAGACTTTTTGACAAAGCGTGGTTTTACGAAGCAAGAAATTGAAGATGCTGGTCTCGTGAACCGGTTCGGCGGCGACCTATTCAAGGGCCGTATGACGGTGCCGCTCATGGATGTTTCGGGGCGCGTGATTGGCTTTACGGCGCGCATCATCGAAAAAGACGAAAACTCGCCAAAATATCTAAATACACCAGAAACGATTCTATATAACAAGGGCCGCCATATTTTCGGCCTGAGCCAGGCGAAGGATGCAATTCGTCGCTCGGAGTTCGTCGTGGTGGTCGAGGGAAATATGGACGTTATTTCGTCGCATCAGGCTGGCGTTTGCGAAGCGGTCGCGACGGCCGGTACGGCAATGACCGAGATGCATTTGAAGAGCTTTTCGCGCATGACGAACGACATTCGTTTGGCCTATGACGGCGATGAAGCGGGCGTGCGCGCGGCGGAACGTGCGATTTCGATGGCAAGTAAATTCGGCATTTTCTTATCTGTTATTGATGATTATCATGGTTGCAAAGATGCGGACGAATTAATTCAGAAAGATCCAGCTTTGTGGCAAAAAGCAGTGCAAAGCTATCGCCCGGCGCTGGAATGGTTGCTAGAAAAATATGAAGGCAAGTATAACTTGCGTACTGAAAAAGGCTTCGCGGAATATGCGACCGAGGCAAGGCGTTTGATTGACGATGTCGAGGATGCGGTTTTGCGCGAAAAATATGAGCGTCAGGTGGCCGAGCGTCTGGGTATTTCGCTTGAAGCATTTCGCGCGAAAAAGATTGCTACGTCAGAGAAGAAGTTGCGTAAAAATGTCGCAAAGCGCGGCGAAAAGGCTGAGGTGTCGCGGGCGGAGAAGAACTTGGCGGCGCTCATTAAATTTGGGCCAGTCGAGCTTGCAGATTTCGAACCGATCGATGGGCTAGACGAGGATGAATTGTCGCTAATATTTGATGAATTGTACGCGAAGCTCGATGCGGCTGGGCGTGAACGGGAAGCAAAGCAGCTTCAAAAGAAGGTGATGCGCGAGCGTCTAGAAGTTGAGCGCGCTGGTTTAGCTGAACAGATTCGCCAGGCCGAAGCGGCCGGTGAGGACGACAAGGTGGATGAGCTTTTGCGCCAGATGCAAACTTTGGATAAAAAATTAGCCTAGCTTTTAGTTTTATGGTATAATTCGCTTTGAATGCGCTGGAAATGCGGGAAGTTTTTGTTTATACCCCGCGCCAGGAAGAAGTTATTTAGATAAAACGAAAACCATAAAACAAAGCAAAAAATAACAACTTAAGGGGCATATGGACGAAGACGATAGAGATGATTTGAGGCTCGACAGCGATTATAGCGATGAGCCTGACTTCGACGATATTGATGAAGAATCCGAAGAGGATCTCAATATCGATTTGGAATCGGCAAGCTACGATGAGGTAGCAGACGATTCTGTAAAGCTATACCTACGCGAAATTGGTAAAATTCCGCTACTTAGCCAAGACGAAGAGTACGAATTGGCGCAAAAGATTATTAATGGTACGCCAAAAGAGCAGAAAAAAGCCAAGGATAAAATGGCCGAATCGAACATGCGTTTGGTAGTTTCGATTGCGAAGCGCTATTCTGGCCGTGGCCTAGATTTCTTGGATTTGATTCAGGAAGGTAACACTGGTTTGCTACGTGCGGTTGAGAAGTTTGATCCAGATAAAGGCTTCAAATTCTCGACTTATGCGACTTGGTGGATTCGCCAGGCGATCACCCGCGCAATTGCCGACCAGGCTCGTACGATTCGTATTCCAGTTCACATGGTTGAGACGATTAACAAGGTGCTTCGCACGCAGCGCCGTCTCACTCAGGATCTTAACCGTGAGCCATCGACTGAGGAAATTGCAAAGGCGATGGGCATGGAACCAGAGAAGATTGAATACGTAATGAAGATTAAGCAGGATATCGCATCGCTTGATGCATCCGTTGGCCGTGATGGCGATGATGACGATTCTTCGCTCGGTGATTTTATCGAGGACGAGGATCGTGTTTCTCCAGAAGACTCCGCTGCAACGCAGCTTCTAAAGGAGCAAATTGCATCGATTCTTTCGACGCTTTCCGATCGTGAGCAAAAGATTATCAAGATGCGCTTTGGCATCGGCGGCGGCAAGAGTCACACGCTCGAGGAGGTCGGCGCAGAGTTTTCGGTCACGCGTGAGCGTATCCGCCAGATTGAGGCAAAAGCCTTAGCAAAACTGCGCAAAAACAAGGACACGAAAAAACTTCACGAATATTTGAAGTAGAGAAGTAGGGCGAAAGCCCTACTTTTTTGTTGTCTTTTTGAAAAAACATAAGTATAATGGTGGTATGGAACAAAGTGGGCAGGTAGGCGCTGCGCCAGATATGGCGACGCCAAGTGTAACTCCGAATACGAATGCGGCTAGCAACGCTAATATTCGCATCGAGAACCTCCTTGAGGAATGCGTTCGCACGAAAGCGAGCGACCTTCACCTTCAGGTTGGTCTACCTCCAGTATTGAGGATTGATGGTGCTTTGCAGCCAGTTTCTGGCTATAGCGCGCTCGATGAAGCGACGGTCGAAAAGTTGGTATTCGCTACACTCGAAGAAGATCAAAAACAAATTTTAATTAAAGATAAAGAGTTCGATTATTCGTTCTCGTTTGGTGATTTGGGCCGCTTCCGCGTGAACGCCTTCCATGAGAAGGGCAACCTTGCGGCAGCTTTCCGTCTTATTCCGAACCAGATTCAGTCAATCGCTGAGCTCGGTATGCCAGCAGTCGTGACGAGCTTCGCGGATTTCCCGCGCGGCCTGGTTCTCGTTACTGGTCCTACCGGTTCTGGTAAGTCTACGACCTTGGCAGCCTTGGTTGACAAGATTAACTCTGAAAAAGCTTGCCACATCATTACGATTGAGGATCCAATTGAGTTCACTCACAAATCCAAGCGCTCTGTAGTTGTACAGCGCGAAGTCCACTATGATACTTATTCTTTCTCCGCAGCATTGCGTAGCGCACTCCGCGAAGACCCTGATGTGGTCTTGATCGGTGAGATGCGCGACCTTGAAACGATTTCTGCGGCTATTACGATCGCAGAGACCGGCCACTTGGTCTTTGCAACGCTACATACTAACTCTGCTTCTCAGAGTATTGACCGTATGATTGACGTGTTCCCGCCACATCAGCAGCCACAGGTGCGTTCGCAGCTATCTAACATCTTGATGGCAATTTGTGCACAGCGCCTCGTCCCAGCTATTGGCGGTGGCCGTGTTGTTGCAGCTGAGATTCTCGTCGCTAACCCAGCAGTTCGCTCGGTGATTCGCGAAGGTAAAACCCATCAGCTCGATACGATTATTCAGACCGGTGCAGATCAGGGTATGCAGACGATGGATCGCACGCTCGTTAAGCTCGTTCAGACCGGTGTTATTACGCACGATGCAGCACGTGAATACGCTGTAGATTTGCAGGAATTTGAAAGGTTGTCTCGCGGATGAAACGATTTGTCTACAAGGCCAAGGAACAAAGTTCTGGCAAGGTAATTAAGGGTACGATTCAGGCAGAAACCGAGCGTATTGCCGGTAAGCTTTTGGTGGATCGTGGCTATGTGCCAGAAAGCATCAAGGAAGAGGGGAAAGGCTTTGGCGACAAAATCAACAGAGTAACGAGCCGCGACCGCATTAACTTTACTCGTCAGTTTGCAACGCTCGTTGGTGCAGGTTTGCCAATCGCGCAGTCTTTGCGCACGGTTTCCGAGCAGACTCAGAACAAGGCAATGAAGGCCGTTATCGAAGAGATTTTAGCCGAGGTCGAAGCTGGTCATGCGCTTGGTGACGCATTCGCAAAGCATCCGGATGTATTCAGCAATGTTTATCTTTCCCTTATCCGTGCCGGTGAAGTTTCCGGTACGCTCGATGAAAGCTTGAAGCGCATTGCGTCCCAGGAAGAGAAGGATGCGAAGATGATGAGTAACATTAAGGGCGCAATGGTCATGCCGATTATCACGCTCGTTGTGATTTTCGCAGTGTTCATGTATATGATGCTCGCAGTCGTTCCGCAGGTTGAGAGTCTCTATCAGGATTTGGGCGAAAAACTCCCAGCTCTTACTCAGGCATTTGTGTCGATTAAAGACTTTATTATTAACTTCTGGTGGCTAGCATTGCTTATTCTTGCCGGTATCGTGGTTGGCTTTATGCAGTTCCGCAAGACCGAGCAGGGCATTCGTATGGCCGCAAAGATCAAGTTGAACATTCCAATGTTCAACGGCCTCTTTAGAATGCTTTACATGGCACGTCTTACTCGTATTTCGCAGATTTTGCTTTCGACCGGCGTTGCGGTGCTCGATACCTTACACATTGCCGGCGAGGCAACAAACAACGTGATTGTTATCGAAGAAATTAATGATGCGGCAGAGAAGGTCCAAGGTGGTAAGGCAATGTCCGAAGCTTTGAAGGATCACCAATATATCTTGCCGCTGGTTTATCAGATGGCGGCAATTGGCGAGCAATCCGGTAAGATGGATGAAATGCTTGGCAAGGCAGCACAGGTGTTCGAAGATGACCTCGATGAGAAGGTCGCAGCAATCTCGTCGGCAATTGAGCCGGTGATGATGATCTTACTTGCTATTATGGCTGGTGGCTTGGTTGGTGGTATTCTATTCCCAATCTACGCCCTCGTAAACTCTATTTAATAAACCTTGCATTTTGCTTAAGCTTAGTGTATACTAGCGGTAAATGCAGTTTTGCAAGCTGTGGTTTCTCGGGCTGGTGCCCAGGAAGGGCACGGTGAAAATTGCAGTTTGCAAAAATAAAAACAAAGGAGCATCTATATGACAAAAAATAAAAAAGGCTTTACGATCATTGAGGTCGTCTTGGTGCTTGCTATCGCAGGTCTCATCTTCCTTATGGTCTTTATCGCTCTTCCAGCACTTCAGCGCTCTCAGCGCAACACGCAGCGTGAGGATGATCTCTCTCGCTTCTTAACTGCTGCTAACGATTATCAGACCAACAACAGCGGTAAGACTCCATTCGGCAAGTCGTCTACCGGCTCTCATGCTGGCGTCGACGACAAGTTCGTTATTCGCTACATTGATAATAAGTGTGAAAAGGATGGATCTGCTGACGGTACTTACAAGAACTGTCAAAGCGAATTTACCGATCCAGATGGCACCATTTACGCTATGAAGTGGTATGAGAAGGTTAACGCCGGTAAAGATGTTATCGGCAGCACCAAGTGGGCTGATTCCAAGCATCAGGTTCGTGTTTACACCAACGCTACCTGTGGCGACGAAGGTAAGGTCGTCAAGGGCAGTGGTGAACGCCAGTATGCAATGTTCTACATTCTTGAAGGTGACGCTATCACCTGCAACGATAACCACTAATATCGGTTAGAAAAGACCTCCTTCGGGAGGTCTTTTTTTAATGCTTGCGGTATAATAAAGATATGAATGTGGCGGTAATAATATCTCTAGCAATTCTTGGCGCAGGCTTCGGTTCTTTTGCGTGTTGCCAGGCGTGGCGCATTAAGAAACGCGATGTATCTGCGCGTTCGCATTGCATGAGCTGCGATTATCAGTTGAAATGGTATGACAACATTCCAGTTATTAGTTGGTTGATGCTTGGCGGTAAATGCCGCAAATGCCATAAAAAGATCGGTGCGGCGGAATTATTCGCAGAATTGATTATGGCGGCAGCCTTTGCGTTGAGCTATGCGTTCTGGCCGCAGGCTGAAGGACTGGAATTAAAAAATGTGTTCGCTATCACGCGTTTTGTAATATTTTTAGTTCAACTTGTCTTGTTCATGGTCCTTGCTGTCTACGATGCAAAGTGGAAAGAGATGCCTTCAATCGTTTTGTATATATGCATCGGCATTGGCGTTGTCTTTTGGGGTCTGAACTTGATCGAGCTGATTACGCTTGGCGCATTTTCGATAGAAATACTGATGCATCTGGCCGGTGCATTGCTGATTTTGCCGGGTTTCTATTACTTTATGTATAAAGCCAGCAAGGAAAGCTGGGTTGGTGGCGGCGATCCGATTCTATGCGTGCCGCTAGCTATGATGCTGGGCAATTTCTGGTTGGCACTATTTTGTCTATTCGCTTCAAATATGATTGGCTCACTCGTAATGGTGCCGGTTTTGGCGGTCAAAAAGAAAAAACATGCCATGATCCCATTTGGTCCATTCTTGATCCTCGGCTTCTTGGTTGTATTTTTCCTACAGAGCGCGATTTTGAACCTCGTGAGGCTTTAAATAATGTATGTTTCAGATCTTATTAATGACTTCCTAGAGTCGCTGGAGGTTGAAAACGGGCGCAGTCGCTATACCTCGCGTAATTATGAGCTCTGCTTGCAGCGTATCGTAGATTTTAGCGCGGAATACTATCCAGACAAGGATTTGCGCCCGGAGGATATTACGCAGGAATGGTTGCGTAAGTATCGTTTATGGCTGAATCGTTTTGAGATTGAGAATTCGCGCGGCAAGACTCTGTCGGTGACGACGCAGGCATATCATTTGATCGCCTTGCGCGGTTTTTTGAAATATTTAACAAAGCGCGGCATTAAGACGCTGGACCCAGTGTTAGTTGAACTGCCACGTACGCATCGTCCACAGGTGACTTTCTTGCATGTCGATGAGATTGAACGGATTTTTGCCGAGATTCCGACTGATACAGAGACGGGTTTGCGCGACAAGGCCATCTTGGAGTTGCTATTTTCGTCGGGCTTGCGTGTGTCGGAGTTGATCAATTTGAACCGCGACAGCGTCAACTTGGAACGCAAGGAGTTCATGGTTCGTGGTAAGGGCCAAAAAGATAGGCCAGTGTTTATTACCGATTCGGCTGCTGAGGCAGTTGGCGACTATCTGGATGAGCGTAAGGATTCTTTGCCGGCATTATTTCTAAATAACTCGCGCAACACGCCGCTCCAGGGTACGAGCGGGAATTACCGTAGGTTAACGCCACGCAGTGTCCAGAGGATTATCGAGAAATATGTACGTGCAGCCGGTATTACAAAACACGTAACGCCGCATACCTTCCGCCATTCGTTTGCGACCGATTTATTAATGAACGGGGCAGATTTGCGCTCGGTGCAGTCTCTCTTGGGGCATTCGAATATTTCGACGACACAGATTTATACGCACGTAACAGATCCGCAGCTACGCGAAATCCACAAAAAGTTTCATAGCGACGTTTGACTTTTTGTTCACCCTAGCTTATGCTTATAAGGTAGAGTTATGAAGAATAGGAATCGTTTGTTTGTCGCACTGGCGGCCTTGGGCGCCGTGTTGCTAATTGGGGGAACAATTGCGTATAGCCAAGATAAAGCATTCTTTCGCGGTATCTTTGGCACACCTGAATATAAAACAGTAAGTACAGAGGTATTTACTAGCCCAACAAACTGGAAAACCTGCGAATCGATACCGAAGACAGTGACAGTTAAAAATGAGTCCTCGGCTCCAGTTGTTGTGCGCGCAAAATACGAAGAGGATTGGATTGCCTCTGATAGGACTACGCATTTGCCACTAAAAGATAGTGCGACTGGCTTGACGATGGCGATTATTAATCGCGGAAATGTAAGTAAGTGGATTCTAAACGAGGCTGATGGTTATTATTACTATTATCAGCCGTTGCAGCCGGGCGAAACGACGGCTACTTTTCTCGAGTCCGTTACTTTGAACTGTGATGCAAATTTGAACGCATCTGTAACAAATACCTGTACGACGCAAGATGGCCAAACGGTGTGTACCTCTAGCTCAAAGAGTGAATATGCCGAGGCGACCTATACTTTGCGTGTCGTAACAAATACGATCCAGAATAATGCTGCTGCTGAAGAGTGGGGTTATGGTGAGCAACAGACGGCTAGCGAAGCGACTTTGCTACGCGGCGATGCCATTGCGGCGCGTATTGGTGATAATACGAATATTGTGCGCGTAGATGCGTTGCCGGAAGATTTTCCGTCTGCTGGTGCTGCGCTTCTAGGCGATGACATTACGACTGGCGGTATGCGCGCTTCGACTGAAACCTCAACCGAGCCGATCTATATGTGGACGGTCGATACTTGCGCCAATTGGGGCGAGGCAGATTGTAGTAGCTACGCGGAGAATACGGTTTATTGGTACAGCGCCGCTGCGAAGCTTTATTACAACCCAAATATGGAAGGTTTCTTGTCGAGTGGTGGCGCAAAGCTAAACAGCGAGGCGATGAGCTTCTATAGCTTGTTTGATGCGTCGAAGATTACGACGCTCGATCGCGCTTTCAATGGTCTCGACCGCAATGACTTTAACTGGCTTTCAAACTGGGATGTCAGTGGCGTGAAGACAATGAATTACGCCTTCTCGCGCACGCGTTTGCAGAACCTGACTGCGTTTTCTAGCTGGCGCTTAAAGAGCCTAGAAAGCATGGTTGGCACTTTCGATAATAACAGCCAACTCGCAACGCTTGATGGCGCACAGAATTGGTTCAACGAAGGTGTGAGCCTGACGAGCCTAAATTCGACCTTTGCAAGCGATACGACACTTGCTGATATCTCAGCCATTGCTAGCTGGGATGTCTCGAAGGTGACGGATTTCTCCTCGATGTTTAAAGAAGATTCGGCGCTCACAAGTATTAGTGCACTTAATGCTTGGAATATGAGCAGCGCGACGACGATTAGCGGCATGTTCTTGCGCTGTGCGGCGATTACGGATGGCGACAGCGTCAGCGCTTGGGGGGAGAAGTTTGGCGAATCGGTCAATATGAGTGGGGCATTCACCGGCGTCGAGAAGAAACCTGAGTGGTACACTGGAATTTAGTCTAAGAGCAGAGAACTCCTTTTTGTGATATACTCGCAAAAAGGAGTTTTATTTTTATGGCAGATAAAAAAGACGCTAAGAAAAAAATCGGTAAAGCTACGGAAAAGGTCGCTACCGAGATGAATCATGAGGTAAATGCTTGGAATATCGGCTTCAACAAGACGAACAATCCGAATGGTATGATTCAGCGTACTTTGATTATCTTTAAGCCTGACGCAGTTCAGCGCGGTATCGTTGGCGAGATTCTTTCTCGCTTTGAACGTGTTGGTTTGAAGATTGTTGCTACAAAGATGGTTAACCCTGACAAGGATCACTACTATCACCACTATGAGAGCATCTCAAAGATGGTTTCTCGCCGTGGTCAGCGCGCATTTGATCTCGTTGTCGACTTCATGCTTTCCGGCCCAGTGATTGCAATGGTGCTCGAAGGCGTCGAGGCGATTCCAGTTGTCCGCAAGATTGTCGGTTCCACTGAGCCAATGGCAGCAGATATGGGTACGATTCGTGGTGATTACGCACATGTCTCCTTCGGTTATGCTGATGCTCGCAACGAAGGTGTTGCAAACTTGATTCACGCTTCCGGCAACGCCGTCGAAGCAGAGCAAGAGGTTTCTTACTGGTTCAAGCCAGAAGAAATCCAGATCTACAAGACTTTGTCTGAGCGCTTTACGCGCTAATACGAAAGCCGGGCGTTGTCTAAGCGTCCGGCTTTTTGTTGTCTCGAGATGGTATAATGTAGGGAGTGGCCCAGTAGCTCAATGGATAGAGCGGCTCCGTCCTAAGGAGAAGGTTGTGCGTTCGACTCGCGCCTGGGCTACCATTTTTTTGGCGTTAAAAAGGTTGGCACCAAAGCCAACCCTTTTAGATGAACATGAGAAGTGAGGTTTACGGTCCGTAATCGTGCAGATATTGCTCCTTGAAAGCAGTATTTTTTTGCGGTTTTTTGGACTTGGGTGTTGCGGTGGATAGTTGTTGGTGCCTATAGACATAGTCGTCCGGCGCGCAGCCTTCGCAGTGTGTGTTTACCTCGGTCATATCATGTTCCAAATAGCTTCCTTCTGTTTTGCGGTTCGGCATAGAAAAGGACCTCCAAAGAACAAGATTGTCTCTGATGGGCAGAGACAATTATTTTATACCATATTTTTGGCAAATAGTCGACTGGTACGGTGGTCGTGAATGGCCGCTTATGGTAAAATATAGATATGGAATTTGAAGGCCAGCGTAAGGGGGAAGAGGTCATCTACGTCTTTCGTAGGCATATTTTTACGGCGATCAAAGGTTTTTTGTGGTTTATCGTCGTGACGGCTCTTGGGTTAATCCCAATGTTTATCTGGCCGGATAATGGACAGCTATTCTTTGTTTGGCTAATCTTTGTCGGCGTAGGTGTTTTGGGTGCGGCTTACAGCTGGACTTTGTGGCATTTTAGCTTCTATATCGTGACGAATCAGCGCCTGCGTCAGGTGCGCCAAAAAGGCCTCTTCAATAAGAGCGTGGTCGACTTGGAACTCGGCGATATTATGAACATGAGCTATGGCGTGCACGGTCTCTTTGCGACGATTTTTGATTATGGTGCGATTTTGATTCAAACAGAGGCGGGCGACCTCGTGTTGAGCATGGTTAGCCACCCTGAGGTAGTGTATAATGAATTGGAGAATACTTGGCATGATAAGAGGTAGAAAAAAGAAAGACATAGCGATCACTCAGCAAAATCTTGAGGAGAGTCGCGATGAAATCTTGGCGAAAGGTAAGAAGTTTCGCTATCCATTTCAGTATGCAAAACACCGCTTGGTGATTATTACGATTTTGATTTCGATTGTGGCGCTCGCTACTTTTGGTTTTGTCGGCTGGATTCAGCTGTACAAGGTTCAGAATACGAGCGACGTGATGTATCGTTTTACGAAGGCTTTTGCTTTTCCAGTCGCGAAAGTCGATGGCATCAGCGTACGCTATAGTGATTACTTGATGCTTTATCGTAGCAGCATAAAGTCCGTTGAGCGTCAGCAGGGCACTTTGGACGATTCTGATGATTCGAAGCTTTTGAAGGATTATTATAAGCGTCAGGCGTTGGACAATGCCGAGGAATACAGCTACGCAATGGCAAAGCTTGAAGAAATGGGCAAGCCAGTTACCGAGTCTGAGATTGACGCAGTGATTAATGAGCACAAGACGATAGATGGCGAAGTGCGTACTGACGCGGCATTTGAAAGCATCATCAGCACGAACTTTGGTCTCAATATGTCTGAGTACCGCCGTTTGATCAAACTTTCGCTCGCGAAGAAGAACTATGCGATGGAAATTGATAGCCGCGCAAGGGATTTGACGGAGCAGATTGCGAAGGATCTCGAGACGAGCAAGGACCTCAAAAAGATTGCCGGCAAGTACGAAAATAACGATATAGTCGAGTTTGAATCTTTGACCGAGATGGTTGAATCGTCCAACCTAGACTCTGGCCGCGCTGCGACGGCGTCGATGCTCAAGGCAGTCGGCGATGTTTCTAGCCGCTTTGTTTCGAAGAATGGCGATGGTTATTACTTTGTGAAGCTCACCGCGCGTGATGGCGACAAGGTTCAGTATGATTCGATTTGGGTACGCTTTACTAAGTTTGACAAGTTGATGAAGCAAATTCGTGCCGACAACAAGGTTGAAGAGCTTATCAAGGTCGAGGCGGGCGACGAAAACCGCGAGGAAAGTGGCGCGACTGAAAAAGATAGCGGCACGGCTGACCCGAGCGCTAGTGAATAGAGAAGTGATACATTGCTAAGGCGGCGGCGACAGATAGATTTAGGCTGTCGACGTCATCGCTTTGTGGGATAAATACGGATTCTGCGCCGGTTTTTGCGGCGAAATCTTTTGGTAGGCCAGCGGCCTCATTGCCGAGAATGAGAGCATAGTTTTGGTCGGCTGGTTTTTCGGCATCATCAAGCTGCGTAGCGTTTTGATCAAGTAGAAATGCGAATAGTTTGCGGCTCTGATTTTGGGCTTGGTAGTTTGCGAAGTCGTCAAATTGAACGATGTTTAAGTGGAAAATTGCGCCCATAGACGCACGGATTACTTTTGGATCATAAGGGTCGACGGCCGGGGTAATAATGCAAAGATTTTTGTAGCCAAAGGCGGCAGCGGTGCGGATGATCGTGCCGAGGTTGCCAGCATCGGAAGGGTTAACGAGAGCAATATGCGGAGTTTTGTCATCGAGCTTTGCCTCTGGTTTGGTAAACTCGGCGGCGAGTAGACAGTTTTCTTTCGCGCCAAGAATATTGAAAGCTTTTTTCGATTCAACAATTTCGATGTTTTTTGCGCGAAGTTTTGCGAGAATGGCATCAAGATCTGCGCCATGTTTTTCGACGGGGCGGAGAAATACGCGCACGATGAGCTCTGGGCGAGCGTTAAAAAGCTCGGCGACAAGGGTGGCGCCGAGGGCAAAAGAAGTTTTTGAGGCGTGTTTGTATTTTTGAATAGCCATATGTCTATTATATCAAATTTTGCTCGATTTGTCAAGATGAGGACGGGGCTGGGGCGTGGTATAATAAGTGAAGTCGCGGGTATCGTATAGCGGCTATTATGTTTGCTTCCCAAGCAAGAGATGAGGGTCCGACTCCCTCTACCCGCACCAACAAAAAACGCCCTTTCGGGCGCCTTTTTATTTGATGTTGTGGATGTCGAGCTGCCGGTATGGAATGGAAACACGATGGCGCTCGCAGGTTTTGAGGACGATTTTGTTGGCGGCGCGTTTTGCGACGATCTTTTTGCCTTGATTTTGATCGATACGAATACGATAAAGAACATTGGATTCGCCAAGTTCCTGAACGCCGAGATACTTGCAATCGCGAACGGAATCTTCGGCTTTGATTTGCTCGACGATTTCGTTGACGAGCGATTCGGCGCGATCGACCTTTAGCTCGTAAGGGAGAGGGATGTTATAGAGGAAATGATCGCCGGCAACCTTTACTTTTTCGATGTTGCGGTTGGCAATGGAAATAATGCTGCCATCGGCGGCGTTCATAATACGCGTGGTTTTGAGGCCAATTACGACGACGCGGCCTTCGGTTTCGCTGTCGATAGTGACATAATCGCCGACCTGGAAGTAGCCGTCGCCGATGAGAGTGGTACCGCGGATGATGTCCTTGAGAGCGTCCTGAAGCGCGAGACCGACGATGACGGAAATGACACCGACGCTGGCGAGAATGGTTGAGACATCAACGTTGTTGATCTCGAGAACGATGAGCACGGTTAGAATGGTCATGACATAGCGGAGAACGCTGACGATGAGGTTGATGTAGGTACTACTCTTGCTGCCGACGGCAAGCTTTAGGTCGTGCTTTTTGCGTTTGTTGCGAATGGCGCGACTGATGATGGTGTAAATAATGATGTTGATTACAATAACAGCAATGGAACTAATGAGGGCATTAGTAGATAACTGTGCTTTGATTTGAGAGAAAAATTCAGTCATAAGCTTATTATACTATGGGCGCGGAGAATAAAAAAATAACGCCCGAGAGGCGTATTTTTCGTAAGTGGCGGGCCCGACGCGACTCGAACGCGCGACCTCCTCCGTGACAGGGAGGCGCTCTAACCAACTGAGCTACGAGCCCTTACCTTTCATAGTATATAGGATTTTCCGCTGAAATGCAAGCGCTTTATGATATAATAGCTCTATGCCGTTGTAGCTCAGCTGGCAGAGCAGCTCATTCGTAACGAGCAGGTCGCTGGTTCGATCCCAGTCAACGGCTCCATTAATGGCATTATGAAACTAACTCGGAAACGGGTTAGTTTTTTGTTATACGCCAAGTGAAATTGACATAAGCATTATCTTGAGCTAAGATTAAGAAAATAGGTCAAAATAAAAATGAAAAAAATAACAGGGATATTATTGGCGCTTATCATTGCAATCAGTGGCAGTGCGTCGGTTTTTGCAAAACAAATTGTAATTGAGGAAAATTCTGAAAGTACGATTATGCTCGACGTGGCGCGTCGCTATTATCCAATGTCTGAAATTAAGCAGTATATTGATGCGTTGTCCGTGAATGCGAATTCATCGATTCAGGTTCACTTTACCGATGATGAAAATGTCGGCATCGAGTGCACCTATCTTGACCAGACCGAGGCGAATGCGACAAAAGAAGGCGACGTCTATACGAATCCGGCCACCGGGCGCAAGTTCCTGACCTATGCGCAGGTGCGCGAGTTGATGAATTATGCGGACGAAAAAGGTGTGATCTTTATTCCGGAAATTGATATGCCGGCACATATGACTGGCTTCTTTGATCTTGCCGCGATTAAGTTTGGCGAGTCGTATGTGCGCGATCGCGATACTGGAATTGCTTGGGGCACGGGTGACGAGGCGGGGAACCTTGATATCGTGCGTCCAGCAGCGAAGCAGTTCCTAATGAATATTTATGACGAATATACGGAATTCTTTAAGAGTCGCAAATACTTCCATATGGGCTTTGATGAGTATACTTTTCGCATCGATGAAAAGATTGATTTTGCGAATGAAATGTATGAATATCTAGCTGATAAAGGCTTCACGGTTCGCATGTGGAGCGATGCGGTGACGAAAACTAATATTTCGCAGCTTAACAACAATATTGAAATTGTCTATTGGGGTTGGTGGGCGGACGTTGAACAATATGGTTATGCAACGGTACCAGACTTCCAGCAGGCTGGCTTTAAGCTAATTATCACGAATCGTTTTTATCTGTTCTTCGTGCCAAATTTACAGTTAATGACGGACGAAATAAACGCACATACGGTGCGTGATATTGAAGAGAACTGGGAGCTAGAGAGCTGGAACTATAACTTCCCAAGCACGCTCGAAAATCACGATGGAATTATGGGCGGCATGGTCTGTATTTGGGGCGAGAATTCGGCTGGCGTGACTGACGCAGCGATTCGCGAACAGGGCGTGAAGATGTATAACGCGATGTTCCCGAAGCTCGACAAGTTCCGCCGCGTGATCGAGGTTCCGGATGAAGTAGATAACCCGGCTACGGGCGATGAAATTGTGTGTTTTATTACCATTGGTATGGCCTCAGTGATTGGCCTAGCGGCAATTAAGCGTAAAAAATAGGCCAATTGGCCATAAAAAAGTGGTGGAGCGTGCGGGAATCAAACCCGCGACCTCGGCAATGCGAATGCCGCGCTCTATCAGCTGAGCTAACGCCCCACGACTAGAGAATATTATAGCACGAAAAACTGTTGAAAATAGAGGTCTTATAGTATAATAAACATTAGTGGAATGTGCGAGTAAAAAACAAAAGTAATTGTTTTTGGTTTTATGCATATCGCACGAAGGAGAGCTCGTCGCTCAGATACGACGAAGCGCAGACTAGTAGGAGGTAGTATTTTCGCAGTTATCTGCGGTTTTTTGGTATATACCTTTGCGATTGTGCCGATTTTTGCTACTGCCGATGCTCAGTATTTGTCTGGTTTGGTTGTGGCGGATAACGGCGAAGTGACGTTTGCGTCTGGTAATCCAGCAGACTTTAGCTTTGTGCGTAACGGGGCATTCGGCGCTACGTCGAAGATTTATGATGCGAAAATCGTTGTTCGTGACTTGCCGTCATCTGGCGTTGCCGAAAAGAAGCTTACGATTGCTTTGCCGCTCGGTATGAACTGGGTAGATGATGCATCGGCGGACAAAAACTTACAATCCCAGTTGGACGCTTCGAAAGGAAATAATGGTGTCGAGAAAATCGCGGCCAATCAAGAGCCAGTGCTGGGCTATACCTTCTCGGGCGCTGGCGCACGTACATACTATATGCTTACCGGCACGCAGTCGGTTACGGTGAATATTAAGGTCAGTCTCGATACGGCGTTGGACCTTGGTTATATAACAGATGCGATTAAGGCGACTTTGACACTAGATGATTATGAGGAATCGATTGCGATTGATGTGAATGCGCCTTTGAACGCGAGTGCGCCGGGTAAATTCCATCAGCCAAACTATACGTATTTCGTGAGCGCCGGTTCAACATATTCTACGAATGAAGGGTATAACAAGTTGATTCGTGCGAGCTGGGCAGGTGGTGCCTATGACGTGAAGCGTCTAGCAACGCAAGCTCGCATCTATCTCCACGTCGAGAATAGCGCTGCGACGCTTCAGCTTACTACGACGGACGTGCGCTATAGTCTCGAAGATAAGGGTAATGGTGATTATATCTTGTACTATACGCCAACGGCGGCATCGAACATGGACTTTACAGCGCCGTTTGGCGTAGTTGTGCCAAATGATGCGGTGGGCGGTTCGACGATTACTCTTACTGGCCGCGGCGAGACGGATTATTGGCAGATTGGCGGCGGTACACGCACGGTCGATTTTCAGAACACTTGGACGCTAAAACTTAGGGTGGCTCCAACTGATGAGAAAGTGACAATCGGCTACAACTCGCTAAATCCGGACCCAACGTTTACGGCGCAAAATTTGAACGTAACGACACGCGTTCCGGTTGCCCCACAAGAAGAGATGACCGGTGTGCTTGGTTATAACTACATTAATAACCGCGGTTCGCAGGATTCTGCGCCAAAAACCGTGAAGATGACCTTTGATACGGAAGTCTTGGGCGTGATGATGGTCCGTCTGTCCTGCACGCCTGGCGGTACGATTTCGACGGTGCACATCAAGACGAAGTCTGGTCTCGAAAAAGATGTTGCACTGAATAAGACTTGTAATGCCTATGGTTGGGCGGGCGAGTTTTCTTACGTAGATTTTGGCACAGAACGCACGGATTATCTTGCGGAAGTTGTATACGATGCTGGTGTGATCCCGGCAGTAACGCAGCTACGTCGCGCAATTACGGACGATAGCACTTGGAGTATTACTTATGTCGGCGCACGTTTGAGCGATGAACGCAACGGTGTTTCGACTTTGGAAGTATATGATACGGCAAATCCAGAAAATACGACCGGCATTTCGAAAATGACGACAGTATTTTCGGCGGCCGGTTCGGTTGATTTGACTACGATGCCGACACAGGTAGTCGAAGCTGGTTCGACTTTGAAGTTTAATATCAGAATTGCGCCGTACGCTTCTTCGCTTATTTATCAGTACAGTATTTTGGAGCCGATTATTTATATCCGCCAAGAGTTGCGTGATAAAGATGGCAACTTCTTGCCGATTTCGAATATTAAAGTGACGAACGGTTCTGCGCGCGGCAACGTCGATATTACTAGCAAGTTTGGACAAATTACGTATCGCGATACAGATACGGCTCGCGTATATATGATTGACGGACGAGGCCTGACGGATGGTTCGGCAAATGTTTCGATTGGTGTCGTAAATAGCCAGGGTAAATTTAATAATACGTCTTTGGATTTATCCTATTCGATCGAAACAAGCCTTACGACGCCAGATCAAACCTATAACATGCGCGATATGGTCTTTGTTCAGGAGGCGGGTGTTACGTCGTCGCCGGCAACACACCATTATTCTGGCGATACTTTCAACATCGCAAATGGCGTAGCGGGTTCGATGGTGCATGCGGTCGGTTCGACCTATTATCAGGTACGCGGCTCGCAGTCGATTGAGGTTGATAATAAAGCAAAGCATGCCAGTACGGATACTTGGTCGACCTGGAGCGAAGATACAAATCCGATTGCGATTGGCACTTCGGAGAGCTCGGCGCTCGACATGAGCATGCAGGCGATTAATAATTCTGGCGTTGAGGTGCCTGGTCCGACCGTTATGTATATGCCAGTACCAAAGCAGAGCGAGAATTGGGGCACTTTGAATTACAACGAAGAGCCGTTTGAGTTTTCAACGATGCTGAAGGGGGCTTTGACGAATCCGGATCCGAATATTTTTGAAATTTACTATGGCAAAAATATTGTTCCGACCGATAATGGTACGGAGTTGGACAGCCGTAGTGCACAGTTCGCGAGCGACGTGAGTGGTTGGACGGAAGACGATTGGCGTGCGGTAAACTGCGTAAAGATTGTTGCGCGTAACATCCCGCCTAGCTCGGTCGGCGATGATGGGAATTATGATTTTGGCTATGAGTTGAAGGTGATTGATATTGATCGCGTACGCGACGGCGCAACGGATACTTGGCGCGCAATTTACTATCAGCAGTTAACAAACAGTAATAATGATGTGTTTTCTGGTTGGTATGGCAAGAGCTTCATTTCGATTCGTTTGTCGGATAGCAAAATTAACGGTACGTTATTCGTTGATTCGAATGAAAACGGCAAATGGGACAATGGAGAGCAGGCGCTCGCCGAGAGTGGTTGGCGCGTTGAGCTCTATGATCGTAGTTCAAATAGGCTAGTGCAGACAACTGAGACGGATGCGCAGGGCAAGTATGAGTTTATTGAGCTGCTCGAAGGCGAGGATGGTTACTATATTAACGTCGTTAATAAACATCCGGTAACGGCCGGCACGGATGGTGGCTATTTGTTTACAAAGAAGGGCGATGCAAGCAATATCGGTTCATATAATACGGACAACCAGGCAGTCGGCAACAAGAACTCGACGCCGATTCATGATGTTGGTTATATTGGTCCGGTTTCTCCTGCGCGCGAAGAGGGCGTGGCAATTTATAACGCGGGCGTAATTGGCTATGTTGCGAATGAAAACTATACTTTGAAAGCGATTTTTGCTGATGGCGATAATGCGGATAACTTGAGACCGGTGAAGGCTAAGATAACCGCGAAGGCGGAAGGGGCCGAAGATACGGTCATAGAGCTTGATCCGACGGGCGCAGAGCAGACCGTCGAGTTACCACTATATTCGGCGACTGGCGATAAACTCTACTACAGATTTACGGCAGAAGATTTGCTGTATTATGACAAGACGTTTACGGTTTCGGGTAAAAATGTGACGGTGAAGTATACACAGAAGCAGATGCGCGTTGAATCGAAAATCAATATCAAGGCGCCGGGAGCGGTCGATACGAAGGATGCGAAGATAGATTATGAAATTGAATATGATGCGACGATCACGAATTATGTTGGTGATGTAGATATAGAAATTGTCCAGAAGCTGCCGTATGCGATTGACGTCGACGAGTCGGAGCTTGACGGGGCAATCTACGATGAAGATGCGCGCACTTTGACTTGGACGGTGAGTATGGATGATGTAAATACATTCGCCGAGGATGAAGCGTTGGTCAGTGTTTCGCGCAGGTTTAATGTCGCACTGATCTATAAGGGCGTAAAAGCGCGTGATAATTTGCGCGTTACGGTTACTGGTAATTCTTCGCTTTCGCGCAGCGCTAACGTTGTGAGTGATAGCGTGAATACGTCTGTTGCAACGCCGGGCGAGAACCCGACAACCTATGACAATGTTTGGATGTGGGCGCTAATGCTGGCAGGTACGGCATTTGCATTGAGTGGGTTAATGGTATATCGAGTCAAGAGTAAGATATAGATGCTTGCACTAAATCTCGTAATGCTGGTCTTGGGCCTAGTGGCGCTCGTGAAGGCGTCGGATGTTTTTGTGGACGCGGCGTCATCGCTTGCTACGCGGCTACGCGTGCCAAAGATGCTGGTCGCTTTGACGATTGCAGCATTTGGCACCTGCGCACCGGAACTCGCAATTTCATTTACGTCGATTGCCAGCCATAACGTCGATATGACGCTCGCGAACGTGATTGGGTCGTGTATTGTAAATATTCTGTTGATTGTTGGTATTGCGACGATTGTGAAGCCAATTGAGGTAAAAGAGCGAACCGTGAAGCGCGAATTGCCACTTTTGGTGGTCGTGACAGCAGTCTTCTTTATCGTTTTGAATGATTCGATTTTCTTCGGCGGAAAGAACGGATTGTCGCGTTTGGACTCGTTGATTTTGTTGGCGCTTTTTGGAGTTTTCATGCTATATATCATGTTCACGGTACACGTGCGCAAAACGAAGCGCGGACGCTTGCCGAAGACGAAGTATACGTTGGGTTATGCCATACTTTATATCGTGTTAAGCCTTGCGACGATTGCTTTGTCGGCCGATATTGTCGTCGATAACGCCGTAGCAGTGGCGAGTGCGGTTGGTATCTCGCAGAAGATTATTGCGATGACGGCGATTGTGATTGGTACTTCGTTGCCGGAGCTCACAATGACCGTTGGGGCATCAAAGAAGGGCGAATTTGACCTAGCGGTGGGTAATATTATCGGTACGAATATCTTTAATATTTGTATTGTTTTGGGGCTGCCGACTTTGATTTTTGGCGGTTTCGAATCGCAGTCGTTCGGCATTATCGATACTCTAGTTGTGCTAATGGCGGCAGTGTCATATTACGTTTTTGGCCGCAGCAACAAGAAGTTGACGCGCAAAGAAGGTTTCCTAATGGTGGCCCTATTTGCGGCGTACTATGCCTACGTCTTGTTAGCATAGAAAAAGCCCCCGCGTGGGCTTAGATTTGCGGGAGCTTTTCGATGAGACCATACAAGTTGTCATGCACGTGGTTGTAATCCAACAAATCCCACATGTATTGATTATTCGGACGCTTAATGACGTGGCCATTGAAATCGTTGATCATGGCTTTGTCATTAAGATCGTCTCCGACGGTGACGATGGAGTTCTTTTGGATGCCGAGAATGGTGCAGAGTTTTCTAATCGCGCTGGCTTTATTAGTGCGAGCCAGTGTGATATCGATAAGACTGCACATGTTGTGACTGATCCAGTCCAGACGGATGTCATCATTAAAGAAAACTTCCGTATATGAATACCAGTGCAGGGTATCCTTGAACAGGTATTCGAGGACTTTTTCGGTTTTTACCATGTCGACGACATTGTCGAACCATAGACGGACTTTGCTGGCATTTGCTGTGATTGTTGGCGACTCCTTATGGCCGTCGCTGAAGCAAACGACCGCATGCTTGCCGTCGTAGTCGATCTTTGATAGAGAACTGTTTAAGCGATCGACTAGGTCGGCGCCAAATCTATCAGTATGAATTGACGACTGTCCACTATCCAGGATGGTAGCGCCATCGTCGAGTACGTAGAAATCCGTAAATTCCGTATATTCGGGCAGAACGGACTTGATGCTCTGTGCGCTGCGACCACTAGCAATGGCGAAAAGATTACCATCATTACGGAATTTCTTAATCGCAGCAATGTTCTTGTCGGTTACGTCTTGTTGACCATGCATGTACATCGTATAGTCAAAATCAGATAATAAAAAAAACATAGGCCTCACCTCCTAACGCTCTATATTATATCAAAAATTCTACGTTTTGTCAATGGGATATAACGGGGGTATGACAAATAATAGTCGGCCATAGCCCTTATGATATAATTCAGTTAAAGATAATATGGAGTTTTCAGATGGCAACGACCAAGAAAAGCGCAAAAAAACTTAATCAAAAGACGAAGATCTGGATTGCTATTGGAGTTGTTCTTGGTATTGCTGCGGTCGTCTCGATAACCATTGGTGTGCTTGCGCTTTGCGGCGCCTTTAAGGGCGGCGATAGTGGCAACGGCGGCAATGGCACTGCCCGGGAAAAGTGCGAAGAGGGCTACGAGTGGGTCTGTACGCCACTTATTGATGACGGCACCGAAAAAACCTGTGGCTGCGTGGAAGAAAGCGTAGCTTTGAAGCCAATCATTTATCTTTATCCAGAGACAAAAACAGATGTGACTGTAAAATTGGGCGCTCCTGAAAGATTGACTGCTAGCTATCCGAAATATACTGATGGCTGGAACGTGACGGCTTATCCAAATGGCGATTTGATTGATAAGAAGTCTGGCAACAAGCTTTATTCGCTCTATTGGGAAGGCAAGCGCGCAAACTCTAATGTCGATAAGACGGTTGGTTTCGTTATAAAAGGCTCCGATGCGGCAAAGTTTCTTGAGGAAAAACTTGATATCCTAGGCCTAAACTACAAGGAAAAGGAAGAGTTCATTGTCTACTGGTTGCCGAAGCTTGAGGAAAATGCCTACAATTATATCTACTTCGAAACTGGTGCAGCGGTAGATAAGAACGACATGTCGCTCTCGCTATCCGTAAAGCCTGACACGACGATTCGTATTAGGATGCTTTTCGAGGGGCTCGCAGAAAAGAAGGAAGTAAAAGAACAGACTTTGGCGTCTGCGCCGGCACGCAAAGGCTTCACGGTAGTAGAGTGGGGTGGGGTGGATCTCTCTAAATGAGACTCTTTCTAGCCAGTGAAGATTTGAGCGAGCATCCTGATGAGCTTTTGCGTCTCGCGAATGGCGGTCGCAAGATGCTAGTAATAACGAATGCGCGCGATTATTATCCGCTCGAGAAGCGCATCGCAAAGATCGGCGAAAAACTGGATAATTTTCGCGATGCCGGCTTTGAAATAGAGGAGCTAGATCTCCGCGATTATTTTGGTAGGGAGGAGGAGCTGAAAGCTATTGTCGACGAGCGCCGACCGGATATCATTTTCTCGATTGGCGGCAACGTTTTCTTGCTGCGTACGGCGATGCAACTTTCTGGCATGGACAAGATTATTTGGGATGGCGTAGAAACGGACCGTTTTGTCTATGGTGGCTATAGCGCTGGATCGATGGTAACGACGAAGAATTTGCGCTACTATGGCCACGCCCATCTTGTGCCCGAGCGTGTTCCGGAGATCTATGGCGTTGACGCTGTGATGGACGGACTTGGCTTGATTGACGAGTATATTGTGCCGCATGCCGATGTAGAGAAATGGGTCGAGACGACAAAGATGTACGCCGACAAGATTGAAAGTGACGGCAATCAGGCGGTTCTCTTGAATCAATCGTCGGTGTTCGTAGTGAACGGCGATAATAAACAGTTGTTGGCATAAAAAAAGATCCCTTGCGGGAGTATATGGTGGGTTGTGAGGGATTTGAACCCCCGACCCCCTCGGTGTAAACGAGGTGCTCTAGCCAGCTGAGCTAACAACCCATGTCAGGGATTATAGCATAAAAATGGCCCAAGCGAAAGTGCTCGCCTGGGCCACGGTTTTATTTACCGTTGAGGATTTCGTCGGCAATGATGCCGACTGCATCCAAACAAGGATAGCAGCACGACTTTTCGTCGTGGTACGGCCAAGATTCGAAAATTGATTCAATTTCGCCAAGCGTGAATGTCGAGTAATCAAGGTATTCTTTTTCCTCGAGTTCACGGGCAAGCTTGTAGCCCTTCCGATAGATGTGATCCTTCGGGAAGAGGTAAATGCCTGCCTCGGTGTTGGTCGAACCACGTGTGATGCGGTATGTAGTTGTCCAAGCGCCGCTGAGCGCCTTTTTGTCATCTTCGCCAGCTTTCTTGCGCTGAGTGAAGATAATTTTTGCAACATCTGCGAAACTTTCGCCGCGCTTTGCGTGGTTGCAGGCGATTGTCGCATAAGGCAGCGGGAGTGCACTTGCTCCGTTTACCTTAACGTCGGACATCTTGGCTGCGCCCTCATAGAGGGTCTCGTCGTCACTCTTCGCCATGATGCGAAAGAGGGGAGCGAGCAGACTGTCGACGCCCAGAATGCTCTGGATCAGTACGATGCTGTTCTCGGAACTACGGAGATGAGATTCGATCTCGTGCCCGATCAGTTCGAGCAATTTCAGGCCGTCAACTTTGCGGTCGACTGGGATACCGACAACAGGGGTACCGGAGAGGTTCTTATCTCTGACGTCGATGCAGGTATACTTCTTGTCGATCTCAACTCGCCAGCCCTTGAAGCCGTAAAGCTTAATTACGCGATCAAACCAGTATTTGATCTGTTGCGCGTTGTACTTTTTCGTTCTCAGCTTTTCCTGTTCTTCTTCGCTGAAGCGGGATGCCGGTACGGCCGGCGTGTTCGGCGATACAGAGTCGTAAGCCTCGATGATTTCTGTACTAGTAGGGAGACCATAGAGCTTCTTTGTGATACTTGCTGCTACTTTGTCATCTTTGATATAGATGCTTGCGGCCAGTTCTGTGGTTGCGATTGCGCTGTTGATGCGGCTGATGAGAATGTCTTTCATCGCGTCTTCGCCAGGGAATTCAGGGACTAAGCCGTAGTTGAATACCTGACGGTAGCGGACGAGCTCATCGTGATAAGCAACGATTTCTTTTAGGGTATTGTTACTGTATTCGAATACGGGGTTTGTAAAGACGGCGAGATCGCTGCTTGCACAATTAATCCAGGTCTCTTTCGCACTCTTCGCATTATGCGGAGTGACGATTTCGACTGGATTTAATTTGCTGAGGATCTCAGCAAGTCTTAAAACGGCGCCTTTGGTTACTTTCTTGGAGTACTGCATAAATACTACCATCCTTTCTTAAAGATCATTTGTCATTGAGGGCAACAAAAATTCCGAGCCCAGCGTGCTGAGCTTGCTGCTATTATAGCACAAAACGTATAAAAAGTCAAGGATAAGCAAGAGCGTTTGCCAACAGGGGCGAAAAAGTGGTAAAATATACGGGTAAAAATTAATCAAGAAAGGGCAGCGATGTCAGAAGAATTAGTCATGAAGCAACGTCATACGCTCAGCCATATTATGGCCGCGGCGATTAAGCAGGTCTATTCTGGCATAACAACAATCCAGTTCGGTGTTGGCCCTGCGATTGATAATGGCTTTTATTACGATATTGATTTCGGCGGCGTGAAGGTTTCCGATGAGGATCTAAAGAAGATCGAAAAAGAGATGCGCAAGATTATTGCGCAGAAACTTCCAATGGTCTACAGCGAAAAGTCTCGCGCAGAGGCTTTGAAGTGGGCAGAGGAGAATGGTCAGAAGTTCAAAGCCGAGCTTATCAATGATTTGCCAGAGGATGAGACGATTTCATTCTATACGCTTGGCGATTTTGAGGATCTTTGCAAGGGGCCTCATGTTGAGGATACCGGTAAGGTTGGCGCATTCAAACTTGAGAAGGTTGCTGGCGCATATTGGCGCGGTGACGAAAAGCGCGAGATGCTAACCCGTATCTATGGTTTAGCTTTCGAAACTCAGGAAGAGCTTGACGAATACATTAAGAAACAGGAAGAGGCAAAGCAGCGTGACCATCGCAAACTAGGTAAAGAGCTAGATTTATTCTGCTTCTCAGAGCTTGTTGGCTCCGGTTTGCCAATGTTTACTCCTCGCGGCACGATTCTCCGCAACGTTTTGAACGAATTTGCGCAGAGCTATCGTGTAAAGCGCGGCTACCAGAAGGTTTGCATTCCGCATATTGCCTTGGTCGACCTATATAAGACCTCTGGCCATTATGAGAAGTTCCCAGAGATGCTCCAGTTTACGAGCCAGGAGAGTGGCGATCATCTCGCATTGAAGCCTGTAAACTGTCCGCATCACTCCCAGATTTATGCTTCTCAGCCACGTTCATACAAGGATTTGCCAATTAAGTACCTCGAGACGACGATGGTCTATCGCGATGAACGTAAGGGTGAGCTCGGCGGCCTTAGCCGCGTGCGCGCGATTACGCAGGATGATTCGCATGTGTTCTGTACCGAAGGTCAGATTGGCGATATCTTTGGTGAGTTGATCGAGTCCGCACAGGATCTTTACCAGCGCATCGGTATGGACTTGAAGCTTCGCTTGAGCTTCCGCGACGATGGCGATGGCTATACCGGCACGCCAGAGATGTGGGAGAAGGCGCAGAGCGCAATCCAGGGCATGGCAGACAAATACGGTATCGAATATTACATCGGTATCGGCGAAGCTGCAATGTATGGTCCAAAGATGGACTTTATGGCAACGGATGCTTTGGGTCGCGAATGGCAGGTGGCAACGGTTCAGCTCGATTATGCAACGCCAACCCGCTTTGGCCTCGAATATACCGAGGCTGACGGCAGCAAAAAGACCCCTGTTATGGTCCACTGCGCATTGGTTGGTTCGATTGAGCGCTTTATGAGTGTCCTTATCGAGCATGCGGCCGGTTGGTTCCCATTCTGGATGGCGCCAGAACAGCTACGCATCTTGACCGTTAATGATTCCGTAAACGAATATGTCGAAAAGATTAAGGCAGAGCTCGCTGATTTTGAGCTCGATATTCCAATTGAGCACAACAAGCTTCGCATGACGGTCGATGACCGCAATGAGAGCCTTGGCAAGAAGATCCGCGAAGCGACCAAGATGAAGATTCCTTGCGTCTTGATTGTCGGTCCGAAAGACGTCGAGGCCGGTGAAGTCTCCGTGCGTTTGCGCGATTCTGAGCAAAAAGTGAAGCTCGCAGAACTTAAAGATTTCCTGCGCGCGCTTTAGTCGAGAATAACAGCAAGAGCCCCCTCCTTACCGAGGGGGCTTTGTTGAATTTTTGGGCATTTTGTGGCATAATATAAGAATAAGTTGGCGTGTTTTTTCGCCGAAGTTGCTTTATAGTTTATTTTCAGTTCCTAAGAAGGAGGGAGCGCGATGAGGGTGGTCATTATTGTTTCACTCGTTTTACTGGTGTTGGGGACGATGATTTTAGTCCTCTATGTCTTGGCTAGCGAGGCTTTGACGAAATCACTATTGCCTTGGCAGAAAGAACAGGCCAAGAGAAAACTTAAAGCTCTAAAACAGTATGTTGATACTGACACGCGTGAGTTCTATCTCATGCGCCTGCTGCGAGATGCTGGTGCGCCCTATGAAATCAAGCCAACTGATACGCAGTTTTGTCTCCCGAAGAAGGGAGAATACTTGTCTCTGGACATCTGCGACCGAGACGATTTGAACGGATCGACCTTTACGGCGGCGAGTAGAATTTGGCGGCTCAGACGACGGATGTGGTTTGACTGCTACTTTGGCCCCCGTGAGAAAATCTGGTCGTTTAGCGACCATGACAAGAGTAATTACTATTGGATTAGCGCTAAAAATGCGATGCTCCCGGATAATGTGTATATCACCGAGCGAGCAATCATGGTAATTTACGACATATGTAATGACGGAAGGGGTGGCTTTATATGAAAATTGTGTTCATTGTTGCAGTTGTACTGATGTGGGTGGCGGCAATAGTCATCTATGACGCAAAGGCGCATCTGAATCTGATTTGGTGGCCCTGGACGAACAAGTCCCATCAAATGAAGCTCCTCCAGGAAGACAAGCCTGAAATCGCGATGGAAAAGTATATGTCACAGGACGGTTTCTTTGACATCGTGAGCTTTCTGTCGGACATCAAGGCGCCGGATATGTTTCGAGTGCGGGAAAAGGACAAAAAGATGCGAATTTGCACGCCGGAAACAGGGGTATTTCTTGATTTGTATTTTTCAATGACAGAAGACCAAAAGATGCTTTCGCGTATCAAGCGCGTGCGCGTTCGAAACGTCTTTGAGTATCTATTCATGCCAAGCAAGGAGCTCTATTCGGCCTCTTCGGAAGAAGACGGCATGGAGCCGTGTTATGAATATGTGATGCATGACCCGCGAGAACAAATCGAGTGCGATTTTATGCTGACCGGCTATGCGCTGGACATGTTCTACTACGAGATGCTTGCTTGTGTTGGGAAATGAAAAAAAGACTAAATTGAGGCGTTTCTTTGACGCCTCTTTTTAGTGTAAAATAGATTGTATGACTGAAATTTTGTCGGGTTTAAACAAAGCGCAGCAAGAGGCAGTTTTGACGAAGACTGGCCCAGTTTTGATTTTGGCAGGCGCTGGATCCGGCAAAACAAAGACTTTGACGCATAGAATCGCGGCATTGATTGAGGGCGGGGTGTTGCCGAGCGAGATTTTGGCATTAACATTCACGAACAAGGCGGCGCGCGAGATGCGCGAGCGCTTGGCGCGATTGCTTGGGCGTGAGAATTCCTTTAGTTTTATGCCTTGGATGGGCACTTTTCACTCAATTTGTGTAAAGATTTTGCGCATTGAGGCTGAGAATGTTGGGCTAGATAAGAGCTTTGTGATTTACGACACGGATGATCGCTTGGCGCTAATCAAAAGAGCGATGAAAGAGCTGCAAATTAGCGACAAAAGCGTAAAACCGCGCGCGGCTGAGGCATCGATTTCGAAGGCGAAAAATGAGGGTAAAGAGCCGGACGAGATGCTGGCGGAGTCGTACTATCCGAACCAGCAGCAGATTGCGCGAATTTATGGCCGCTATGAAGAGATGCGCAAGGGCGCAAATGCGGTAGATTTCGATGATTTGTTGCTTTATGTGGCACGTTTATTGCGCGAGCGCAAAGATGTGCGCGAGAAGTGGCGCAATCGTTTTAAGCACATTTTGATTGATGAGTATCAGGATACGAACCATATTCAGTACGAGATCGTTAAGTTACTCGTGAATGAGGAGCGTAATATCTGCTGCGTTGGTGACGACTGGCAGTCGATTTACTCATGGCGCGGGGCAGATTTTACGAATATTTTGAACTTTGAGCGCGATTTCCCAGGGGCGAAAGTTATCAAGTTGGAGCAGAACTATCGTTCGACACAGAACATTTTGGATGCTGCGCAGATGGTCATTACGAAGAATACCCAGCGTAGCGACAAGACGCTATTTACGGAGGCCGGGAAGGGTGCTCCGATTACAATTCAGCAGGCGCGTGACGAGCAAGATGAGGCTAGGTGGGTGGCGATGCAGATTCGCAAAACGCGCCGTCCGCTCTCGGATTTTGCGGTTTTGTACCGTACGAATGCGCAGTCGCAGGCGTTTGAGCGTGCATTTATGGACTATAGAATTCCGTACAAGTTGGTCGGTGGCGTACGCTTCTACGATCGCAAGGAAATCCGCGATATCGTGGCGTATTTGCATCTTATTGTGAATCCGCGTGACGTAGTGTCGTTAGCTCGCATTATTAACGTGCCGGCGCGTGGAATTGGTGAAAAATCTGTTCAAAAGATTCTCGAGGGAAATATTGCGGGATTGACGGCGAAAACTGCTGCCGCGTATGAGCGCTTCACGGGCGTTCTGAGCGCTTTGCGTGAGAAAAACGCATCTGGAGTCGGTCCGGCCGATATCATTGAAGAATTGCTGCGTAAAATCGATTACAGGAGCTATTTGGATGACGGGGATAAGCTAAAGGCTGAAGAGCGCAACGAAAACTTAACGGTGCTCATTGGTGAGGCGGGCGCGTATGAGACTTTGGATGAGTTTTTGGCGGATGCGGCTCTGATGTCGTCTTCGGATGAAGAGGCGGGGAAGGATGCGGTGACGCTGATGACCCTACATGCTGCGAAGGGCTTGGAATTTCCAGTCGTATTCCTCGTAGGCCTAGAGGAGGGATTGTTGCCACATGTCCGCTCGATGGAGGAGTCGCTCGAGGATATTGAGGAAGAACGACGCCTCGCCTACGTTGGCATGACGCGTGCGATGCAGGAGCTTTTCCTTAGTTATGCGAATTCGCGTTTTATGTTTGGCGGCCGTAATTACAACTTCCCATCGAGGTTTTTGACTGACCTTGGATATAACCCTTATGGGAAGCGTGATGTGGACGGTGACGGCTTTAATGATTTTGATGATGACGATGATTTTGGCGCCGACGATCCATTCCCGGACGACGGGCCGATCTACGAATAGTTTCATCTTGTGCTAATCTGTCGATTGTGATATAATTGCAGCAATATTAGCTCAGCAGAAGACGACTCTACAGAGAGAATAACGTGCTTCTGCTTTAACCAAAGGAGTGTTCATGAAAGAATACGAACTAACCGTGCTCATTCATCCTGATCTAGAGATGAATCTCGAGCCGGCAACCGACAAGATCAAGGCTTTGATCGAGGGCAATGGCGGTAAGATCGCCAAGGAAGCCAACGAGGGCAAAAAGCGCCTCGCTTATCAGATCAAGGGCCAGGATTTCGCGGTTTACTACTATTACGAATTGGAACTTCCTGCAGCTGCACCAGCGAAGATTTCTTCCGTGCTCAACATTACGGACGAAGCTATCCGCTACTTGCTAGTCGCAAAGGATCCACGTCGTGAGAAGCTCATGGCAAAACGCCAAGAGCGCAAAGCGCAAGAAGAAAAAGAGGAGGAATAAAAAATGGCGCGAGGTTTTAGCAAAGTTATAATTGTGGGCAACATTACTAGGGATCCAGAACTACGTTCTACTCCAAGTGGTACGCAGGTTTGTGGCTTCTCCGTTGCGGTTAATCGCAATTATCGTGATGGCTCTGGTGAGCAAAAAGAGAATGTTTCGTTCTTTGATTGTTCTGCTTGGGGCAAATCCGGCGAACTTATCGCGCAGTACGCAAAGAAGGGTAGCGGCATCCTCGTTTCCGGTCGTCTAGAACAGCGTAGCTGGGAAGACAAGGAAGGTCAAAAGCGCTCCCGCGTTGAAATCGTCGTCGAAGATTTCAACTTCATCGGTGGTAATGGTGACGGTGGCAATGCTGGCGGCGGCAAGAGCGCTGCTTCTAGCGACGTCGCACCAGATGATATCAGCGATGAGCCAATTGATTTAAGTGAAATTCCATTTTAGAAAGGTTAAGGATGAGAAAATACAAGAATGATCCAGATATGTATTTCGATTATCGCGATGTAAAGACCTTGCAGCGCTATGTCGATGCATATGGCCGCATTGAGCCAATCAGCAAGACTGGTCTTTCGGCAAAGCAGCAGCGCCAACTAGCTGTAGCTGTTAAGCGCGCACGCCATCTAGCATTAATGCCATTTGTAGCAAGCGCATAGTGAGGTTCGAATATGTACGGACCAACTGATTTGAAGAAAAACACCTTGATTACCCTTGATGGTCAGCCATACAAGGTGATCGAGTACTCCCAGAAAGTTATGGGTCGCGGTGGTAGCATCGTGAACGTTAAGGTTAAAAACCTTATCACGGGTGCATTGCTCCCAAAGACTTTCAAGGGTCAGGAAAAGATTGAGCCAGCAGAGGTTACGAACCAGACTGTTCAGTACCTCTACAATGATGGCGAGAAGTTCTACTTCATGGATCCAACCAGCTTTGAGCAGTATGAGCTCGCTGCCGATATGGTCGGTGACGCAAAAGACTTCCTCAAAGAGGGTTCTGAGGCAGAAATTCAGTTTTATAGCGAAATGCCAATCAACCTAAACCTTCCAAAGAACGTTTGGTTGACGGTCGAGTATACCGAGACGGCAGTGAAGGGTGATACTTCCTCTTCCATCGTCAAGGATGCAAAGCTTGAGACTGGCGTTGTCGTGAAGGTACCAGCATTCATCAAGACTGGCGACGTCGTATCGATTGATACGGAGACTTACGCTTATCGTGAACGTCAAAAATAAAACTAGTGATGGCCGGGAGCTTCTAGACCAGAAAATCCCGGTCATTATTGGTCCCACGGGGTCGGGTAAGACGGGGCTATCAATAGATGTAGCTTTGGAGCTCGAGCGACGTGGGATTTTTGATGGCTGCGAAATCATATCGGCCGATTCGCGTGCGATCTATAAGGACATGGATATTGGCACGGCGAAACCGACGGCAGAGGAGATGCGCGGCGTGCCACATTGGGGGATTGATTTGGTCGGGCCGGGTGAACGGTTCACGGTCGCCGATTTTAAGGCCTATACTGAACAAAAAATTAAAGAAATTATTCAACGAGGGCATTTGCCAATAATTGCAGGCGGAACAGGGCTTTATGTTGACGCTGTGATATATAATTATTCATTTTCCGAAAACGCGAAAAAAAGTTATGCAGATCGTGAGCAAATGAGTGATCGATTTTTGGTCGTTGGCATTGATTGGCCGCGCGATGTGCTGCGCGAACGTCTGCGCCAACGTGCGTTGCAATTTTTTGATCAGCCGATTGAGGATGAGTGTAAAAAAGTTGCAGCCGAGTATGGTTGGGATTGCCAGGCCATGAAGTCCAATATTTACCCGATTGTTCAGGATATGATGGATGGCAAGATTACTCGCGAGGAAGCGATTGAGCTATTCATTACGGATGATTGGCATTTGGCTAAAAGACAGCTTACTTGGTTCAAGCGCAATCCAAATATTGTATGGTTGCCGCTTTCTGAAGCAAAAGATTATATTTTGAACACTTACGCTTAATAATTTTTTATGCTGTGTGCTAAAATATTATTAATATGAGCAAAGAAAACGCAATGCCATTAGAAAAACTATTTGGCTCAAAGACGAGGGCTAAACTTTTAGCACTTTTCTTTGAAAACACCGAGAAATCATACTATGTTCGCGAGATTACTCGTGTAATTGAGGAACAAATTAACTCAGTTCGTCGTGAATTGACGAATTTGTCCGCACTAGGTCTCGTAAAAATTGAGAACTATGAGAACAAAGTTTATTATTCGGCAAACATGAAGCACCCATTTGCGCGCCCAATGACGGAAATCTTTGCTCGCTCCAGCGCAATGAACTACGCAACTGACGACCAAAAGGTCGAGGTAAAGCGTTCTTCGGTTTGGGAAACTTATGTCCGCCCAGTTGCAAACCTTGTTTCGGCACTTATTATTACGAATCGTATTCCTGGTCAGGATGGCTTGGACCTATTAATTATTGGTGATAATCGTACGCACAAGCTTACGCATTGGGCTGAGGTTGTCGAAAAACGCCAAGGAAAGCCGCTCAGCTATGCTATTATGAGTCGCGAGGACTTCATTTATCGTCGTAGCGTGAGAGACCGATACCTGATGGACAACGTTTTCTCCCTGCAGATTAGCGAAAAATATGACCCAGAAAAGATACTATAAGGAGTAAATATGTTTGAACTAGAGCTGAAGAACCCAGAAGAATTGGTTATTAATGACAAAGATCGCAAGATCGCAATTAATATTGCCGAATCTACGATTAATGCCGATTTGCGTGTTGGTACGATTGGCGGCGCCGGTGAATTCGAGATTGGTGACACTGCTATCTCGGCAAAGCCACTCACTGATGGCGGCATTATGTATCGCATCGTGATTGAGGGCATCAAGATTGGCCTCGTTGGCTCGACTGCAAAGATGGAAGATCTAGATGAGCTCGGCCCAATCGATATCCTTGGTACTTCCAACTCAAAGTTTGTATCTGTTATTGAGCCAAAAGCAGTGATTCCAATGGGCAACATGGACTTTTCTGAGGTAAAGGGCAGCATCAAGGTCGAAAAGAAGATCAAGGTGAAAGCTGCGTCCTTGCCGGCCACTCTCGAGATTTGGAAACTTGACTAACTCTTGAAATATCCCAGTTTATGGGGTATAATAGATAACAGTTTTAATTTAATAGTAAAGAGTAAAGATATGGCAATTTGTGAAATTACCGGCAAAGGCAAGATGTATGGCCACAATGTGAGCTTTTCTCAGCATAAGACTCGCAAAGTTTTCAAGCCAAACGTCCAGAAGCGCACTTTCGTGATTGATGGCCAGAAGGTTAAACTAAACGTTTCGACTTCCGCGCTACGCACGCTAAAGAAAAAAGGTTTGCTTAAATAAGAAATACGCTCCAAAAAGGGGCGTATTTTTTTGGCTCCGCCCTCAAACTTCTTCTCGGAAGAAGAAGTTTGGAAAGAAGAACCATTGTGAAAAGAAATCCACGCACATGTCGCGGATTTCTTTTTGGTTATGGTAGACTAGGTAGTGTATGGATATAAATGTCGGGTATATTGCGACTGTTTTCTTTGTGTCGATTGGCTCGATTATTTTGCATGAGTTGGCGCATGGCTTGATGGCGCTTGCGCTCGGCGATCAGACGGCGCGACTAAGCGGCCGTCTAACTCTAAACCCTCTGAAACATATTGATCCAGTGATGTCGATTATTGTGCCGGTATTCTTGGCGCTAATTGGTGCGCCGGTATTCGGCGGGGCAAAGCCAGTTCCGATTAATACGCGCAATTTAAGGGGTGGCGAATGGGGTTTTGCGCTCGTGGCGCTTGCCGGTCCGCTCATGAATATTATTTTGGCGTTTATCTTTTTCCTAATCGGTTACTTGTCAGGCAACCTTGGCATTATCGAGGGGACGGGTAGCCTGGGCATGGTCCCGAATGCATGCGGAATGATCTGCTCGACGGGTATGCTGTTAAATATTGGCTTCGCGATGTTCAATATTATTCCAATCCCGCCACTAGATGGTAGCCGCGTATTATATGCGCTAGCACCAGAGAAAGTTCAGGACTTCATGCGCCAGCTAGAGCAATACGGCATTATTGTGATTTATCTTCTTATTGTGTTTTGCGGCACCTTCTTTACGCAGTTTATTACCACCGGCCGCTCGGTGATTATCGATTTCTTCTGCTGGATTGTCGGCGCCCACTAGCGTGCTATAATAAAAGTATCCCACCTTGCGCATGATTTTCCTGAATAATCATGTTTTAGGGAGTTCGTGGTGGCTAGATTGCGGTCTAGTCGCATAAGAGCTTACCCACCGTGTCTTTATCACGGGAAAACTTGTAAGGTGGGATTTTTGATGATGGTTATGGTAAAATAAAGATAGATGAAACAGCGGATTCGGGTGTCGGCAATCTGTAAAAAAGACGGTGATATTTTGTTGCTGAAGCGATCCGGTGGCCGCATTGATGGGGCGGAGGTCGGTTTTGAGCTGCCAACGGGGAAGATTATCTTTGGCGAGCAACCAGAAGAGGCGATGGCGCGTGTGTTGTATGAGCATACGGGTGTTCAGACGGCTAGTTTGCAGCTGATGGACGTAGTAGCATTCACTAGTCTCGAGGGGTCTTCGCAATTAGGCAGTCTTTATATCATATATGAGATAAAATTAGACGATGACACGCCAGTTAAGATAACGTCTGAGCGATATTCGGCGTATAAATGGACGCCGTTAACCGAGACGTCGAATTATCCGCTAGATGAAGCAACGATGATGGTGCTTCAAATTACCGCGTCGAAGGGCGTTGAAGTGCATTCGAAGTTGCGTAGGATTGGCGACAACGAGCCAGTTTTGCCGGCAAGCGATGCAGCAACAATCTATACAGATGGCGGCAGCCGCGGGAATCCGGGTCCAAGTGGTATTGGTTACTACATCGTTGGCGCGGATGGGCGCGAAATTAAGCGTGGCGGTGAGTTCTTGGGCATGTCTAACTCGCGTTTGGCGGAGTATTATGCCTTGAAGGAGGGTCTAGAGCAGGCAATTGAGCTTGGATTGAAGCGCGTGAACTTCATGAGCGATAGTTTGATGATGGTGAACCAATTGAATGGCGTGTATCAGGTGAAGAATATGGATCTGATGCAGGTTTATTCGGACGTTCTGGGCTTGCTCTCGAAGCTTGATTCGTATTCCTTTACGCATATTCCGCGTGAGCAAAATAAAGAGGCCGATGCGGAAGTAAACCGCGTAATTGACGAAAACACGCAGCGCGGCGAGTATTAGTGGCGAATGCTAGCAAGTACCGTCCAGGTAATGATGCCTGCGGCGGCAAAAAGAGCAACAAAACCGACAAAAGTAAAGATCTTGTGAACCTTTGAATTGCGTTTTTGCTTGCTTACGATGCGGGCAATAGTCGCGATAATCAGCGACAATAGACCTACGCCACCCAAGATAAATGGAGATAACTCAATCAGTTGTTCCATATTGCCATAAGTATAACACATATGTTAGAATATGCGCAGCTCGTTCAATGTAGTCGCTGGCCTGAAAAATGGCGAGAGGAAAGTCCGGGCAGCACAGGATACGATAGTTGCTAACGGCAACCGCGCGCAAGCGTAGGAAAAGTGCCACAGAAACTAAACCGCCTCTTTGAGGTAAGGGTGAAAAGAGTGGGGTAAGAGCCCACAGGTCCTGCTGGTGACAGTGGGGCGAGGTAAACTCTATTGGCTGCAAGGAGACCTATATACCTTGATCCGAGGATGGTCGCTCACCGCTTGACTTCGTGAGCAATCGCGAAGCTAGATAGATGACTACAGGCTGCCGCTTGCGGTAGTTACAGAACCCGGCTTACTAGAGCGAGCTCCTTAAAGCTCAAACTTCTTCTTGGAAGAAGAAGTTTGGAAAGAAGAACTAATTCGAAAAATATTCCAGGCGTATGTCCTGGAATATTTTTTGTATATGATGAGACGTCTATTTCTTTTTGGTTTTTGGGGCAGTTTTGTTGGCTTTGTTGTATTTGATGATCTGAGGGATATAAAAGATAGCAGTCATCGCAGCAGCAAAGACGAGTGGCTCGATGATATAGTCGGTAGGCTTGTAAACGAATTCTGCATGAGTAAAAATGCTACCGAGGAGCATATCAAGGAGCGGCCACAAGATAAGACTGATGACAAATGTGGCGACAAAATAGATTACTGCTTGGATACTTGGGTTTTCGATTTTCTTGCTCATGTTTTTAGTTTAGCACGGATTGACGAAAGCGGGTCGGCGTGCTAGAATTAGCAACAGGTTGCCGCCTTAGCTCAGTGGTAGAGCACTTCCATGGTAAGGAAGGGGTCTCGAGTTCAAATCTCGAAGGCGGCTCCATTTTTTGTTGCTTATTTTAGGAAGCCATTGATGATTTGAGATTCGGCTTGCTGGCCGGTGAGGCCGAGAGTCATGAGCTTGTTGAGCTGATCGCCGGCAATTTTTCCGATGGCGGCTTCGTGGATGAGCTGAGCGTCGACATGCTTGGCATCGAGCGACGGGGTAGCGAGAACGGTGCCGTGATCTTGGAGAATGGCATCACATTCGGAGTGACCGCGACAGAGGTTATTGCCTTCGACATGAAGGGTGAATTCTTGGCGTGACTCGTCGGTCGCAACGGAGCGGGAAACGATATCGGCAACGGAATCCTTACCGTTCAAGATAGTTTCGATATGACTTTTTGCGTATTGCTTACCTTGGGTGAGCATTTTTTCGCGAATGAGGATCTTGGCGCCATCTTTCAACTCTGCTTCGGTGATGCGATTAGTTGAATCGACGCCGCGGATTTGCTCAAGCTCGGCTTCGGCGTAGGCGCCTTTCTCGAGGTAAAACTTCGAAACTGGGTTGAGAATTTTGCCTGCGCCTGGGCCAGCACCGTAATGCTTTTCGATATAGCGCACCTTGGCGTTCTTTCCGATATGGAAAGTATGGACGCCGTCATGAACGCTATCTCGAGCGCCGCAGTTATAGATGCCGCAGCCGGCAACGATAGTGACGTCGGCATTATCGCCGATGTAAAAATCATTAATGACGACCTCTTTATGGCCAGATCTTGAGATGATGACAGGGATATGAACTACCTCGTCTGGAGTATTCGGTGCAATGGTGATGATTAGTCCGTTTTCTTGGGGTTGGACGTCGATATACTTCGAGCTTTGACGGCCAATTGATTTGCCGTTGACGCGGAAATTGTAAGCACCAGCTGGCGGCTCATGAACACCGGCGACGGTCTGCATGAGCTCTTTTTCGATTTGATCTAGAGTTTTCATGCGTTTTCCTCCTGTAGCTTCGGAAGAACCTTATCTGGATGTCCCTCTAAGGCAATCTGGCCGTCTCTCAGGACGATAATGCGGTCCGCCTGGCGGATTAAGCGTTGTTGGTGCGAGATGATGATTAGAGAGCGTTTTGGGGCCTTCTCGCGGAACTTCTTGAAGATCTGGACAAGCTTCTCGAAGCTCCAGATATCAATGCCGGCTTCTGGCTCATCGAAGATAGTCAGTTCGGCGCCTCTAGCGAGGGCGGAAGCGATCTCGATACGCTTTAGTTCGCCGCCGGAAAGGGTATTATTAATTTCGCGCTCCAGATAGCTTTCATCGAGGCCTACGGTTTCGATGAGCTTTTTGTAATCCGTTTCGGTATCTTCAAGGAAGGTTTCGTGGCCTGTGGCGGAAATCTGCAGAAGATCCTTGACGGTCAGCCCCTTGAAATGGGGTGGCTGCTGGAACGCAAAAGCGATACCTAGCTTCGCGCGCTCGGTGATATCCTTATCTGTTACGTTTTGTTTATTAAATACGATTTGGCCGTCGGTTGCTTTCTCGAGCCCCATGATAAGCTTGGCGAGGGTAGATTTGCCGCTCCCGTTTGGGCCGGTAATGACGACAAATTCGCCAGGCTTAATATTTAGACTCAGGTTGTTTAAAATAGTAGAACGTTTTCGGGCAGGTCCGACGGAAAATGATAGATTTTTGACCTGTAACATGTAGCTATTGTACCAGAAACTAGTATTCGCTGCGACGTTTTTGGCCGAGATCCTGGTCGTTGTCAGTTGTGAGGTATTTCATAAAAATGCCTTGGACGAGGGCGTCGCCGCGTTTGAAGCTATGCGCGACAGTATCTTCGTTTTGGACTTTGATGAAGAGGTGACCTTCGTTGTCGGGGTTGTTGTAGTAGTCGGCGTCAATGATGCCGACCTGATTACAGAGGCGGATGTTGTATTTGAAGCCGGTTTTACTGCGGACGACTATGAGGAGGACCTCATCTGGTTGGAAGCGGGCTTTGAGACCGGTGGGGAGTTTGGCGGTTTCGCCAGGGGCAAGTTCGAGATCCGATAATAGAGGTAGATCATATCCGACGCTAGCATGGGAATCGCGCTGAGGGATAACGATGCTATCGTAGAGTGCGCGGTCGTCGGCGACGTCTTTCTTGAACTGTTTGAAGCTGATTTTCTCAAAGTCTCTCATAAGGTTATTATACCAACAAAAATATCTCCCCTAGAAGAGGAGATATTTTTATATAGCGATTATTTTACGCTTTCGCAGATAGCGGTGAAGGCTTTTGGATCGTTGACAGCGAGTTCAGCGAGAACCTTGCGGTCAAGTTCGATGCCTTTGTTCTTCATACCGTTGATCAACTTGCTGTAGCTGATACCGTTGTCGCGGGCAGCGTTGTTAATGCGAGTGATCCAGAGGGCGCGCAAATCGCGTTTGCGATTGCGGCGATCACGGTAGGAATAGCGCAATGATTTGATAACACCTTGCTTCGCGAGGCGGAAGCTACGGGTGCGGTAATGCTGCATACCCTTGGCAGCAGCGAGAATCTTTTTGTGCTTTGCGCGAGCAGCAACTCCACGTTTAACTCTCATGATTAAGCTCCCAATGCAGTTTTAACGTTTTTAGCAATTTTGCCCTTGACGGTGCCAGGGGTCTTCATGTTGCGCTTGCGCGCCTTGGACTTCTTAGCCAAGATATGGTTGCCGAATGCACGTTCGCGCATAATTTTACCAGTTCTGGTAATACGAACACGCTTGGCGGTACCCTTATGGGTTTTGAGTTTTGGCATTTTATACCTTTTCCTACTTTAGTTTATATTCTTGACGCTTTGGGGTGTAGGGAACCGGTGGGCGTCGAACGGCAATCTTACTTGTGGCGAACCATGAAGGTAAGGTTGCGACCGCTCATCTGAGACTTTCCGTCGACAACGACGTCTGGTCCTAGTTTTTCGATGATACGATTCATAAGATCAGTACCGATCTCTTTGTGAGCCATTTCACGGCCACGGTAGACGATCATGATCTTGACGCGATCGCCGTCATCGAGAAACTCGAGAGTTTTGCGGATTTTAATATTGAGGTCATTTTCCCCAATCTTCAAACCAAGTCTGATCTGTTTGAGTTCGCTGCTTTTAGCGTTTTTCTTGGCGCGAGCCTGTTCTTTCATCTTTTGGTATTGGTATTTGCCCCAATCGATGATTTTAACTACTGGTGGGTTGGCGTTAGGGGAAATCTCCACTAAATCCAAACCAGCGTCGCGAGCCATGAGCTGCGCATCGCGGCTAGACATAATGCCTAACTGCGCACCATCAGCACTGATAACGCGTACCTCTGGGTAACGAATGTCACCGTTGATGCGGGTACGAGATGTAGGATTACTGATAGTTTTGCTCCTCAAAAAATTAGACTTGTTATGGGGTAGATTATATCAAAACGGGGAAAATAATGCAAGCATTTTTACCCCTATATTTCTTGGCGGAACTGAAGGGCTTCAGCGAGGTGGTTTTTGGCGATGTTTTCGGAGCCCTCTAGGTCGGCGATTGTGCGGGCGACTTTGAGGATTTTGAAGTAGGAGCGGGCGGATAGTGAGAGCTGCTTGGCGGCAGAGTCGAGAAAGGCACGCGTTCCGGCGTCGAGTGGGCAATACTTGACCGTCTCGGCGGAGCTGAGTGAAGAATTATATTTACCGCATCTGTTAAATTGCGTATTCGTGGCCTTTTGGACGAGCGACTTGGCAGTCTCGTGCTCGACAGTGCCAATTGTTGTATTTTTTACTAAAACAGAGGTATCGACGGGTGCGACCTTGATCTGAAGGTCGATTCTGTCGAGGAGCGGGCCAGAGAGCTTGCGGCGGTAATTCATAATTGTGCTCGGGGCGCAGGTGCAGATATGGTCATCGGACCCGAGGTAGCCGCAGGGGCAGGGATTCATGGTAGCGACGAGCATGAAATCGGCCGGGTAACTGATCTTGTGTCGGGCTAGACTGAGAGTTACGCGCCTGTTTTCTAATGGTTGACGTAGAGCCTCTAGGAGGTCGCGGCGGAATTCTGGCAGCTCATCAAGATAGAGGACGCCGAGATGTGCGAGAGCGATCTCTCCGGGTAGGCCGTCGGCGCCGCCGATGAGGGCAGTCCGAGAGGCGCTATGGTGGGGTGCACGGAAGGGGCGGTGCGTGCAGGGTTCGGCATTGTCTGTATGGAGCGAGGAGATTTGAGTGAGCTCGGCGATTTCTGCTCGGTTCGGTGGCGGGAGGAGATTTGGAATAGTGCTCGCAAGCAGGCTTTTGCCGGTACCTGGCGGGCCGGAAAGGATGATATTGTGGCGGCCGGCGACAGCAATTGTGAGGGCGCGCTTTGCCTGGGCCTGGCCAACGATTTGGTCGAATAATGGGGCATTCGTATCTTTTTCTGTATTTTTTACAACATGTTTGGGTAAGGTTGGAATGGGTTCTAGATCCATCGCAATGCGCCAAAACTGGTGGAGGCTATCGATGGGAATTATCTTTGCATTGGCTGGTGAGATCAGAGAAGCCTGATAGCTATTCGCGCTAGGGATAACTAGGCGCTTAAAGTGGTGGCGCTCTGCCTCCTTAATGATGTTTAAAATGCCGCGAATAGGGCGTATTTTGCCGTCTAGGGCCAGTTCGCCGACAAAGAGCGTATCTGCCAGGGCTTGCCTTGGAAGTTGCTGAAAATGCGTCAGAATCGCCACAGCGATGGCGAGGTCTAGATAACTACCGGTTTTCGGGAGTCCGGCTGGAGCGAGATTGACGGTAATCTTGCGTTCGGTGGGATAAGAGAAGCCGGCGTTACGGATGGCGGAGCGGATGCGCTCGCGGCTCTCCTCGATGGTTTTGTTACCCATACCGACGATATTTAGCATCGAAAGGCCACGAGTGCTATCGCACTCAATTGTAACAGGGGTGGCAGTAAACCCGAAGGGGATTGCGGAGAATGTCTTGGAGATAGTCATGGGGTGAGTGTAGGTGTGCTCATCTTGAAAGTGAAGCTTAAGTATGATAAAATCTCTGTTAGTCTAACCTGGGGCTGACAAAGTTTAGACGGTTTATTGACAATATGCAGGCGGGTCGAGTTGTACCGTAAGTACAGTAGTAAATGCAGAAAAATCTGCTAGTAAGCACGTGGCTTATATGCCAGCTTACGCCTAAGATCTAGATTATTCGGATCTTGTCGAGCTACTCGAGATACCATAGGATAGCTTCGGTATCATACACTTGGTATTAAGGTTGACTTTGTGACGGTGGTCGACACGAAAATTTAGTCATGACGCTTCTTGGTTTTGTTTATTCCAGCCTTGGAGGAATGTCGAGATAAAAGAATAGACTACGCTCGTAGAATGCATATCTGGAAATTTATCGGACCCGGAGGCAGTATCCGGCAGCTCCACCATGAGACTGATAGGTAAAAATCGCCCGTTTGGGCGCTTTTTCGTGTAAAAAAGAATACGACAGGGGTCAGCTGTCGTATTCTTGGCCATAAGTACAAACTCCACATTCCATAAAATTGAGAGCATAAAAAAGGATCGGTAACTGCGAGTAAAACCGATCCTTTTTCTGTGTGGAGTGTGGAGTTATTTTGGAATCGATTTTTGTTTTTGGCTTTTGTTCAAGAATTTTGCTCAAAAGCTACCTCTATAATAAAACGCCAAAATGCTAGTGTCAATAAAAAAAGTGTTGTGTTTTTTACATCGCATTTTGCGCAATTGTGGAAAATAATTGCACGAAAAATGGGTGGTTAAAAATTGTAAAAATGAGCAAGTAATAAAAACAACAAAACGGCATTTTGAACACGAATCGCACGGCGGCTGAACAATGGCCGTTTTTGCGGCTGGACGAGCATGCTGGCTGGCTCATGAATAACTAAGTAGGACATGTTGTAAAAAATACAATATTTTGAATTTCGGGATTTTAATCTGTTAGGGTGGAATGCGTTGTAAAAAATACTACGATTTTTGAGCACTATAATTATTGACTTTTTCGCTTATGTTTGCTATAGTGAAGGCATGCTTGAATAAACACAAAAACAAGCAAAAACAAACATAAAAATGGAGTGCAGGAAATGACCTAGGGATGTGAATTTGGCGTAGTGATAGCTTATTTCTAGCCATAAATTACAAACTACTAGGAGTAAGCTAAATGCTCCGCCAAAGCTTAACGAGAGTTAAGGAGCGTAGAGCGCTATAAAGATCAAAACGATACTAGCACATTGATACCCAGAAACAGAGAATCGTAGAGACTTTATAAAGGACGATGCCTCTCTATACGAGAGGCGGTCAATTTAGCCAACAGGCAGATATAAAGATTGTGGCTCTAAGTAATGTATATATTTGCCAGATAATCCCCTCTGCCTTTGGCTTTTAAGACATATCTTGTGGGGAGAAGAGCAGTTAATACAGATAGCGACCGATACCGCTCAGAATTAGTCGTGGTTTATGCATAAGGGCAGGATGAGGCGCATGCGAATGTGCTATAATTCGCTTATGAATAAGTTGCTACTAATTGTAAGCGCTTTAGCTGCGATGATTCTCCTTACGATGATGTTTTTGACATCTCCGAGCACAGTAGGACCCGTAGGTGTTTTAGTATTTTTTACAACATCCTACTTGTTCTTCCTAGGGCTTGCAGTTTTCAGCTGCAGGCTGTTTTTTATGTTTCGCGGCAAACTCAACAAGGCCTGGAAGTCGGCTAGCCTAGATAAGAAGAGCTTGCGCTACGGTCTCGTGATTGCGCTCGCCCCTGTTATTTTGATGTTGATTGGCTCGTTCGGCGGCATTTCGATCGCAGAGGTTGTTTTGACGGTGTTGATTGAAGTTTTACTTTGCTTCTTGACTTCTCGTAATGTGATATAATAAAGCTTATGGATAATAAGGGCGGTTTCGGAGGTAGTCCGACAGGGGTAGGCGAAAATTTAAACGCCCCAGAAAACGTCATGCCGATGGGCGAGACGCCGAATTTTGATGAAGTCTTGCAGAACCGTGAAGAAATGCGCCCAATAGGGGAGCAGCCGATTGCTGTCGAGGCGCCAGGACAGATGGGCGAAGTAGGCGGTGAGATGATGTCCAGCGCGATGCCGATGGGTATGCCTCCGGGAATGCCACCAGTTGATACGACTGCGCTAGAAGAGCCAGAGACGCCGGCCCTAACAGAGCTGAAGGGCATCAATGTCCAGAGAGACGCAGAACATCTACCGAAGGATTATGTGGCAGCGATTACAAAAATCATCAATAGCGACAAACGTGACCCCTATAGATTAGTAGCCGACCTCGATGAGGCTAGGTGGGATTTATTAAGGAAAGCCTACGGGCGTAATCTTGGCGATGGTCTAAACGGGAACGGCGGGAACTAATGGAAGCACTAATTAAGCCAATTTCGATCGTTATCATCTCCGCTATCGTTCTAGTGATAGCGTGGAAGATTTTTGCTGGTGCGAAGCGCGACAAGAAGAACTATGCGCGTGCCCTTAAGATGGTGCCAATGCTGATTCATCTACCGCCGGCAACAGATGACGTCCAGGTTGGTAGCCGTGATGAGCGCGATGTGGTTGGCGAGCAGATCTCTGAGGCGCAGGTAATGTACAGCATTATTTCGTCCACCCTTACCAAGGGGCTAAAGACGCGTCTTTATGGTCAGAAACATATTAGCTTCGAGATTGTGGCGCATGATGGCTTTATTAAGTATTATGCGGTCGTGCCGGCAGTGCTAACAGAGACGGTAAAGCAGGCAATTACGGCGGCATATCCTACGGCTCGTCTCGAGGAGGTTCAGGATCCGAACTTCTTTAGCAAAGAGGGCAAGATTGAGGCGATTGCCGGTGGCGAGCTCCACCTTAAAGAGGATTATTGGTATCCGATCGCTAACTACGAAGATACGAAGCGCGATGCTAGCCTTGCGATGATTAACGCGCTTTCGACCGCGAAAAAAGGCGATGGTGTTGCCGTACAAATAATGTTCCGCCCGACGGATGGCGGTTGGGTAAAAAAATCGCTCGAGCGAGTACAAAATATAAAAGACGGGAAGAAGTCCAAGAAAGCTTCAAATTTGCTCGGCCGTGTAGTCTATAACGCTGGCAACTTAGTCGGCGATGTGGCGGAGGCACTTTGGAAACCGCCAGATGAGCATGATCCATACAAGGATAAAGATAAGATTTTGACGAATCTTCAGCAGGAAGAAATTCAGCGTATCGAGGACAAGACTAAATATCCTGGCTTTGAAACTTTGATCCGCGTAATCTCTAGCTCGCCGACAAAGGCACGCTCTGAAGCGGTGCTGGCTAGCGTCGTGTCTGTTTTCTCGCAGTTTGATTTAGCACAGTATAACGGTTTCCAATACGATTTCCAGAATAACTCCGAGGAGCTAACGCGTAACTATATTCTTAGATGGTTCCCGCAAGAGCAGAATTCGATGGTTCTAAACAGCGTAGAGCTCGCGAGCGTCTTCCACCTGCCGGCACAGAATGCTATTCCAACTAGCCAGGTTGAACGCCAGGCAGTGAAGCAAGTTGATGGCCCAGCGAAGCTTGCTGAGGACGGCATCATCTTGGGCGTGAACGAATTCCGTGGCGAAAAGAAGGTGATTCGCCTGCGCGAGAAGGACCGTCGCCGTCATACTTATGCAATCGGTGCTACGGGTTCTGGTAAATCCGTGTTGCTCGAAAACTTGGCCTATCAGGATATGTGCGATGGGCGCGGCTTTGCCTTTATTGATCCGCACGGCGATGCGGTAGAATGGCTCCTTAGCCGTGTGCCGCAAGAGCGCATGGATGATGTGATTCTGTTCGAGCCGGGTAATATGGACAACCCGGTCGGTATGAATATGTTCGAGTTTAACTCGGAGGACCAGAAGGACTTCATCGTTCAGGAAGGTATTAATATGCTTACTTCCTTGTACGATCCGGGTAACCAGGGTATCTTTGGTCCGCGCGCACAGCACATGTTCCGCAATGCAGCGCTCCTTCTCATGAGTGACCCTGAGGGCGGTACATTTATTGATATTCCGCGTTGTTTCATTGATCCAGAGTTCGTAAAGTCAAAATTGAAGTATGTAACAGATAAGACAGTCTATGATTACTGGACGAAAGAGTTCCCAGCTTCGCAGAAATCTAGTGACGCCGGTGAGGTGACGAGCTGGTTCGTCTCGAAGTGGGGTCCATTCCTCTCGAACAAGATGATGCGCAATATCCTGGGCCAGACCCAGTCCGGCTTTAATATTCGCCAGATCATGGACGAGGGCAAGATCCTTCTCGTTAACCTCTCGAAGGGTAAGACGGGCGAATTGAATGCAAAGCTCCTCGGTATGATCTTCGTGATGAAGTTCCAGGCTGCGGCAATGAGTCGCCAGGATACGCCAGAGGACGAGCGTCGAGACTTCTGTCTATTTGTGGATGAGTTCCAGAACTTCGCAACAGAGAGCTTTGAGTCGATCCTATCTGAGGCTCGTAAGTATCGCCTGAACTTGATTTTGGCAAACCAGTTCATGACGCAGCTAACAGATAAGATTCGCGAGGCGCTCCTCGGTAACGTCGGTACGATTATGTCTGGTCGTATTGGCGTGACGGATGCAGAGTTGATGGAGAAGGCTTTCTCGCCGGTATTTAATGCAGAGGATCTCCACAAACAGCCGAACTTTAACTGGATTGCGACGGTGATGATGTTCGATATGCCGACTGCGCCGTTTACTTTGCGCTCTTTGCCTCCAATGGGTGAAGATAATGACGAGTTGATGGAGAGGATGCGTGCTTATGCGCTCTCGAAGTACGGTCGTCCGCGCGCCGAGGTTGAGGCAGAGATTGATGCACGCTTGGCGGCAACTGATGAACCAGAACAGGCGGCTCCGGCGCCAGCAGCAGCGGCTGCGGCAGCAGGGGCAGCAGGGGCGGCAGGTGTAGCCGCAGCGCCGAAACCGGCAGCACCAAAGAAGAACTTCCTTGATTCATGGCTAGAGAAGAAGGCCAATCTTGAGCGCGCCGCAAAGGAAGAGGTGAAAGCGACGATTGCAGAGAAAGCCGCGGCTCCAGCTCCAAAGGCGGCGCCGAAACCGGCAGCACCAAAGCCGGCAGCAGATAACGCGCCTGCTCCGAGAGTAGCTCAGGTAGCGGCAGCGACGGATATGCGTGCGAAGGTAGCGACGGCGCCAGAGAGGATGCCGGAGGCGGCCAAGAGCGAAGTGATGCGTGATCTCGAGAATGATGGTGATGGCTCGAGCTGGGTGGCAACGGCGGTAAAGAACGCTGAACAGGCGGCTCCAACAGAGGTAGCCCATGTTACGGAGGAAGAGGATTGGTCTCAGGGCGTAAAGATTAAGCACGACAGAAAGGCGGCGCCGAAACCGGCGCCAGCTCCAGCACCGGCTCCGCAACCTCAACAGCCTCAGATGACGGCGCAAAAACAAGACAATCCTGAAGACGGCGTAGTTTTGCGTTGGCGCTAAAAACATATAAATATATGGTTTTGGAACGAGAGGGGCCTTAGAAGCGGTTTTAGAGGCCTTAGACTTGATTTTTGGGGGTGAGCTGTGCTAAAATAATACTGTTATATAAAAAGTAGAGGTAAGTATAAAAATGGCTGCAGCTAAGAAGTCCGGTGGGGCCGACGAAGAGTACAATGCGTCCGAAATTCAGGTTTTGGAAGGGCTTGAGCCAGTACGCAAACGTCCTGGTATGTACATCGGCTCTACTGGTTTTGATGGCCTGCATCATCTTATCAAGGAGATTGCCGATAACTCTATCGATGAGGCAATCGCCGGCTATGCAACCCACGTTAAGGTCACTCTCCTTAATGACGGTGGTTGCCGCGTAGATGATGACGGTCGCGGTATCCCTGTAGATATCCATCCAAAAACAAAACTATCCACACTTGAGACTGTTTTGACAGTGCTCCACGCCGGCGGTAAGTTCGGCGGTGGCGGTTACAAGGTGTCATCTGGACTCCACGGCGTCGGTTCGTCGGTTGTGAACGCGCTTTCGAAGCGTATGATCGCCGAGGTTTATCGCGACGGCAAGATTAACCACATCGAGTTTGACACTGGTAAAACTGTCAAACCAATTGAGGTAACCGGTTCAACGACGAAGCAGGGTACGAGCATCACGTTCTATCCTGACGAAACGATCTTTAAAGAGACCGTAACCTTTGATTATGACTGGGTCGTGAACTATCTACGTCACCAGGCTTATCTAACGAAGGGTATCCTCACCTCCGTTCATGATGAACGTACGGGTAAGAGCGATTCCTTCTACTTTGAAGGCGGTATCAAGAGCTATGTTCGTCGCCTCAACGAGGGCAAGGAAGTAGTCTCCGACGACATCTTCTACGTTGAAAAACAGATCGAAGATAGCGTTGTCGAGGTCGCAGTTCAGTACAATGATTCGTTCTCTGAAACAATGCGCCCATTCGCAAACAACGTGTTGACCCCAGATGGCGGTACGCACGTAGTTGGCTTCCGCACCGCACTTAACCGTGTTATTAACGATTACGCCCGCAAGAACGGTCTCCTCAAGGAGAAGGAAGACAACCTTACTGGTGACGATATTAAGGAAGGTTTGACTGCTGTTATCTTGGTGAAACTTCCAGATCCACAGTTTGAAGGTCAGACCAAGAACAAACTTGGTAACCCAGAAGTTCGTGGCTATACCGATAAGGTTACGAGTGAATACTTTGCATACTATCTTGAAGAACATCCAGACATCGCTAAAAAGATTGTCCAAAAGGCAACGCTCGCCGCTCGTGCACGCAAAGCAGCCCGCGCCGCACGCGACAACGTTATCCGCAAGGGCGCCTTTGAAGGTCTTAACCTACCTTCGAAGCTCGCTGACTGTTCTTCTAGAGACCGTACCGAATGCGAGCTCTTCATCGTGGAGGGTAACTCCGCAGCCGGTTCCGCAAAGGAAGGTCGCGACTCAAAGATTCAGGCTATCTTGCCACTTCGTGGTAAGGTTCTTAACACCGAGCGCGCACGTCTCGACAAGATGTTTGCAAACGCTGAGATTGTCTCGCTTATCAAGGCACTTGGCGTCGGTATTGGCGATACCTTTGATATCAATGGTCTTCGTTATTACAAGATTGTGTTCATGACGGATGCTGATGTCGATGGTGCACATATTTCAACTCTACTTTTGACTTTCTTCTTCCGCTATATGCCAGAGGTAATCAAGGCTGGTCACGTTTATTTGGCAAAGCCACCTCTATTTGGCCTCATCAAGGGTACTGGCAACACTCGTAAGATTGAATATATCTACAACGAGGAAGCACTTGAGCAGACTTTGACCAAGAGAATTGAAGAGCGCAAGGCCGCAGGCACGAAGATTAATCCTGATGACGAACGCTTCAAGCAGGCTGGCTATACCGCACAGCAGCGCTTCAAGGGTCTTGGTGAGATGGACGCAGCTCAGCTCTGGGAGACCACAATGAATCCAGCAAACCGTACGCTTATCCGCGTGAATATTGAGGACGCCGAGAAGGCGGATGCAATCTTTACCAAGTTGATGGGCGACGAAGCAGAACTCCGTAAAAACTTTATTCAATCGAGAGCGGCCACGGTCGACTTGGATGATTTGGACTTCTAGGAGGAATAAATTATGGCAGATAAGAAAAAGACAATTGAAAATCCAGAAGACGAACGTGACGAGAGCAAAGTCGGCAACGTTCCAGATAGCGCCGATGATAAAGGTGTAGATGAGACGTTGGGCGACTACAACACCGAAGAAGACGAAGAAGAAATCGTGAAGGTCGGTGGCCTCCAGGCACATCGTGCCGAAGATGGTGTCGAAGAGCTCACGGTCGAGAACGTGATGGAAGATAGCTTCCTCCGTTACTCCATGTCCGTCTTGATTGACCGCGCACTTCCAGATGTACGCGATGGTTTGAAGCCGGTTAACCGCCGTATCTTATATGCAATGAACAAGAACGGTTGGAAGGCTCCACATGCCACGGTTAAGTCCGCACGCATCGTCGGTGAAGTTATGGGTAAATATCACCCACACGGTGACTCTTCGATTTACGACTCTATGGTTAACCTCGCTCAGCCTTGGAAGATGCGCTACACGCTCGTCGAAGGTCAGGGTAACTTTGGTTCCATGGACGGTGATGAGCCGGCAGCATCGCGCTATACCGAGGCTCGCATGGACAAGGTTGGCGCAGAGCTTTTGACCGATATCGAGAAGAACACTGTTGATTTCCGTGATAACTTTGATGGCACCGAGCAAGAGCCAGTGGTTTTGCCAGCAGCATTGCCAAACATTCTCTTGAACGGCCAGATGGGTATCGCAGTTGGTATGGCAACGAATATCCCGCCACATAACCTTGGCGAGGTAGTCGATGCGACGATTGCTCAGATTGATAATCCTGACATTACGCTCGAAGAGCTCATGAAGCACGTAAAGGGTCCAGATTTCCCAACGGGCGCCGAAGTTTACGGTGGCGCACCGATGAAGCAGGCTTATGAGACTGGTCGTGGTTCAGTTACGATTCGTGCAATCGCGAATATTGAAGAGAAAAAGAACGGTCGCTTCGCGATCGTGATTACCGAGGTGCCTTATGGCATGAGCAAGGAAGCCTTTGTCGATAAGGTTCGCGAGCTCGTCATGGCAAAGAAGCTCGATCATATCGCTGATGCACGCGATGAGTCCGCTCGTGGTAAGGTCCGTGTCGTAGTCGAGCTCAAGAAGGATGCCTTCCCAAAGAAGATCCTCAACCAGCTCTACAAGCTCACTGGTCTCCAGACGAGCTTTCACTACAATGTCTTGGCGCTTGTTGACGGTATCCAGCCAAAGGTGATGGGCCTCAAGGAGATTCTCGCTGAGTTCATTAAGCACCGCCAGAAAGTGGTTCGCCGCCGCACTGAGTTTGACCTCATGAAGGCAAAGGAACGTGCGCATATCTTGGAAGGTTTGAAGATTGCCCTCGATCATATCGACGAGGTTATCAAGACCATTCGCGAATCTTACGATGACGCCGATAAGCGCCTCATGGATCGCTTCGGTCTGTCTGAGATTCAGGCAGCCGCTATCCTTGCAATGCAGCTTCGCCGTCTCCAAGGTCTCGAGCGCGACAAGATTGAGAACGAACTCAAAGAGCTCCACGATCTTATCGCTAAGCTTGAAGGTATCTTGGCATCCGAGCAGGCAATTCTCGATGTTATCAAGGAAGAACTCCTTGCAATGAAAGAGAAGTATGGCGATCCTCGCCGCAGTAAGATCATTAATCACGAGCTTGGTAAGTTCGCCGAGGAAGATCTTATCCCAGATGAGGAGAGCGTAGTACTCTTGACCGCACAGGGTTACGTCAAGCGCGTCTTGCAGAACGACTTCAAGAAGCAGAATAGAGGTGGCAAGGGCCGTCGCGGCATGACCACCAAGGAAGAGGATGTCATCGATACGATTATCTTGGCAAACTCTCATGATTATCTGTTATTCTTCACGAATCAGGGACGCATTTTCCGCATCAAGGCTTACGAAATTCCACAGTCCTCGCTCGTAGCGAAGGGCACGGCTTCTGTAAACTTGCTCAGCTTGCACCCAGAAGAGAAGATCACCTCTGTTATTAAGCAGGGCACCGAAGCCGGTGAAGACGGCTACCTCTTTATGGCAACCACCAAGGGTACAATCAAGAAGACTTCACTCAAGGATTATGCAAATATCCGCACGAACGGTCTCATCACGATCAAGCTCGATGATGGCGATGAGCTTCGCTGGGTCCGTGCTACGACCGGTGAGAATGAGATTATTATCTCCACCTCTGCTGGCCAGGCAGTTCGCTTCAACGAGAAAGAAGTCCGCCCAATGGGTCGCGCAGCGCGTGGTGTCCGCGGTGTTCGCCTCCGTCCAAATGATACAGTTGTCGGTATGGATGTCGTATCTGATCCAGAGAACCAGAAGTTGATTGTTATCTCGACTAAGGGTTACGGCAAGATGACTGCAGCCATGAACTTCCCACCACACAAGCGTGGCGGCGTAGGCGTAAAGGTTGCGGCTATCACCTCAAAGACTGGTCCAATCGCAGCGGTTCACACGCTCGACCCAGAGGCTGAGGAGATCATCATGATGTCTACCGAGGGCCAGGCAATTCGCGTCGCGGTCAAGGATATTCCGACCTTGGGTCGCGCAACGCAGGGTGTCCGCGTGATGCGTCTCAACGAAGGCGATGCAGTTGCTTCGATTGGTATTCTTCCAAAGGAAGAGGAAGACGAAGAAGAGGCTGCGCCGGCCGAAAAAGAGGAAAAGGCTAAAAAGCCAGCTAAGAAATAGCTAGCGATCAATAAAAGCACTCCTTTCGAGGGGTGCTTTTTGTTGGTATCACAAAAATCGGGCACCGAAAAGGATACCCCTAAGTATTGACATTTTTCGAAATCTGTGCTACAATAGATAGATACGCTTCATTTTTGCGGAGGTCTAAGTAGGGGGCATGGTGCAACGTAGTTATTGAGAATTACGCCAGAGAGAATTACATGTTCCTGGGAAGTGCTTAGGATAAAAGGTTGGTAGTTAACGGGTTAGTCCTGCTTAAGTGCAGGCACGTCATCTTCCAGACGGGCCGACATAAACCCCCACCGAGCAAAGCTCTAAAAGTTAACATCGCGTATAATTGTGCATGCGTTCTCATTCGAACGCAGTTTGCTCCTATGCCAACGGTGCTGTTGGTTCTCGGGGCGCCGGCCCGCGTAGGCCGGTATTAAAGCGGAGTAGCACCACTCCGTCGCACATATAAAGTCCCTCTGGGCGCCTCCCTGAAGACTACGGTCTGAAGGGGGGTTTATTTTTGTGCTAAAATATAAGTATGAGTGATTTAACTGGGCTCGGTGGGCTATTAGCATTCGTAATCGGATGGTTTGTGGCGCAGGCCGGCAAATTAATTGGGGATTTAATAAAGAACGGCCATATGAGTGGTCGCGAATTCATTGACTGCTTCGTCCGTAGTGGCGGCATGCCAAGTGGCCATACGGCGAGTTTTACGGGCCTTACAGCCTTCTTTGTATGCCAGTTTGGCATCTTTGCGCCTATTAGCGTTTTGGCGCTCTGTATGACGGTTATCGTGGTCTACGACGCAGTTAATGTTCGCTATGCCGTAGGCGAGCAGGGCAAACTGCTAAATATCATGATCATGGACCGCAATTACAAGAAGAATAAGGTAAAGGTCGTTGAAGGCCATACCATTCCTCAGGTGATCGTCGGGGCAATTCTCGGTATTACAATCGGCGTTTTGATGTCATTCTGTTTCTAAAGAATATGAAAAGCCGCTCCGAAAAGGGGCGGTTTTTTGTCGGTCTAGCAGTGCAAAAGCGTTGTAAAAAATACAGAAACAGATAGAAAAATATGAAAATGGCGGGAAATACAAAAAAGTCCAAAAATCTCAAAAAAAGTCGAAAAAAGTGCTTGACGCCGCCTTCTAAATGATATAAGATTAGAGATAGTTTTAACTGCGAGCGAGGTTATCCAAGTAGTGGATGCTTGTTAGTTAAGGCTTTCAGTTTTTTCAAAAGTTTTTTAACAATTTAGTGTGCAATTAATTATCAACGTCAGTCTTTTATTTTATTGAGTTTTCAAATTCAAAATTTTTATGGAGAGTTTGATCCTGGCTCAGGATGAATGCTGGCGGCATGCCTAATACATGCAAGTCGAGCGGTAACAGGACTAGCTTGCTAGTTGCTGACGAGCGGCGGACGGCTGAGTAACGCATGGGAACGCACCCCAAACTGAGGGATAACTAGTCGAAAGATTAGCTAATACCGCATGTGATCTTCGGATTAAAGCTTTCGGGCGGTTTGGGAGCGGCCTGTGTACGATTAGATAGTTGGTGAGGTAATGGCTCACCAAGTCGACGATCGTTAGATGGTTTGAGAGGATGATCATCCAGACTGGGACTGAGACACGGCCCAGACTCCTACGGGAGGCAGCAGTAGGGAATCTTTCACAATGGGCGAAAGCCTGATGGAGCAACGCCGCGTGCAGGATGACGGCCTTCGGGTTGTAAACTGCTTTTATAAGCGAGAAATATGATGGTAACTTATGAATAAGGATCGGCTAACTACGTGCCAGCAGCCGCGGTCATACGTAGGATCCGAGCATTATCCGGAGTGACTGGGTGTAAAGAGTTGCGTAGGTGGCATCGTAAGTAGATAGTGAAATCTGGTGGCTCAACCATTCAGACTATTATCTAAACTGCTAAGCTCGAGAGCGTTAGGGGTAACTGGAATTTCTAGTGTAGGAGTGAAATCCGTAGATATTAGAAAGAACACCGATAGCGTAGGCAGGCTACTGGGACGTTTCTGACACTAAGGCACGAAAGCGTAGGGAGCAAACGGGATTAGATACCCCGGTAGTCTACGCCGTAAACGATGGATACTAGCTGTGGGGGGTATCGACCCCTTCCGTAGCGAAGCTAACGCGTTAAGTATCCCGCCTGTGTAGTACGATCGCAAGATTAAAACATAAAGGAATTGACGGGGACCCGCACAAGCGGTGGAGCGTGATCTTTAATTCGATGGTAAACGATAAACCTTACCAAGGCTTGACATCTCGGGAAGGCTTCCGAAAGGAAACTGTGCCTTCGGGAACCCGAAGACAGGTGATGCATGGCCGTCGTCAGCTCGTGTCGTGAGATGTTTGGTTAAGTCCATCAACGAGCGCAACCCTTGTCAGTAGTTGGATTTTTCTACTGAAACTGCCCCGGTAACGGGGAGGAAGGAGGGGATGATGTCAGGTCAGTATTTCCCTTACGCCTTGGGCTAGAATCGCGCTACAATGGCCGGTACAATGCGAAGCGAAGCAGTGATGTGAAGCAAATCGCACCAAAGCCGGTCCCAGTTCGGATAGGAGGCTGAAACTCGCCTCCTTGAAGTCGGAATCGCTAGTAATCGCAAATCAGCATGTTGCGGTGAATACGTTCCCGGGTCTTGTACACACCGCCCGTCAAACCATGAGAGTCACCAACACCCGAAGTCCGTTTCGGCGGCCTAAGGTGGGGGAGATGATTGGGGTTAAGTCGTAACAAGGCATCCGTACCGGAAGGTGCGGATGGATTACCTCCTTTCTAGAGAAGGATAAGATGCGCAGATTATAGCAATATGATCTGTAGCTAGGTCGGTTGTAGTAGTAGATATAAGCTTGATCTATTACATTTCTAGCCTCGGCTAGATGCAACAAAGCTATCAGAGAAACCGCGTTGTTCTTGATTGCACACTAAATTGTTAAACTTCCAAGAAGCGCCCGAAAGGGCGTTTTTTGGTGGTCGGGGCAGGGCGTGATTTTGCTCGGAAAAGCGTTGTAAAAAATACATAAACAGGGGAAAATCACGAAAAATCCCAGCCTCTCCGTGCGGTTTGGCTGGGATCTTCTTGCGTTCTAGGCTCACCTGAAAAGTTCGAATTTTTCGACATATCTGCTTTTGCCGCCGAGTGAGCGCGTGGTGGCTTCGTCGGGGAGGAGAAGATCGTAGGTCTCTCGTCCGGCTTCGCGGGCCGCCTCGGCCACTTTGCGGTCGACAACATAGTAGACATCGGGCTGGGGATCAGGGAAAGGCAGTACTCTGTTCGGTCGGGTGCTGTAGTTTCTGGGTTCATAGATTTTGGGGATGCTTTTAACTCGTTTGATGATAACAGAGGTGGGGGCGGTTTGCGGACCGTCCAAATCGTAGGATTCCTCGGTGATCTCCTCATCAATGACTGCGATGCGGTTGTTGGTGGGGATATCGTAGCTGGTGCCATTGTTTCTGTCGATGCGAATGATAAAACGGGAGTAGTTATAGATAGAGATGCGCTTTGTGCTGGGCTCCTCTTCGTCTACCTCTGGCGTTTCCTCGATCGGCTCAGGTTCCGGCTCCGGCTCCGGCTCAGGGTCAGGTTCTGGCTCTGGCTCTGGCTCAGGAATAGGCTCCGGCTTTGGGGCAGGGGGTATTACCTCTGGCTCCGGCTCTGGATCGGGCTCTACCTCTTGGGCTGGCTCTTCCTCAGGGGCTTCTTCCTCAGGGGCTTCTTCCTCTGGGGACTCTTCCTCAGGGGCTTCTTCCTCTGGGGACTCCTCCTCTGGAGCCTCTTTCGGCTCCTCCTCGTCCTCTTCGTCATCGTCCTCGTTGGCGAACATCTCTGGATGCTCGCGGCGGAGAACGCGTTCAAGCTTTCTGGTTATCTCTTCGGAATAGCCACCGATGAGGGCCTGAAGCTTCTGAGGGCTCAGAACTTTAGGATTTACTGCAGATTCATCTTTTATATCAGCTAAACTCGGGATGTGGCCGATGCGAATTGCGAACAATTCAAGCGCATAAAGCGCATCGACACGATCCTGGGCCATCCATTCGTTGCCATAACGGCGATAAGTAATTTCGGTATTGTTATCGTACATATATATAACCTCCTCATATGCACTAGGAGGCTCTAGAACGCGTGTAAATGTACCTTACCCGTAATTCCCGTAACTGCCATCAAAATATAACTAAACGTCCTAATATGCAAGCATGAGCGGCTTTGGGCGGTCGTGATTCGGCCGCATTTTGGCGGGGAATCAAAAAAGCTCCGAATTCAGTGCACCGTGACCAAAAGTTAAATATTGTCACGCTTGAATCGGAGCTAAAAGGTGTTTGTGTTTTGTTTGTTTTTGCTAAATTTTTGTTTTGGTTTGAAGAATAGTGCGGCTTTTGAAATCTGCGAATAATTCCAAAAGCTACTTTTAGTATAAGCGGAATTTTTCGTACTGTCAACACTTTTGTATAAAAATTTTATACAGCAAATAACAGGGGTAATTTTGTTGAACGTTCAAAAAAGTCTAAGATTTTTTGCATTTTTTGCGAAAATTATGTTGGTGGATTTTGGCCCATTTTTTTGGTAAAATTGGCTTATGGAAAAACGTATTTTTGGCGCGACTGATGGGATTCGTGGGAAGGTCGGCGAGGCGCCGCTACGGCCAAATATTATTAAAGAACTTGGGCGTGCGATTGCAAAAAATACGTATGCAAAAAAGGTCCTTTTGGGCCGCGACACGCGCGAAAGTGGCATTTGGATGGCCGCGCAAATTTCGGACGGTTTGAACGACGCGGGCGCGGAAGTTGAAGATTTTGGCATTTTACCAACGCCAGCCGTACAAGCCATTATTAAGGATTCTGGCGAGTATGATGCGGGCGTGATGTTGACGGCTTCGCATAACCCAGCCACGGACAATGGCGTCAAGGTCTTTGGCGCTGATGGCGACAAGATTTCAGACGAGCAGGAATTGTCTGTCGAGGCGACTTTCTTTGAGGCGGAGCTAGAAAAAGATGAGGATGCCCCAGAGGTGCGCTTCGTAAAACAGGCGAGCGAATCGGCTGAGAAGTACTACGAACAGATCGCAGCCTCTTTGATTGGCGATAAGGGATTTGAAGGCCAAAAGATTATCTTGGACGCAGCGAGCGGCGCTGGTCATGATTTCTCGCGTAAGGTATTCGAAGAATTCGAGCTAGAGGTTGAACAGATTGATCCGGAACCGACCGGCAAGAATATTAATGAAGGTTACGGTGCGCTTTATCCAGAGAAATTGGCCGAAGCGGCGCGCGAAGAAGGCTTGGTTGGCGTAGCGCTCGATGGTGATGCTGACCGTATTGTCTTGGCCGACGAAGATGGCCGCGTCTGGGATGGCGACCGAATCGTGATTCTTGTGGCTGAATACCTCAAAAAGCTGGGTCAGCTGCCGGCTGATACGGTGGTTTTGACCGAGTACAGCAACCTCGCAACGATTAATTATCTCGAGGCAGAAGGCATCAAGGTAGCAAAGGTCGTGAATGGCGACCGCTATGTGGCGCAGAAATGCGTCGAGTTGGGCGCAGGTCTTGGCGGCGAGCTAGCTGGCCATATTATTTATCTGCCATGGCTACGCGGTTCCGATGGCACCTTTATGGCGCTGATGATTATGCGCATTATTCAGGAAAGTGGCTGCCGCTTGGCGGATTTGTGGGCAGATTACGAGAATTTGCCATCAAAGCAGTGGGGCCTAAAGGTCCGCGAAAAGCGCGATTTTGCCGAGATTGCAGGTTTCAACGATGCGATTAAGGCTGCAGAAGAGCGTTTTGCTGGCAAGGGTCGTGTATTTGTGCGTTATTCTGGTACGGAAAACAAGCTACGCATCCTTGTCGAAGGCGAGGACGCGGCATTAGTCGAAGAAATTGGCGATGGCTTAGCGGAAATAATTAAGAAGGAGATTGGCGGATGATAGAAGTTGGTCCAGTAACAGAATATGATGTAGAGATTGCGGAGGCGATGGGGCGCTTGCGTCAGCAGTTGTCGTCTAGGCACGATGGTTCGGCGATTAGCCGCGAGGTGATCGAGGAGCTAATCGAATCGCCTTATCACGATATCTTGATTGCGGCCGATGATGGCAAGGTGGTTGGCATGACAATTGTCTCGATTGTAATGGCGACGCTTGATCGCAATGTTTATATGGAAGATTTGGTGGTCGATAGCGAATGTCGCGGCAAGGGTGTTGGCGGGCAGTTGCTCGACGCCGTGAAGGAATGGGGTAGAGCGCATGGTTGCCGCCGCCTCGAGTTTACTTCGTCCAGTCGCGAGAAAAAGGAAGGCGCAAAAGGCTTTTACGAGAGCCATGGCGCCGAGGTTCGCGAAACGAACGCGTTCCGCGCAGAATTGAATTAAAAAAGCGCCCCGGTGGGGGCGTTTTTTTGTCGATTTTTATTTTCCTGGCATAAATAGGCTAATAATGAAGGCGAGAATCAAGGTATGAAGGTTGGCCATGCAGACGAAGCCGCCGATAATGGCTACGACGCCCCAAAGCTTGATTTTGTCATAACTAGATACGCCATTGGCGAGGTTGTCTGCGATTTGGCGATGAAATCTGACCATCAACAAGCCGGCAACCGCGATTGCGATGCCGCCGAAGAACCAGCCCCAGCTGAATGACCATTGCATAAGCAAAATTATAGCACAACTAGGTCTTGCACGGATCGGGATTTTTTAGTAGAATAGGACGAGTAAGGGGATATAGCTCAGCTGGTTAGAGCGCGTCACTGATAATGACGAGGTCTGTGGTTCAAGTCCACATATCCCCACCATTCAACATGGGGTGTGCGAAGGCTTCGGTCTTTGCCACTCCACCATTTTTTTCTGAAGCCTGGCGGCTTCTTTTTGTTTTCGCCCCTGTTAGGGAAAGCACAAGCCGTTTAGAGGCCCTAGAAGGCCCGTTTCGAGGTTTAGACGGGTATTTTTACGTCTATTTTGCTGCTTTTATAGATAGTGTTCGGTTATTATGACATATTTTTAAACAAAAACGTATTGACAAATAATACTATTTATGCTAATATAGCAATAAGCACCTGCGAAGGTGGTGTCTTTTGGCTCATCCTTCGTTTAGAAGGGTGGCGGTTAAATTATTTGACTGGTGGGCAGAAATGGAGCTAGAAATGGCTGGAACTAAGGCTGGTGGCCGCAAGGCTGCTTCGACCAACAAAACTAAGTATGGCAAGGATTTCTATGCAGAAATCGGCCGCAAGGGCGGTAAAAACGGTCATACCGGTGGTTTCGCTGCTAACCCAGAGCTAGCAAAGATTGCTGGCGCTAAGGGTGGCCGTATCTCTAAGCGTGGTAAAGCAAAGAAAACTGCGTAAGATACACTCTAAAGTAAAACATTCCAGGACATGTGCCTGGAATGTTTTTTGTTCTTCAGACTAAAACTCTGGGGCTTGATGGCGCCAGGTGGAGCCACAGAGAGGGCAATGGTAATTGCCGGATTCGTCCTGGTATCCGGCGAGCTGGCAGCTCTTACAGAGAGAGGCGTAGTGCAGATAATTGCGGTAGCTATCGAGGTGGTCCTCGGCGAAATCTTCGTCGTATTTCTGGTTGTATTTGTCGCAGAGCTTGCGCGCCTGAGCCCAGGCTTTAGCCTCGATTTCGAGGAGCTCAATATCTGTCGTATAGTCGATCTCGCCGGTGAGATAGTGGCCAAGTTCATGTAAAAGAAGAAGCTCGGGATGGTCGGCCTCGGCAGAGTCGTAATAGAGGTGATTTGGCGGGGAAAAGCGAAAGCGCTCGCCCTCGGTAATCTCTAGTTCGGGATAATCCTTAGCGAGTTTTTTGATGAGCTTTTGCATAGAGGTAACAACCCTGAATTACAGAGAAAGATCCGTGGCGGGCTTTGACGAGAACTGGCATACGGACGTTCTTTGGCAGACTGAGAGAGAGGCGCTTGCGGAGTGCGCGACGATAGCGAGGGAGCTCGAGACCGAGCGGGCCGCCAAAGATGATGCGATCTGGTTTGATTGAAGCTGTGAGGGGTGCGAGGCCGAGGAGCATGCGCTCGATGATGTCGTCCCAAGTGGCGCGGTCAGTTATCTCTGTAACGAGCTTGCCGTACTTCTTGTTGAGGGCGCTGGCGGCAGCGAGGTCTTCCCATTCCTCCTTTTTGCCGTGGTAGGTATAGAGGTTGTGGCCAGGCTCAAAATCCTGGTATTTTTTGACGATTTTGCCATCAGATACGACGCCGCCGCCGATGCCGGTGCTAAAGGTGAAATAGAGGCAGCGTTCTGGGTTGTTGCGTGCCTCACCGAGGGCGCCAAGATTGGCGTCGTTCTCGACGTAAGCTGGCTTTTTGAAATCTTTGGTTAGCTTTTTGGCGATGTCGAAGTTTTTCCAAGGGAGATTGCCGAGCCAGGTGGCCTTGTTGTCCTTTACGATGCCGGGCATGGCGACGGAGAAGGCGAGAATTTCATCTGTTACGAAGTTAATTTTGAGCTGTTGACTGAGGTGCTCGTAGAAGAGTTTTTGGTCTGGAATGGTCTCAAACTTGATAGAATGCAAGATTTTACCCCTGTGATTGACGAGGGCGATCAAAGTCTTGGTTCCACCGATATCAATACAGAGATACATGATTTCATTATACACTACTACAAAATACTTATAACCCCTTGCAAAAAAAGCAAAAGTGTGATATAATATGCTTAAGTTTAGTATTAGGGAGTTATTAAGATGTTAAACGAGATGAAATACAGGCGTTGGGCTTGGGGCGCATTGATTGGTCTAGCAGCAGTTGTGATTATTGCTGGGCTTATCATGGCAATGACCTTGTCAACTCCAAAACCTACCGCAGATAATACGAAGGCTACTACGGTGGCTAACAATAGCAAGACTAATTCAGGATCAGTGAGCACAGAAGATGAGAAAACTACCAAAAACGAAACGTCAAATGGTAATTCTACGAAGAACGATACAAAGACAGAGACTAAGTCTGAGACTTCCCAGAACGGTTCAGCGAGCTCGTCTAGCACGCAGCAGAACAACTCTGGAAGTGTAAGCCAGAACCAGAATCAGAGCAACAGCTCTTCGAGCAGCTCTAATAGCTCTAACAGTTCTAGCAACTCTAACACCAGCTCTTCTAGCAACATGCCAAAGACTGGTCCAGAAGAGTATGTCCTTCCGATCATCGCTCTTGCGGTTAGCGGTTATTTGATCGCTTACAACGCAGCGTTGTTCAAGAAAAACGCTTAAACTTTACAACAGAGGAAAAATAGCTTAAAATAATGGGTAGCGTGAGGCTACTCATTATTTTTTGTGAGTACACGAGAGATAATGAGTAGTCTCAGCGAAAGGAAACAATAATCAATGGCTACAAAAGCTAAGATTACGATGGACGAACTCCTCGCTAATGAGGACACTAAGGCTATCGTCTTGGGCGACACTATCGAAGGTACGGTAATGTCGGTCAAAAAGCACGAGATCTTGATTGACCTCGGTGCACGCGGTGTTGGTCTCGTACCACGTCGTGAGGTTGCCTTCGGGCGCCAGCTCAAAGAGGGGGATGCGGTTTCTGCTTCCGTAGTAGACACCGAGATGGAAGACGGCATGGTTCTTCTATCGCTTCGCAAAGCTGTTAAAGAGAAGGGTTGGGATGAAATTTCCTCCAAGCTCGAAGCAGGCGAAATCATCGAGGTTCAACCATTTGACGCCAACCGTGGCGGTCTCTTGGTCGAATACGAAGGTATTCGTGGCTTCTTGCCAGTCTCTCAGCTTTCAGCAGAGCATTACCCACGTGTTGGCGGCTCGGACAAGGATGAAATCCTTCAGCGCCTCAACAGCCTCGTTGGTAAGGCTATCCGCGTTCGCATCCTTGATGCTGATCGCAAAACGAACAAGCTCATTCTCTCTGAGAAGGAAGCTATCAAAGACGGTCTCGCAGAGCGCTTCTCGAAGCTCGCTGTCGGTGACGTTGTAAAAGGTGTAGTAACCGGCGTGGTTGACTTCGGTATCTTCGTCAATGTTGACGGTATCGAGGGTCTCGTACATATTTCCGAGATTTCTTGGGAACGCGTTAATAACCCAGCTGACTACGTTAAGGTCGGCGAAACTGTCGAGGCGAAGATTATCGCTATCGACAAGGACCGCCTCAGCCTCTCTATGAAGCAGCTCCAAG
>CAMZIL010000005.1 GCA_947307225.1 uncultured Candidatus Saccharibacteria bacterium
CGAGTCGGATGGTTTTCGGAGGCTCTACGGAGGCTACGGCCGAGTAGAAGCAGCGTCCGCCCGTGACGACGGGCCGGGCGACTGCTGCGCCTCTGAAAACCATCTGACGAGAGCAGCCTTTTGAGGTATAATTACAACATGATTTATCTAGATTACGCTGCCGCAACGCCGCTATCACCAAAAGCTAAGCAAGCTATGCTGCCTTATTTTGATGAGAAGTTTTTCAATCCATCGGCTGCATATTTGCCTGCAACGGAAATTCGTCGCGAATATGAATCGGCGAAGGGCGAGATTGCGCATGTTATTGGCGCAAAAGGCGCGGATCTAGTGATGACTTCTGGTGCAACCGAGGCAAATAGCCTTGTTTTTGCGACTGTTCCGGACGATGCTGAAGTTTTAATATCCGCCGTCGAGCATCCATCGATTCTAGAAAATGCAAAGCAGAAAAACTACCAAGTAATTGCTGTCGACGAAACGGGCCGAATCAATCTTGATGATTTCAAGCAAAAACTCACGCCGCGCACGCAACTAGTTTCGGTTTGTCTTGCTAGTAGCGAACTCGGCACGATTCAGCCACTAAGCGATATCGCGCGCATTATTAACGATGAGCGAACGCGCCGTGCATTCGCAGGCGAAAAGACCCCGCTATATTTCCATAGTGATGCTTCGCAGGGCCTTGGCCTAATGGAGGTAAAAGTCTCGCGCCTCGGCGTGGATCTTTTGACGATTAATGCCGCGAAGGTATATGGTCCGAAGGGAATCGGTGCGCTCTATGTTGGACATAATGCCCGTATCAAACCTCAGGTTCATGGCGGTGGTCAAGAGATGGGATTGCGTAGTGGGACGGAAAACGTTCCTGCGACGATCGCATTTGCGACAGCGATTCTTGACGCAGAAAAACATCTTGCTGGCGAGCGTAAACGTCTCGGCGATTTGCGCGCGAAATTCAAAAACCTTCTTGCCGAAAAGATCGATGGTATTGAATTTCTCGGCAAAGAAAAAACTCAATTAGCAAACTTCCTACCAATTACCATTCCGGGGCTAGATGCGGAGCGCCTAATATTCGCGCTCGAGGATCGCGGCGTCTATCTTTCCACCGGTGCCGCCTGTGCAGCAAGCAAAGGCGAAAAATCTCCGACTCTCCGTGCAATTGGCTTAAATGATTCTCGAATCGCTGGTTCTTTGCGTATTACACTTGGTCGCCCAACAACCGAAGAGGATGTTATCGCGGCTGCAGACGTAATCGCAGACATCGTTTCTAGCGAGCGAGCTCGTCTCGCAAAATAATTACCAGTGTCTTGTATTGAAGTTGTAGCCGCCGCCGGCGCTGCCATTTCTGCGCTGCAGTACTCTGCCGCGTGCATCGTTGCCGTTCATAGCGTTTTGGCGCAATTGTTCAAGCTGTTCGTCGCTGATTTCTAGGCCGTTATCGTCATCATCATCGCCATCACCGCCGCCGGCTTCATTACCGTTCATTTCGGAAACGGTCGAGTTGCGTTTGTCGGAAATACGGTTCTTTGCGGCCTGCGCTTTTTGGTCGCGACTCTCTTTGGAAGATTGCTTGCTTGCGCAGTTGTCTTCGTATAGGACGCCCTCTGCCTTGTTATAGAGAACCAATGCTTCGTCGTATTTCTTGAGGACGCGCGCTTCGTCGCCCTGAGCCTCAATACTATAGGAAAGATTTACGCGCACCTGGCAAATTTTATCGCTAGGCGGAACGTTCTTGATGCTTTCGCGCAACTCCTCTTCGGCCTTTGCGTTTTCGTTATTTTTTAGGTAAGCGGTGCCGGCATTATAGTAAGCAATATATGGCTCAAGCAGGTTGGCATTCTTATGAATTTGGCTTAGACCGATAATAAAGTCGCTCTTTTCGTTGTTGTAATTAATGCCAAAAAGCGCGTCAAACACGGCCGGGCGAAGGAAGAATAATCCGCCGGCGATGAGCAAAATCAAAGGCAGAGCAGCGATAGAAAATAGCTTGCGGCGACGATGTTTGCGGACACCTTCCTGGTCGAGAATTCTAGGATCTAGATTGATCATTTTACTACCTTCCTTTCGAGCAATATTACGCCAAGTACAGCCGAGAAATCATACATGAGTATTGCGAATGCGGCAATCATTGGAATCCAGTAAAGCTCTGCGCTAACGCGCGCGGTCTTGTCGGACTTTTTGTAGGTGATAGACGGACTAGAGAAGCTATTAATACTGTCGAATTTGTCGGAAGAAGAAATGCGGCGATAATATGGCAACCCGAGCTTGTCGGCGATCGTGGTAAGATTTGTTTCGTTTAGCTTCGAGATGTGCGGAGCGCCGGTCGCTGGGTCGGTAATCGTAGAGCGAGTTACTTCATTGTTGTAATCAACTTGGTGGACCTCGCCGCCATTGAGTGAGCCATAGCCGATAATTGCGCCTCCGGCAACGAGGGAGCTAAGATCGCTCGGGATGCTGGTCGAATTTTTGTCATCTTCGCCATCGGTCATAACGATGAGAATGTTTGCTCGCTCTGGGAAACGCTTAGCGTACTTCTTGATGCGAGTATAGGAATACTTGAGTAATGAGGACAGATCGGAATCCATTGTGAGCAAGCTGTTCTTTGGCGACAATGAATTGATGAAGGAGCTTGCCGTAGTTGAGTCATTCACGAGTGGCATTGCCTGATAAATGTTGTAGTCCATCGTCGTGATGCTGAAGCGTGAACCGGCAAATAGCTTTACGATTTTTTGCATGTCTTCAGAAGCAACCTCGTAACGATACTTACCATTCATATCTTTCGTCGCCATACTGCCGGTGTTGTCGACTACAAAATGGACGTTCAGGTTGCTGAGGTTTCGCTCGGCAGTATCTGTGCCGATTGCTGGGCGCGCGAGCGCAATGACGAGCAGGGCGGCAATGCCGATACGGCGGAAAATATATGCCTTGCGATATTTCTTTTTAATAAGGCAGAATACCGTAGCCGTCAGTATTGCGACAATGAGAATAATGAATATAAATAGCGGAATTGATGAGACGAATATCATAGACGCAGCCTCCATAATAATGCAATCATAACGATGAAGCTGACTGCGGAAATAATCAGCGCGATGTCTGGAGAATCGACGTATGAGATTTCGGAGTTGCCGGCGACTTTAGCTGCTTCCTGGGCGAGAACTTTGTTGATGATATTGCTTGAAATCTCGGTCCCATTGAATATCAATGTGCGGAGATTGTAGAATGAACCACCGGTTATGGCGACCGCATTTTGGAATAGTCTTTCTTGTTGGCTAGTTGAACTGTAATTAATAGAGATGCCATAGAAAGTGATGTTGTAGCGTTTAGCGAACCTTGCGGCCTGGTTAATGTCGACTGTTTCGCTCGAGCTGGCATAATTATCGGTTGCGATGATTAGGCTCTTATGACGGCCGTCGTCTGAGTCGAGGTTGAAACTATTGATGCATCCGACAACGCCGTCGCCGATCATCGACACGGATTTGCCCATAACAGCAACGGAATAATCGGAGAAGTTTTTAATCAAGTCTTGGATAATTTCCGCAACCGCATCGTAATCATCGGAAAGCGGGATGAGGTTTGCCGGAACGCCGTCGAAGATTGTCAGACCCACGCGTTGGCCATGGAGACCGTCGATAGTTTTCATGAATAATTCGAGGAGAGAGGCTTGATATGAGCTCATAGAGCCACTCACGTCCAAACAGAGTACGACGTCGCGACTTTCGTTCTCGTCATTATGCTCCTCGCGTGAGGTCGGGCGAGCGGCCGCGATAGTGAATGAGAAAGTCGAAATAAGGAAACAGACGCAGGTGAAAATTAACAAAAGGCGATAGCGTCTAACGGCGCGGCGATAAGCTGGAAGCATCTTGATCGTATGCGTGTGCGCAATAACCGCGACATTCTTCAAGCTGCGCTCGTGGCTGTGTTTGCGGTAGCGCGCCCAAACTGCGAATACGATTGCCGCAATGATGATTGGTGGGAGGAAGATAAACCAGGCGTAACGCATATTACTGCTCCCTCACAATCTTGCGCGCATTTTCGGCGGCGCTTGCCACGGAACCTTGTTCGAGCGTGTCGAACTCGTCTGGGTAGTAACTATCAACGAGCTCGGCGAGCTTCTTGTAATTCGTCTTCTTGAGATCATTCAGGGTCATAATATCAGCGTGGAAGCCCATCGCCTCGTAGAAGAATAGACGCACAATAAGGCTGAGCTGCTGATGACACTGTGATGCCTTGATTTGGCGACGTTCGTAGCGTTCGACGGAAGCATCGATCATCTTGAGATATTTGTCGCGGAGGACATTCATATTGATGACCTTCGGCGCATTAATCTTTAGAGTATCGATGGTCTTGATATCTTTCTTACGCGTGACGTAAATGATGAGGAAAATAATGACTGCGGCGATTGCAAGTAATAAAATGCCGACAAAAATCCAGACTGGAGAATAAGTAATTGGGCCATAAAATGTCGTGTTAGCGTCGGACATGCTTCTGCTCCTCTAGCATACCGATGATGCGTGGTATGGCATGGTTAACGCTATCGACGAAACAACAAACAATGCCAATGCGACGCAAAGTTTTACGAATGCCGATGCGCTGCGCCTCGCGGTACTCTGCCTCCGCTTTCGCAATCTTCTTGTTCTGTCTAAAGAAGTGCGATAGACGCATCTTGCCGTCGATATCAACCGCATCGTAATCGGCCAAAAGTTCGTTCGTCAATGGGGAATCCTCGACGACGATAAACATGATTTCATGACGGGCATGTAGCTTGCGTACGAGCTCGGTATCGATTTTACTGATACCCTCAGCGTCGCTCATGACGATCATAAAGCTGCGTTCGCGGTAGGTTTTTGAAACATAAGTAAGTAGGGAATTCAGATCGCTTTCCGGTGCATTGAGGGCCATAGACTTTGCGTACTTGTCGAGGAAGTTCTCGATATACGCCGTATCTTCCTTGAGCATGTAGCGCTTGTTTTCGCCCTTGTTGCCGTAAATCATGCCGACCAAATCACCGTGGTGCTGAGCGATGTAGGCCATTACGCCAGCACAGAAAGTTGCGACTTCCTGTTTACTCTCGCCACTCGGCGCAAGCGTAGCCATCGTGTTGCCATTGTCGGCCACGAGCAAAATATTGTGTTTGCGAACGGCAATGTAGCGGCGAATCATGACTGAACGCGAACGCGCGGTTGCCTTCCAGTCGATATCCTTAACGTCGTCGCCGTAGTTATACTCGCGCAAGTCGTCAAAATCCAGGCTGCGGCCCTTAAAGACGGAGCCGTAGTTGCCGGTCAAGACATTCCTCACGCGTCGCTGCGCGAAGATGTCCATCTTTTTTCGAACTTTTACGAGATAACTTGGCATTTTTCCCTTGGTTTAACTATGGTGTTTGAATTTTGCTAAAGATTGCGTCGATGATTGCTTCTGGATGGACGTCGTCTGCGGCTGCTTCGAAGTTTAGGAGGACGCGATGGCGAAGAGCGGCGTGGCGCAATTGTTTAACATCGTCAGGCGTGACATAACCACGGCCATTGAGAAGAGCGAGCGCCTGTGCGACCTGCAAGAGTGCGATGCCGCCGCGTGGGCTGACGCCGTATTCAACGTAGCGCGCGAGCGTTGCGTCGATAATAGCGCGTGGGTTGCGGGTTGCAGTGACGATGTTGACGATGTAATTCTTGATCGAGTCGTCGACCGCGATCATCTTTGCGTATTGCTGCAATTTCTTTACGTCTTCAATTGAGACCTTGTCTTCTGGGCCGAGCGCAGCGGTCGTTTGACCGGTAATCGTGTAGTTCAAAATCTGCATCTCTTCATCGCGAGTAGGATACTGAACGACCTCTTTTAGAAGGAAGCGGTCGAGCTGAGCCTCCGGAAGCTCATAAGTACCTTCTTGTTCGATTGGGTTCTGAGTTGCGAGCACAACGAATGGCTCTGGCATCTTGTACATAACGCCACCGACAGAAACCTGGCGTTCCTGCATTGCCTCGAGCATAGCGGACTGAGTCTTCGCGCTCGAGCGGTTAATTTCATCGAGGAGAACAAAGTTTGCATGTACTGGACCGATCTTCGTATCGAAGCTGCCAGTATTGTAGTTATAAATCTGAGTACCAATAATATCGCTTGGAAGCAAATCTGGCGTACACTGAACGCGGCTGAAAGTACCGCTCGATGCTTCGGCGATTGTCTTTGCGGCGAGCGTCTTTGCGAGGCCCGGTACGGATTCGAGCAAGATATGCCCGCCCGCAATCAATGCGACTTCCATCGCGAGCTTTAGCTCTTCCTGGCCAACAACTTTCTTGCTATATGCTGCGCTGAGCTTGTCTATTATGGTTTTTGCTTCGGCGAGTTCGCGTTCGCCTAATGGGTTGCCTTGGTTCATATTTTCTCCTCTCTTATGCCCAATACAAACTTATATTATTTGCCATATTAATTTTGTCGTCCTCGGAATAATTGTCTGGCTGATCGAAATAGTGCGAATCGTCAAAGAAGTTATTCTGTAGGACGTCCATGTAAGTGCAGCCGTCGGTATCAATCAGGAATTTATCGGAGACGGCCGATGAAATATTGCCCGCAGCGCCAGTAATAACGGTTGGCGTGTAGGCTTTCAGAATATTAAGTGCAACTTGAATTTGGAATGAGGTCTGCAAAATGTCCGCGAAGAGCAAGACATTGCGATTATTGAACGCGGCGAGGTCGAACTGCGGGTTCGGATCGCGTTCGCCGTTAATCTCGGAAAAAGCCTCGCGCTTGCGCTCCTCGATGATACTCATAAAGTCGCTCGAAATGTATTCGTATTCGCTTTGAGAAATATCTGGGTTTAGCACGAATTCGCCCTTTGGCGTAATAGCGCCAAGGTTGCGGGTAATATCGAATGGGTCTGCAATCTCAGCGTACTGCAAAACATAGATATAGGCATGAAGATTTGCGGCCAGCTCAATGCAGGAAAGCAGGGAGCTTTTCTTGAGACAGAAAATAATCGACTCATTGTCTTTGTACTGAGTCAACCTAGTAGCTAATTGATCGCCCAAAGCCTGTCGGCTAGGATAGAACACACCACCTCCACTAATATTACTTATGTATATTTTAGCATGCAGGAAGTGCTTATGTATTATTGACTTTTAGGGAAAAGTGTGATATAATAGTAGGATGTAGCTCGTTGTTAGGGCCTAGCCCTCACCCCGAAAGGAGGTAGATAACTATGAAAAAATTGTTATCTATAATCATGCTACTCGTTGTTTTAAGTATTATGCCTGCGAATGAAGCGTATGCTTGCCAGGGTTGTGGTTGCGGTTGTGATCAATGTAAAACCGGTGATGTCCCGGTCGTGACAATAAAAACCAAGACCAATCAATTCAAAAAGAAGACCAAGGCTCTCTTGAAGCCGGTCAAATCTTATGGCAAGAAATACGGTTGGACCGTGAAGACTGAAGTAATCAAAAAGACTTCGAAGAAATACTACACAAAAGTAGTCTTCAACTGTCCGGACATGCACTGCTATATGGACGTTGTCATTCGCGCCACCAAGAAAAACGGCAAAGTCACTGCCGAGTGGTGGTACAAACAAGACGGCAAGTGGTATAGAACCACGTCGGAAGGCATGAAAAAATCACTAGCCGAATATGGCTACAAGAAATAATAATTAAGAGGTCGGGTCAAGACAAAGACCCGGCTTTTTCTAGGCGATAATTCCGCCGCCGATGCAGACGTCGCCGCGGTAGAATACAACCGATTGGCCCGGCGTAAGAGATTTTTGTTCGTCGGCAAAACTGAGTTGGCCGGTTGCGCTGTCGTAATCTGCGGCAACAAGCGGCGCGCGATGGCGAATGCGTGCCTCGATATTATGACCATCGTCTCCGCCGCGCAAAACGACATCCTTTAGTCGGATTTCTTTTTTCCAAAGCGAAAGAGCATTGAGATTGCGCGAAACATAGACGATATTCGCAGCGATATCCTTGCGTACAACGTAATATGGCAGGCCGTCTTTTAGATTTAGGCCATGGCGTTGGCCGAGTGTGTAATAAATCGCGCCATCATGTGTGCCGACGACCTTGTCGGTCTCGAGTTCGCGGATTTCACCCGGTTCCGTCTCGATAAATTCGCCAAGAAAGTCGCGCATATTTGCCTCGCCGACAAAACAGACACCCATCGATTCTGGCTTGTGCGCTACAGCTAGGCCGATCTTTTCTGCGAGCGCCTTCACCTCTGGCTTTAGCATGTCGCCAACTGGGAAAATCGTGCGCTCAATCGCGTCCTCGGTGATACGGTAGAGAAAATAAGTCTGATCCTTGTTCTCGTCGCGCGCCTTAAGCAGCTGACGGCCAGAGCAACGGGCGTAATGACCGGTCGCAATTGCCTCAGCACCCTGCTCGAACGCGGTTTCGGCGAAGAGTTTGAACTTGATCTCCTGGTTACACATAATGTCCGGATTTGGCGTGTTGCCTTTTTGGTATTCGGCTAACATATAATCGACGACTTTCTGTTTGTATTCGGTCTCAAAATCGAATACGCGGAAATCGATGCCGAGTTTCACGGCGACGCGCTTTGCGTCTGCGAGATCTTCGGCCCAAGGGCACTTCATGCCAGGGAGATTTTTACTCCAGTTTTTCATGTAGACGCCGACGACCTCGTGGCCTTGCTGCTGCAAAAGATAGGCTGAAACAGCCGAATCCACGCCGCCGGACATGCCTAGAAAAACTCTCATGAAAATATATTATACAATCTAATGGTTGTCGTTGCAAGTAATGCTACCGTCGCTCAATTTGTAGAGCATGGCGAATTGGCGTTTGCCGCTAGCAACGGTCAAAGAACCGTCATCGCCGCCGTCGCACTGTGCATAGGTGTAAACGCGGATACCGTGGTCGCGCTGTACGGACGCCTTTTTGGCGTAGGTTAAATTACCTTCATAGACGAAGTAATATGGCTGACCGTCTGGATCGCGGAATTCGTTGCCGCAGCTGTCGTCAGCTTGCTCTGGCGTGTCGGCCGTGCACTTATTGTCGATATAACGCCTGACCCACTTTTCGTTTGTTGTGCCGCTATCCCATGGTGTTTTGCCATTATTATTGGCTTGGAAATCGTTCGCAGCAGTCAAGAAGCGAGAGATGTCGTCTTCGCGTTGTACATCGTCTTCGCTTTCGTCGTTTGTGCTTGGCTTTGGTAAATCTGGCATGCCAGGTATGTCGATGTCACCAAGGAGCTTTTCGACGCATTCTTCTTTGCTGATTTCTTTTGTCGGCGGCTCTTTCCTGGCGGCAAGGACAATTATCAGGGCGACCGAAACGCCAATGAGGGCGAGAATAGTAATGACTAACGCTACGATTAGCCCGGTATTAGATTTTTTCTGAGTTGGTGCAGCCGGCGCGGTTTGCATTACTGGCGTGGCCGGTGCTGGCGACGTAAAAGATTGTTGTTCCATACCATAAATATAACATAAGCGTTTAGGCTCGTCCCCTCTAGCGTTCATCTAGAAAATATGTTAAAATATACGCATGTTTGTTGATACGGCGAAAGTTTATATTAAAGCCGGCAAGGGTGGCAACGGAGCTATCTCTTTCCGACACGAAATCTACATCCCTAAAGGCGGCCCAGATGGTGGCGACGGCGGTAAAGGCGGTGATGTGGTTTTTGTGGCCAGCAAAGACTGTGATACTTTGATTGATTTTCGCTTTCAACCAAAACTTATTGCCGAGGATGGCAAGGCCGGTTCGGGCCAGAAATCCAGCGGCAAATCCGGCAAAGACCTCGAAGTTGAGGTTCCGATCGGCACCGTCGTTAAGCGTGATGGCGAGATTGTTGCTGACCTGACTTTTGACGGCGATCGCCAAATTGTCGCTCATGGTGGCGACGGCGGTTACGGCAACTGGCATTTCCGCAGCTCTACGCGCCAGACGCCAAAGATTGCTGAGCTTGGCAACCCAGGTGAGTCTTTTGATGCTGAACTCGAATTGAAGCTTCTCGCCGACGTCGGTCTCGTTGGCTTCCCGAATGCCGGCAAATCTACTTTTCTTTCTGTCGTTTCTAATGCAACTCCAGAAATTGCCGATTATCCATTTACGACCATTACGCCGAATCTTGGCGTTGCAAAGGTTGACGATCATGCGATTCTGATTGCGGATATTCCAGGCCTCATCGAGGGCGCTTCCGACGGCAAAGGTCTCGGCGATCGTTTCCTCCGTCATGTTGAACGCACCAAGGTTCTTTTGCATCTAATCGATGTTTATTCCGAAGATGCCGGCAAAGCCTATAAAGATATTCGTGGTGAGCTCGAAAAATACTCCAGCGAACTTGCAGGCCGTCCAGAAATTGTTGCGTTAACGAAGTGTGAGGGTCTCGACGAGGAGCTCGTCAAAATGCAGATGCAGGCTATCCTAAAAGAGAATCCTGAGGCAAAGATTTTTGCAATTTCCAGCTCCGCGCACCAGGGCCTAACCGAAGTTTTGCGTGAACTTTGGAGCGTGATTGAGGCTAGCCGCAAGGTTGACGAGCCGGAAGTAATTGCCGAAGAAGAGGAAGATATTCCAGTCATTACGCTCGAAGTGAAAGAGCAGAAACGCCGCGCGCATCACCAGAAATATCAGCTCGGCGAGCGCAATTCTATCCAGCAGCTCGATCCGCAAACTGATTACGGCGACGACTACGAAGAATAAAACACCACTTGACGACTAAGCATAAACGTGATACATTAGTTGCAAGCTGGTACGCTCTGCGGGGTTCCACTGAAAAATGTGGACAGTGTGGAGACTAGATACAAAAATAAAAACAGCGGATTAAAACAAACATGCTTTGTGCCCCTGGGTGGGCGCGTAGCAGCTTTAAAAAACTCCCGATCGCGGGAGTTTTTTAATAGTATCTAACAATCAGCAGGCCGCCGGCGCGGATTTGATACGGCTCCTCGTCGGCCCAGTTAATAATTGTACTAGGAAGGCTGCCGCCGGAATGACCGCGAATCACGCCGTCGATACTCTTCATGCGCGTTTCGACCTCGCGCGAGTGGTTGCATGGCACCTCGCCGCGTGGATTTGCGCTCGTTACGAGCAGTGGACCAGTTTCTTTTAGAAGATCCAACATATATTTATGTGCCGGAATACGGATGCCAATCGTATCGAAATTATTAAAATAGACGTGCTGGAAATCCGGGCGCTTTTTCAGGACTAGGGTAAGCTCGCCAGGGAAGTAGCGGCGCGCCAGATTCATATGTCGGCGGTCGATTTCGGCATATTTTGGAATATCCTTTACGCTCGGAAGCATCATCGTTAGGATTTTACCACTATCTACCGGGCGTTCTTTTAGGGTCAAAAGTTTAAGAATTGCAGGTTCGTTGTCGAGGCGAACGGCGAGGCCATAAACAGTTTCCGTCGGGACAGCCAAAACCCCACCCCTATTAAGGGTGGCGATTGCGCCTTCCATGTCGTCTTGAGCAATAATCCTCATAACCCTCTAATTATAGCACACTTTGCGAGAAAAGTCAAGAGGTGCTACAATAGTGCTAACGTTTATTAACTAAAGGTCAAAAGGAGACTTAATGGACGAAGAAAATAATCCGGTAAATCCATTCAGCGATGCTCCAGCTGCGCCAGAAACGCCAGCAGAGCCAACTGTGGAAGAACCAATTGCTGCAGATCCGGTTGCAGAAGCAGAACCAGTTGCAGAAGCCGAACCAGTAGAGTCGGCGGAGCCTGTAGCACCAGTCGAACCAGAAACGCCAGTATCAGAGGGTAAGCCTAGCGATACCGTCGTTACTATTCCGGCAGATAAAAAGAGTAAAAAACCAGTCATCGCCCTCGTTCTCGTCCTCTTAGTTTTGGCTTGCGGCGGCTTCGGCGCATGGTGGTTCCTAAATAACCAGGGTGGCAAGCAGAGCAACGATACCGAAAAAACGGCTAGCTCTGAGGAAATCTCCAAACTTCGTCTCACTGGCAATGGCCTAAGTGACTTTGACCTAAAGTTCCTCAAGCTTAACGATGATGAGGTCAATAAGGTTTATAGCCCACTATCAATCAAATATGCGCTAAAGATGCTTTCCGATGCAGCTGATGGCGAGACCAAGACGCAGATCGATAATCTCGTCGGCGATTACAAGCCAAAAGCTTACATCGATAGCCAGAACCGCTCTCTCGTTAATGCATTCTTTATTTCGAATGATTACAAGAGCCAGATTCTCGATAGCTATATTAGCGGCCTAAAGACTAACTACAATGCTGACGTTGTTTATGACGATTTCAAGACGGCAGCTCCAATCAATAACTGGATTAGCAAGAAGACCTTCGGCATCATCAAGAACATGCTTTCCGACGAAGATGTTAGCCAGCTCAACTATGCGCTCGTCAACGCACTTGCAATCGATATGAACTGGACCAACCGCATTCAGTGTGCATATAACGAAGACAGCTCCAAGAATATCCCAAGCAAGGACTATGATGTCGATTATCGCCATGAGAAATATAACGATATGGTCAACTGCGTCGATCCAAGCAACAAAGACAGCTACAAGAGTGTTGACTTCAACGGCGGTAAGGCAAAATCCCTGACAATCGCTGCAAGCGTCAACAAGTACGATATCGTCAAGGAGCTCGGCGAGAGCAAGATTCGCTCGACGGTCAAGCCAAAATATGAGCAATGGCTAAAGTCTGGCGACGCAACTAGTGAGGCCGAGAAAGATGCCGATAAATATCTCGATGGTTACATCCAGGAGCTAAAGGATAACTATGGCAAGGTTGATGATTCTACCGACTTCGCATTCGCAGATAACGATGGCGAAAAAGTCTTCGCAAAGGATCTTCAGACCTATAGCGGTTCTACTCTCCAGTATGTCGGTATTATGCCAAAAGAGAAAGATCTCAAAGAATACATCAGCGGTCTTACCGCAGAGGGTCTCACCGAGACTATCGGTAGCCTAAAGACTATCAAGAAAGAAAACTTCAAAGACGGTGTTATCACCCAGATCCACGGTACTGTCCCTGTATTCAAGTACAACTACGACATGCCGCTCAAGGATAATCTTCAGAATCTCGGTATCAACGATGTCTTTGGCAAAAACTCAAACCTTTCCAAGATGACCAAGCAGGAAGGTGCCCGCATCGACTCCGTCAAGCACTTTGCTGACATCGAATTCTCGAACGATGGTATCAAGGCTGCAGCTGCAACTTACTTTGGTGGTAAGGGCAACGCTGGTAGCTTTGACTATCTATGGGATGTTCCTGTAGAGAAGATCGACTTGACCTTCAACAAGCCATACATGTATATTATCCGCGACAAGGATACCGGCGAGGTTTGGTTCACGGGTACTGTTTACAAGCCAACCGAGTATTAGGAAAACAAAATGTCTAAACTTCACTATGATGGGCCTGTCGTCCTCGTCGTTCTCGACGGGGTCGGCATCCGCGAAGATTCTAGTTTTAATGCCGTCAAAAAGGCGCACCTAGAAACCTATAATCACCTCTTAGAGGACTATCCATGCGCCGCCATTAATGCAAGCGGCAAATGGGTCGGTATCCCGGACGGTGACATGGGCAATAGTGAAGTTGGCCACAACGCAATGGGCGCTGGAGAGATTGTTCTCCAGCGCAGCGCTGCGGTCGAAGAAGAAATCATGGGCGGCAAGGCGTTCTCTGAGCCGGTTTGGCAAGATACGGTTCGCCGCGTCGTCGATAATGATTCGACTCTTCATTTCATGGGTATTTTCAGTGATGGAAATGTCCATTCAAATATCGCTCATCTCGAGAAGATGCTCGAGCAGGCACAAAAAGACGGCGTCAAACGCGTGCGTATTCATGCATTGATTGATGGCCGCGATGTCCCGCCTCAGAGCGAGCCAAAATATATTCAGCGTATTGAGAAATTTGTCGAGGATCTCGGCAATCCGGACTATAAAATTGCGAGTGGTGGTGGCCGTATGGTTATCACTTGCGATCGCTATGAAAATGACTGGGGAATGGTCGAGCAAGGTTGGCGCACGCACGTATTAGGCGAAGGCCGTCAGTTCGCGTCCGCTACTGAAGCGGTTGAAACATATCGCAAAGAACAGCCAGGTCTCCAGGATCAATATATGCCAGCATTTGTTGTTGCTGAAAATGGCCAAGCCATCGGCACGATTAATGACGGTGATGCACTTATTTATCTAGATTTCCGCGCAGACCGCGCAATCGAAATCACTCAGGCCTTCACTTACGACGACTTTCCACATTTTGATCGCATCCGTCGTCCAGACATTCGCTTCGTCGGCATGACGGAGTATAACGAAGACCTTCATGTCCCGCAATATACTCTCGTAAAAACGCCAGAGTTCAAGCACTCGCTCACGAAACATCTTTCCGGTCTCGGCATTCGCCAATACGCTATCTCCGAAACGGTCAAATACGGCCACATTACCTACTATTTCAATGGTAATTCCTACGATATTCCAGCCGGCGAAGTCGAAGAAGAAATTCCTTCCTACAAAGAGCCATTCAATACTCGCCCATGGATGAAATCGGCTGAGATTACCGATCGTTTGATTGTTGCTATTGAGAGCGGTCAGTTCGATTTTCTCCGCGTCAACTATCCTGGTGGTGATATGGTTGGCCACTTTGGCGAGCTCGAGCCTACGATCATTGCTATGGAGGCAATTGATGTCTGTCTAAAGCGCATCGTCGAAGCGGTCAACAAGCTTGGCGGCGTCACGATTATTACGGCCGACCATGGCAACGCCGAAGAGCTTATTGATGAGCAGGGTAGTCCAAAAACCTCTCATACGACCAACAAGATTCCGTTTGCGATTATTGATGATACTGAAAACCGCGACAAATACCAGCTCGCGGATGGCGAGTTTGGCCTCGCGAATGTCGCTTCGACCGTCGCTGACCTTCTTGGCGTCGAGCCGGACGAAGCTTGGCTGCCATCGATTATTACGATAAAATAAAAGCATGAACGTATTAGCAATTGTGATTACGGCAAATATCGTCGCAACGCTGGCGATTTTTTGCGGCCTAAAATTATTCGATATTGGTAGCGATTTTGCAGACATGATAAAGAAATACGGTGTGTTTCTTGGCATTATCTTTGCTTTTGTGGCGATCTTCCATTTTCTCATCCGCGACGCGGTGGAGATTTTGGACATTGATTACGTTATCTGGACGATCTTGATTAGTACGGTCGGCTTCTCGTTTCTCGGCTTCATTACCTCTATTCTGAAGAATCTCTTGCTTGAGTTCCGCGAAAAGAAAAAAGGCAAGAAGCGCGTACCGATTTACTCCGCAATGGGGCTTTGTGCAATCGATCTATTTATGGGCATCGTTGCTGGCGCTGCGGCTGGTATTTGTTTCGTTGTGAACTCCGGCACAGGCGTCATCATGCTTTGTGCTCTTAGCCTCTTAATTCTCATTCGCAAAGTCGCAACGATTCGCTATTATCAGGACGCGAAGATTCGTCGCGAAGTAAATCTCGCCATTCTTATTCCGTCCCTCTGCGTATCTCCGATCGTAGCAATTCTTGTCTATCTCTGGGGCGCTGAGCGCTATGCCTACATTGGCGTCTTCCTTGCTACGGCCATCGGTTACCTTGCCTACATTTGCCTCTATCATCTGTTAATCATTGTAAAAAGCATTAAAAAACGCTAAACTAATATCATTATGCAGATCAAGAAAGCTATCATTCCTGTTGCGGGTTGGGGTACTCGCCGTCTCCCTATCACTAAAGTAATCGAAAAAGCTATGCTGCCAATTGGCAACCGTCCACTAGTTGATTATGTCGTGGAAGATTGCGCAAAGGCCGGCATTGAGGATGTCTATATCGTCATCGACGAAAAACCATTCTCACAGATCAAGGCTTATTACGAAGAAAACGAAAAGTTAAATAATTACCTCGTTGCTCGTGGTAAAGCCGATAAGGTTTCGCTCGCAAATACTCAGCGCCCGGGCATGACAATCCATTTTCATTGCCAGAAAGACGTTGACGCTCGCTACGGCAACGCTTGTCCAGTTGCCCAGGTCGTAGAAGAATACGACATCGACGAGCCGACAGTTGTTCTTATGGGTGATGACTTTATCTACAATGCTGATGGCTCTTCTGATCTCGTTCGCTTGATGGAATGCGTAAATGATACTTCCGATTCCGCAATGCTCGCAACTGAAATCGATCCAAACGACGTCGAGAAATATGGCGTGCTCAAGGTTGAGGACGGCATTCTAACTGGTATTTATGAAAAGCCAAAGAAAGAGGAGGCTCCAAGCAACCTCATTAACGTCAGCAAATACATCATGTCACCTGCGCTACTAAAGCGCATCGTCGATTACTGCCACGAGAATGATTTTGGTCCTGGCGACCAAGAGTATCTCATCACCGATCCGATTATCGACCGCATTAAGGCTGGCGAAAAGATTCACGTCAAACCAATTCAGGGTGAATATCTCGATGGCGGCTCCGCAGAGGGCTGGCTCCACGCAAATAACGTAGTTTGCGGCGGTAAATAATGCAGATTTCTGTGCGCGTTAAACCTGGCGTAAAGGGTGCGACGCGCCTTGAAAAACAAGAAGACGGCAGCTATGTCGCCTTTTTGCATGCCCGCGCTCATGACGGGGAGGCGAACAAGGCTTTGCTTGAACTGATTTCCGACGAGTTTAAAGTGCCAAAAACTCAGATTGAAATTGTTGCTGGCGCCAAGTCGCGCGACAAAGTCATTTCGTTATAAAAATAACCATAAAAAGCATCTACAATAATTAGCCACGAGCATGATAAAATAGACATTAGTAAATAAGTGGAGTTACTAATGAAAAGAATGAAGCGCCAAAGCGTTTGGCGAAGCAGGGCTTATGTGCTGTCTGTATTAGTATTTACAGTCAGTTTTATTACATCTCTCGCTTCAACTACTTCCGTAATTGCGGAAGCAGCAAAATTTAAAATTAAAGCAGCTGAAATTACTACAATGTCGGCTGGCGCAACTGGTGCTATCACCGGGTTCGACGATTCAACAATCGCGAGCGAGGTGTCTTTCTATAAGCTTAACGACAGTGCAACTTTCAAGGTAACGCTCGAGAATACCGACTCAGTTGACCATGTCATTAAGGGTATTTCCGATAATAATTCGAACGAAAACATCTCGTATTCTTATGATAATCACGCAGATGAAACCATTACGGCTGGCAGCGCATTCGACTTTGTCTTTACGGCTAAATATGTTAAGTCCGTGGCCGACATGAGCAAGCGCGCTCAGAGTCTAAGCGTCGAGTTCGCAATCCAGTTTACAGACATCGCTGAGCCAGAGACTATTAGCATCACTCCAAATACGCACGACGGTATAACGGGCAGCGTCATTATTCTTTCTATTTCGTCGCTCGGCCTAATTGTCTGCGCAGTTATTTTCATCAAGAATCACAAGCAGTCCACTAAGGCTCTCGGTGTCGCAGCGACTGTTATTGCGGCGGCTGTTATCGCTACGAGCGTCAGCGCTATTGCTACTGAAGTAAACTCCTTTACTCTAACTACGAACTACGGCCTCTACGACAAGGTCGTTGTCAGTTATGGCGATAATGACTATATTGTCGACTACGGCAAGACACTCGAGGAAGCTGATGAAATTGAGATTCCGGGCGTGACTGGCCAAAGCTTCGTCGGCTGGCAGGACGAGGATGGCAACGATATTGATCCTACGGCTCCAATTACTGAAGACATTACAATTTTTGCCAAGACGAATATGAATCATTACTCAATCGCCTTCGATAAAAACGAAAGTGCTGCTACTGGCGAGATGAATTCGCTCGATGCTATATATGGCACACCTGTCACTTTAACTGGCAACGCATTTTCTTGGACTGGCCACACCTTCGCTGGCTGGGCCACCACGCCGACTGGTGATGTCGCTTACGCGGATGGGGAAGAGGTCAATAATCTTACTGCCGAGAATAACGGCACAGTCACGCTTTATGCGAAGTGGGAAGATGAGACTCTCGTTCTTAACTTTAACGGTAATGGCCGCAAATTCTCTAATGGTGCGGGCGTAAATACTGTTAAGGTAACCGGCACCTGTGGTGATTCTTATACTCGTGCACGTCAGAAATTCTCACATACACCTAATATCGATGACAATGGCGTACGCAACGGCGACTACGCGACATACATCCAAGATATCGATGTCGTTACGTTCCCGGGCGCCGCAAAACTTCATGCGGAAATCCAGTATAGCACTCAGACAGATAAAGATTGGCTATATGTTATTAAGGGCGTGTATACTGGCACGGTGTCGCAGTATATATATGACAGCAATAAGCTCGCTGGGTATAATGGCGGGAATGACACTATGCGGACGGCATCTTTGGATATTCCAGGCGACACTGCATCCTTTGTCTTCTATTCGGATTACATGACTAACTATTATGGCTATTATGCAGTGATTGAGGCCTACGACGAAAACGATAATCTCATCGGTAGCCCGGTCGCAGACTGTAATCGCGAGGTTTATTCTGGCGCATTCGAAGACTTGCCGACTGGCAACTATTTCTTCAAGGGGTGGTCTGAGGACATTAATGATGAGAGAGGCCTATATACGAATATGGCCGACATTCGCGATCATGTTCCAGGCGTAGTTGGCCAAACTAAGACTCTCTATGCAATCTATGAGCAGCTTTATACTATAAAGTACGACGGTAATGGTAGTACTACCGGTACTATGGGGGAAGCATTTACGAAGAGCGGCATGCATAAAGGCGAGTACTATTATTTGAACGCACCTAATTTCCTGCGCGACGATTATGGCTTCATTGGTTGGAGTATGGATAAAAATGCTCAGCCGGGTGGCAGCTCAAAGATTTATGGTCCGAACGAGATGATTACGCTTAATCAGACCATTACGGACGGCGCCGTGAATGACGGCGAAATCATCATGTATGCAATTTGGGCGCCGAAGAGTACGACCTATACCTTGCAGACCTTTAATGCGACTACGTTTGAGCTGACGAATCCGAATACGACCATAACGGCATTGACGGATACGCGCGATGGCCAAACCTATGCTGTTGCAAAATTGGCAGACGGCAAATGGTGGATGATTGAAAACTTGCGCTTCAACCCGACGGGCAAGGAATTGAATGATGAGAATACGAACCATCCAACTGCGTCGTTTGTAAACACGGCGAAGAATCTTACTACTCTAACAACTCCGGCTGCATGCGGCGATGATGGCCAGTATACCTCCGGTTGTATTAACAAGTATTCGCTTTTGATTTCCGATATTAATTCCGAGAGTACTCCTTCGCCAACGGCGACGAGTGGTCAGACCTATGAGTTTGGCGCACACTATAACTGGTACACTGCTACGGCTGGAAATGGTGCATATAGTGTCACGAACTTTAATGAAGTCACGGGTGATCTTTGCCCAGCTGGCTGGCGCCTTCCATCTAATCATTATACTGATTCGACCAAGTCTGATTTCTCGCAGCTTGATTTGGCGCTTGGCGGTAATGGCGCTATTCAATATCACGGCAATTATTCCGAAACGGAAACAAGCTATCCGAACAACTTTACCTATGCCGGTAAAGCTATCAGCCGCGTTAAAATTGAAGTCGGGCAGCGTAGTACTAATGGACAATACTGGGGCAGAACTAGTGGCCGCTCGGAAGAGTACGCCTCCTACTATCTCGTATCAATTTCGAAGAACGATATCCATTATTCTGACCAGGGGTATTTAGCGAAATCTTCATATCTTCCAATCCGCTGTCTAGCGCAGTGATAGATACGTAAAAAAAGAACCGCTTAAAGCGGTTCTTTTTATAGGATTTTTTCGTCTTTAATCTCGTCTGGCAAATAGTTCTTGTCGAGCTTGAAGCCGGCTTCCCATTTTTGGCCTTCGCCAAAGCCGAGCTCTTTCATGAGCTTCGTTGGGGCATTGCGGAGCCAAATCGGCACTGGCAAGCCCATCGTGCGGCGCGCCAAATCTTGCGCCTTGTACCAAGCATCGGTCGTCTCGCGGGACTTCTTTGCCTTCGCAAGCGCAGTTGTGACGTGCGCGAGAATGAGACCACTCTCTGGCATACCGATTCGCTCGACCGCCATGAAAGCATTGAGCGCAAGGTCGAGTGCACCGTTGCCGGCTAGACCAATATCCTCGGAAGCGAAAATCACCATGCGGCGTGCGACGAACTTCGGATCTTCGCCGGCATTCAGCATGCGCGCGAGATAATACAGCGCCGCATCGGCATCGCCGCCACGCATCGATTTAATAAACGCAGAAATATTATCGTAATGATTGTCACCTTTTTTATCGTAGCCTGGGACTTTGCGACCGGCCGCTTCGAGTACTTCCTGCACGCCAACTTTTTGCGAGAGGCTGAGCGCAAGTTCGAGATCGCCAAGCGCAGAGCGGGCGTCGCCGCCAGACAGTTCGGCGAGATAATCGATCGCCGCGGCGGTCACGCGCTTCGTGGCCTTTTCAGCCTTAATCGCGCGCTTGAGGACGGTAATAATATCGTCTTTGCTGAGATGCTTCACGGTGACGACACGGCTGCGAGAAAGTAGCGGGGAAATCACCTCAAAGCTCGGGTTCTCGGTCGTCGCGCCAATGAGGGTAATCAGGCCAGATTCGACATGCGGTAAAAATGCATCCTGCTGCGCCTTGTTGAAACGGTGGATTTCATCCACGAACAGCACGGTGCGCTGCTTTAGATTCCAGTTTCGGCGAGCCTGTTCGACGACCTTTTCGACGTCTTTTTTACCGCTCGTCACCGCGGAAATCTCAACAAAATCCGCCTTGAACTCATTCGCAATAATGCGCGCGAGTGTTGTCTTGCCGGTCCCTGGAGGGCCCCAGAAAATAATGTTTACTGGCTCTTGTTTACGGACGATTTCGGTCAAGATTTTGCCATCGCCAATAATATCATCTTGTCCCACCACCTCATCGAGCGTCTTTGGACGCATTCGTTCAGCGAGCGGGATTCTATTGTCCATATTTTTCCTTCATAACGCGCTTAGCTTCGCGTAGGATTGCGAGTTCGCGGACAGTAAAGAACTTCATTTGGTAGATTTTGTCGCTCGTGTCGATCGCCTCTAGCGCGCTGATAGCGGCATCAATATCGTCATACCATTCTAGCTGGAAACCGTCCTCGATTTCGTCCTCCATCAGATTGGCGCCAACGAACTTGCCGGCGCGTGCAATGAATGCGTAGGATACATTATATTGGGTGAATTTATGGCGGGTTTCGTGCGTGTAGCCAAGCGGAATAATATCGTGAATCTCGTAGCCGGCTTCTTCGTGGACTTCGCGACGGAGCGCCTCTTCGATTAACTCGCCCTCGTCGATGCCGCCGCCGGGCAGCTTGTAGCAGCCGCGGTTCGTGGAGTTGATCAGGGCAACGCGGCCATTCTCGTCAAACATGACAGCGCGTGCTGCGGTGCGCGTAATGAAACTTGCCTCATCGCCGTCTTCTGGTAGACCGAAATCTTTATCGCGGAAGCGCGCGATGCAGTGGTCCGGCGTGTAGTTTACTTTGTAATCTTTCAATTCATTATGCTCGTCGTAGCGGAAATAAGAATCCGTTTTCTTTCCACGCAAAGCGTCTGGCATCCAATGGATGGCGTCACTCCACATTTTGTTGTACGGAATATCGTTGACCGAGCACCATTCTGGCGCGAGCTCAGGCGTTTCGGTCGGCTCGCCCTCAAAATCATCGGAAACATAGACATGCATGATATCGGTTTCAGGCTGGCCCTTATAATAAAGATCGCGGAAAATAACCTGCGCAACCTCTTCGCAAGCGTTCACCTTGATGCCGACCTCTTCGGCGGTTTCGCGAATTGCGGCCTGTTTTGGCGTCTCGCCTGGCTCGACTTTTCCGCCGGGCGTCACAAGCTTGCCGGCGCCAAAACCAGTCTTCTTTACGCCGAGTAAAACCTTGCCGTCGCGCCTCAAAAGCGTCTGCGCCAAATGTCTAATCATAATCCTCCTCTAGGCGCCAAGTGGCCTAGTTCTTAAGATATATAATACCCCATTTACGAAGCCCCAGTCCAGGCTGATCGGCTCACCAATCGCCTTTTCGGCCTTACGTATTGCACGGTAAAGCGTCTGGACTTGTTCAGCCTCTAGGTAGGTCTGCTCCTCGTCGCTTTCAAGCGAAACGGTGCCGTCGCGCTTGTCTAGAAGTATCATCTCTGGCTCATCGTCGTCGCCGAGTACACTGTTGCTGGCCCAGAGGCTGGTTTCGATTAAGACCTCGTCATGAGCCCCGGTATATGGGTTTTGCGAATAAATCGTGCCCATGAGCTCGCCGTCCAGATATTCCTGAACAATCACGGCGCAGGGCTGCCAACGCTTGGCGGCATCTGCCTGCAGGGAAATAACGGTGTCAATCAATTCGTCGCGCGCAACCGGAACTCTAACTTCGCCTGCCAAATTATCCGGAATTGGGGAAGTGCGAACGACGCATTTATCGAGCTGCAATCTGTCATATTCGCGCAAAATCTCGTTACTCAGACCGTATCCGACGTGCTTGTCGATTGGTATGACAAAGCCGCGCGCGATTTTTAGCTCGGTGCGCATGGTTTTTGCGAGATATGATCCCAGTTTGCCGACGATCTTCACGTCGTCGCTAGAATCGAGCATTAACAGATTGCCCATGGGGTATATTATACCATAGATATTGACTTTTTTGGCATTTTGTGCTATAATGAATATATTCCCATTATGTGGCTCTGGGAGAGCCAAGATTTTTTCAAAGAAAGGATGGTAGCTTTATGGCAACATCGATTAACGAACTGGAACTCAAGGTACAGGCTGCTGAGGAGAAATTCTCACAGCGTTCAGATGATCTCGCGGAGGCTCAGGCAAATCTGGCTAATGCCCAGAATGCGTTCAGACTCGCGCAGCAGAATGAAGGTGAGGCTCGTAAGCAGCTCGACGAGGCCAACAAGGCTCTCGCGGCAGCAAAGGCGGCTCAGGCACAGCTGAAGGAGGATATCGAGAAGGCCTCGGAACGACCGGCGCCGGTAATCTCAGCGGAAGCGGCGATCGAATCATTCGAGAGCAGTCAGCAGAGATACAGTATCACGGCGGAGGAGATCTTCGCCGGCAAGCCGATTCCTCCCGCACAGCCCGCCCCGCAGTCCGTGGTCGCCCCCGTCGTAGAGACCCCTAAGAAGTCTCAGACGACGGTCTCGGCAGCAGAGATCTTCGCGGCTGCAGAGAAGGCTCCGGCTCCTCAGGCTGTTGAACAGGCGCCTGCGCCTGCACCCGTCGTTGTCGCCGAAGCAAACGACGAGGCAGCCGAAGAGGAAGCTGAAGAAGGTGAAGACGACGAATCTGAGTCGGCCACCAAGACGAGTCTTCTCGACGTAGGTCGTAACTACTATAACGACCCCGACGAGATTGAGTAATCCCTCAAACAAGAACCCATCCACCGCGTAAGCAAAAAACCACTGCAGTCTGACTGCGGTGGTTTTAATTTTGCCCAAAATTATTAAGCTTTGAAGATATTTTTGATATCGTTTGGAAGCATAATTACGGTCTTCTGGCTTGGATCGGAAGAGATCTTTTCAAGCGTTTGAAGAGTACGGATTTGGATACCGCCTGGCGTATTGGCGAGCAAGTGTGCAGCCTCGGCAACGCTCTTTGCAGCAGATTTTTCACCTTCTGCAACGATGATTGCGGCGCGGCGCTCGCGCTCAGCCTCTGCCTGCTTTGCCATGGCGCGCTTCATATCGCCTGGGAGCTCGATGTTCTGGAGCTTCACGTTCTCGATGTCGATACCCCACTTATCGGTTTCCTTGTCGACGATCTCCTTGATCTGGGCGGAAATCTCATCACGCTTTGAGAGGAGCTCATCAAGCTCGAAGTTACCGGTGATATCGCGGAGAGCAGCCTGCGCGAAGTTGGTGGTTGCATAGATGTAGTTCGTAGTCTCGAGCAAAGCCTTTGCTGGATCTAGTACGCGGAAGTAGACGATAGCATCGACGCCGACCGTGACGTTATCCTTGGTGATGACTTCCTGCTTTGGCACGTCGATAGGCGTGGAACGTACATCGACGCGAGACATGGTCTGTAGATATGGGATAATCACACGAAGACCTGGCTGCTTGATGCCGGTGTATTTACCAAGCGTAAAGACGACGCCGCGCTCGAATTGGCGCACGACGCGACAGCCTGGCAGGATCACGAGCAGGATCACGAAGACGATTACAGTTAATATTACCGCTGGCATTATAACCTCCTTTTTTCTTTATTCTATTATAGCAAAAATCTTAAGTTTATTTGGTCGACAAACCGGCATCCATCATGCGTTTGACTTCTTTGTAGTCGTTGTCGGTATTCCAGTTCCCGGCAAAACCGCTAGTCTTAAACTTGTCGAATACGAAATATGGCACGCCGCCATTGGTTTTTGACAACGCCTTTTTAGTATTAGCATCAAGCTCCTTGGCTGTCTCGTGGTTCTCCATACAGCTGACAAGCTTGTCGCGGTCGATGCTTTCTAGGCCGTCGGCAATATCGTAGAAGTAGCCGTTATCTAGATTTGGGATCTTTTCGGCATAGCGATCGACGCCGATACCTTTGGAGTGATAATCGGCATATAGCTTTGCGATTAAGGCGTAGTAGTAGCTCCAGAAATCACCTTGCTTTGCAGCGCAATAGGCCGCCTCGCCAGCTGGTCGGCTATTATCGGAGTGGCCGTTCTCGTAGTTCATGTCGGTGACGCGAATCTCGAAGAGAACATTATGGTTGTCGATGTATTCCTTTTTCCAGCTATCATAATGCGCTGAAACGGCATCGGAGAACTTGTCGCAGTACGGGCAAAAGATGTCAGTATACATCGCGAAATGATGTTTTGCGGTCTCGGCGTTACCGATTGTCATCTTATCGTTCCAGGACGTCATGTCTGGTGGCGCTGGATTAAGCGCATTGAAGATGATGATCCCAAAGAATAGCCCTACGACGGCTACTAAAAGGCCGATTCTAATGGCTTTTTGCATGTTCCTCCTTGTAGTTCTTGCTGCTAATTATAATGTAGTTGATATAACCTAAGCGTACGATCGTGAATAGTAGTAGGCCGAATGCCAGGATCATGAAGATTAGGCTGATTGTCTCGGCGAGAGCGACTGCGCTAGCGCCCGCAATGGCGGAGAGTAGAGGTGTTAGAAGGCCGACTCCGCAGCTTGGGCAGCCCAGGGCGATAAAGCCGAGAATGGCGCCGACGCCACCGGTGCTAGCTCCGTCGAGGGCATGATTTTTCTCGCGGTTGCGCCAAGCAAAGATGAGCTGCATGATAACGATCGCCTGGAATAGCGATAAGAAGACAATTGTTAGCCCATAAAGAGAAGTGAAGTTCTCTAGCATCGCTGGAAATATGCGCCCCATGACGTCAAGTTTGTCGCCAATGCCAAGCCCGGACCAGATCAATTGCCAATTACTGTCGCCATCTCTAAAAAAGGTAAAAATATAGAGAACAACGATGAAGCTGACGATAAAAGCACATAGGTATTTTGGTCGCTTTAGCAGATAGCCTGCGCTAACAAGCGCAAACTTGCTACGATCCGCAATCGTCTCGACTATTTTTCGGATTGCCATAGGCCGTGGATGTTGCAGAACGCGTATGCGCGAACTTTACCGTTGCCAGACATCTTTGAGAACTTTACGACTGGTGGGGTAGTGACGCCAAGCTTCTGAATCTCGACACGCTCACCATCGGTAAGAGCGATCCACTCGACGCGATGCTCTGGGGTCATTGGGTGGAGTTGTAGGCCAACCTGTACCTCAGTATCGTTCTGATTGAGCTCAATAATCGGAGCATGCTTTTCGCTACCTTCTGTGCCATGAATGTGATCAAGAATCTCCATGTCGGAACCACAGCAAGTAGGGCGGACATTCGGATCGACCATCACAAACAATAAATTACCGCAGGTATTGCAACGGTAAAACTTTAAACCCTCTTGATCTTCCATAAACCTCCTTAATTACTTATATTTTACCGTACTCTTTGTGCTTTTTCCACTACCACTTTGGATTATTATTTCACACTACTTTTTTGAAAAGTCAATAGATTTTGGATTTCTACCCCTGTTAATTCCTAAAATATCATAGAATAAATATAGAAAAAGTCAAGGTTGACGCCAAAAGCGCTTGCGTATAAAATATACGCAGAAGGTGTGCATCGGACGGAATGTTGAGAGATCCGCCGGATGCGAGAAAAATGAGCCCAATCTGCGAAGGGCTTATTTTTATTCCTAGCTGGCTATTTTATATGCTAAAATAATCTCATGGCGCGTTGGCGGAGCAGTTACGCAGAGGTCTGCAAAACCTCGTAGACCAGTGCAACTCTGGTACGCACCTCCAAGATTATTTAGGTATCTTTGCCCGAGTGGCGGAATTGGTATACGCGGCGGACTTAAAATCCGCTTCCTTTACCGGATTATGAGTTCGAGTCTCATCTCGGGCACCAGCAATGGCATTACGCCAATAATAATAATTAAAAGGGGCATTTTTTTATGAATGAACAACCTGCAGCCGCACCGGCGAAGAAAAAGAATGAAAAACTAACCGGCTGGCTCGGTACCTATGTCGTTATGACTGTTATCGGCGTAGCGTATTCTCTTATTAGCATCTTTAAAAACAACTCCGAAGTTCTCTCAGAGTGCAATGGCGCAAAGTTGTCGCTCGTGAAGAAGTTCTGCGACGAAGTCACTGGCCCAATCGGTCTCGAGATGACGATGATCATTATTATCGCTATCTTGGCAATTATTGGCGTCGTACTCGTCTACAAGCGCAAAAAGATCTCCATCCCATATGTAATTGCATTCGAGGCAATCGTCTTGGCTTGGAACATCATTGATTTTGCGATGGCAATGTCAATTCTTGGCCCATGGGGCGAGAAGCTTCATACTAACTTGACTTCAGGCCTTGTCAGCAGCCTCGTTATCTCGATTGTGTCTGCATGTATCTGGATTCCATTCTTCATCTTCTCGAAGACTGCGAAAAAAGAGCTCAATCAATAGTAGCGGAAATATTCCTCGGAAACGGGGAATATTTTTTGTCTTTCGAAAATGAAAACCATTTTCAAATTAAGAAAAACGTACTAAAATAGATTTATGACATACAATACTCGCCAAAAAGCTCTGATTACGAAAATTATCTCTGAACAGAGCCAGGAATTTACCGTCAAAGATATCTATAATGAGTTGATTCGCTTAGGCGAGGAAGTTGGCTTGACGACGATTTATCGCGTGGTAGACGAGCTGCTCGAGGCAGGTAAATTGCGTAAAAATATCTCGGCTGGCGGTATTGTGCGCTATCAGTATCTAGAAGAATGCGGCCACTCCGGCCACTGCTACCTTAAATGTGGCAATTGCGGCCGACTCGAGCATATGGATTGCCGCTTGGTGAAGCAACTCATGCAGCATGTTGCCGAAGAACATGGCTTTGAGGCGGACGAGCGCCAGATTATTATTAATGGTAATTGCAAGAAGTGCTGCGAGGCGAAATGAAGAATCTGTTCAAAAACGTCGGTCTCCTCGCGTTTAGCTTTATATTTATTATTTTGGTGGCAGTTTTCTGGCCAAAAGAGGCATCAAAAGATGCTCAGATTATTTCTACTAGCTTTGTTGGTTATGACTTTACGCGCGCAATAGTTGACGATAAGAATAATGTCTCGATGCTCATGAAGCCTGGTGCAGAAATGCACGAATATGAACCGACGCCGCAAGATATTATCAATATCAAGAACGCGAAACTCTTTATATATATTGGCGGCGAGTCGGAAGAATGGGTTGAAAACCTTCTTGCGGACAATGATGTGCCAGCTGAGCGCCGTCTGCGCCTCATGGATTTCGTCGATCTGAAAGTCGAAGAAGAAAAAGAAGGCATGGAAACGGAAGAAGAGGGCGAGGAAGAAGAATATGATGAACACATTTGGACCAGTATCCCGAACGCGATAAAAATGATTAACGCTATCCGCGAAAAACTGTCGTCCATCACTGCCGAAAAGGGCAATATCTATAAGGAGAATGCCGATTCATATATCGCGCGCCTTTCCGCGATCGATAAAGATATCCGCGCGACAGTTGCGGCAAAGAATAATCGTACGCTCATCTTTGGCGACCGTTTCCCATTTCGCTATTTCGTCGACGAGTACGACCTAGATTATTACGCAGCATTTCCTGGCTGTTCAGATCAAACCGAGGCTAGCGCCAATACGATTTCCGTGCTGACGAAAAAGGCAAAAGAGCTCGGCGCAAAAGCAATTTTCAAGATTGAGATGACGAATGACCGTCTGGCAAAGACGATTGCCGAAGAAGTTGGCGCCGAAGTATATACGCTCCATGCGGCGCATAATATTTCGGAGGAAGAGTTCAATGGTGGGCTATCATACGCGGATATTATGGAGAAAAACGCAGAAACGCTAAAGGAGGCTTTATAATGTCGACGATTCTCGAGTTAAAGAAACTCAGTCTCGGCTTTGGCGAGAATAAAGTTATTAGTAACGCCAATCTCTCGATCGAAAGTGGAGATTTTGTCTGTATTGTTGGCGCAAATGGCGCCGGTAAGAGCACCTTGGTCAAGGCGATTTTGGGCCTTATCAAGCCACTGTCTGGCGAAATCGAGTATCGAAATGGCCTCGCGCACACCCAAATCGGCTATTTGCCGCAAGAAACGCGTCCGGACAACAATTTCCCAGCCACGGTCGAAGAAATCGTGCTGTCTGGCTGTCTTGGGCATATGGGCTGGAAGCCGTTTTATTGTCATAAAGAAAAGCAGCATGTAAAGCGCAGCCTAAAGACGCTTGGTATTAATGATTTAGCCGGCAGAAGTTTTATGGACCTGTCGGGCGGCCAAAAACAAAAGGTGCTACTCGCCCGTTCGTTGTCGGCTACTACCAAGATGCTCATTTTGGACGAGCCGTCGAATAACCTCGACCATAAATCGCGCAGAGATTTCTACAGGACACTCAAGACCCTTAATCGTGAACGCGGCTTGACGATCCTGATGATTACGCACGATCTCGATGCTGACGACCTAATTGGCAATAAAATCATCGCTATTAAGGAGGGGAGCGCTCGAATGGTGGCGACGAAAGATTATTTGGAGGAATTGAAATGATTATCGAAATGCTTAGTCTTCCATTTATGCAACGCGCACTCATCGTTGGTCTATTGATCGCAGTTTGTGCGGCGCTTGTTGGTGTTTCATTGGTTTTGCGCCACAATTCGATGATTGGCGACGGCCTTTCCCATACGGCATTCTCGGCCTTTGCGCTCGCGACTGTGTTTGGCTTTTTGCCGCTCGCATTTGCTTTACCGGTCGTCATTGTTTCTTCGTTTTTCGTCCTGCGTCTTAGTAAAAACCGCAAAGTTCATGGCGATGCGGCGATTGGCGTTTTGTCTGCGTCCAGCCTCGCCATCGGCACCTTTGCGATTTCGGTTTCAAAAGGCGTGAATATCGACCTGAATAGCTACTTATTCGGTAGCATCTTATCTGTTAGTTGGCTCGATGTGCTATATAGCGCAATTCTTGCCGTGATTGTTATTGGCCTGTATTTATTTGCCTATCATCGCATTTTTGCGATCACATTTGATGAAGATTTCGCGAAGTCCGTCGGTGTAAAAACGGAAGTTTATGACGCAATTTTTGCCATCATCTGCTCGGCCGTCATCGTTCTTGGCATGCGCCTACTTGGTTCGCTCCTCATTTCGAGCCTAATAATCTTCCCAACATTAACCGCCATGCGTATGAGCCGCACCTTCAAGGGTGTCGTGGCGATGTCGGCAGCCGTTTCTGTCGTGGCATTTTTGGCGGGTCTATTTGCATCATATATTACGGCAGCACCGACTGGCGCAACGGTCGTTCTAGCGAACCTCGTCATCTTTATTTTCGCCACGATTCTCGGCAGAATCACAAAATAGCTTTAGAATTACTAGCATTTCCGTCATCCTTGTGCTATAATCAATTGCAGTTGCGGGTTTAGCTCAGTTGTTAGAGCGCTTCCTTGCCAAGGAAGAGGTCGAGAGTTAGAGTCTCTTAACCCGCACCATTTTTTATGTCTAAAGAAAAAAGCCCCGAATTACTTCGGAGCCTTTTTGTTGAGGCGCAATGCGACTGGAATTGCGATTGGCAGGAAGATAACGACCGTCGCTAATAACGCGTAGCGTACGTCGACGTCGGCTGCACGGTTAATAATCCAGACCGCACCGATGTATAGTAACTGCGCGCAGACGCGGGCGAACGATTCTACCGACGCCTGTTCTTCTGCTTTGGTGTTTTCCTTAACCATTGGCATCGCCGTTGCGGAAGTCCAGCCCTGTGCCATGCCAAACAGTGCATAGAGCCATACTGTTACGATATTGAGCTGGAAGAACATGACTAAGCTTGCGGTGCTTACGAGCGCAATCGGGATCATGAAGTTCTGCCAGTCCTTTAATTTCGTAGCGTGCTTCTGCGCGATATAGGCGCTAGCTGCGGCGGCGACGTAATTAATGCCCCAGCCTACCGATACGACGCTGAGCGGAACGCCTACGGCGAGCATCAACGGCGTAAAGACCCAGATGATGCCGTGCGTCGATTCGCGCGCGATTGCATATGCGATGATGCGGATGCGAAGCTGAGGCTTGCGCACGCTTTCGACGACAATGCCGCCCATCTGCTTCAGGGCGCCTCTCTCACTCTTTACGATGCGCGGGCTATCGTCTTTGACGAAGAAGCTCAAGATCGCACCGATGAACAGTGTGACGCTTGAAAGTCCGATAGCAAGGCGGAAATTGATCGCGCCAATTGGTCCGCCAAGCAACATTAGAGCTAGAGTGGCAATCTGCATCCACATTGCTGTCGACGCAAACTTACGCTTAAAGTAGTCGCCGGAGCGATCCTTTTTGTCGCAGAAATGCTTGAGTAAGCTCGAATCGACGCCCTGCGAAAAGGCGATACCGATACCGAACATCGTCTCACACAATGCGACCTGCCAGAAAGTCTGGACTTGCGAATAGCAGAGCAGCGTGATTGCGCAAATGAGGTCACCAATAATGTTGGCCCACTTGCGACTAAAACGATCTGCCACCCAGCCGAGCGGAATGTTGAGGATCATCACGACGATCGTGAATACCATCTGCGAAAGTGCGATTTCCTCTTGGTTCAAACCTATGCTAAGGAAGAAGGGTGTCATGATTGCCATAGAAAGCAATCCTGCAGTCACCACGGTCTCGAGCATCACGAGACGAATGTTTCTTTTGGTTTCTCTTTCGTTTTGCATATTATGCCTCCTATTATAAATGAACTTAGCCGCCTAGTTTTTATACGGCTAGAGGAGTCTCAAAACGGCTTTTTATCTAGACAAGCTGCTTTGAAACTCGTCTAGATTTACAAGAATTTAGACAGTTTCTGTGCTACCGCCCCAGAGCATGCAAAGGAGACCGTAAATGGCAACGGCCTTTGTAGCTAGGAACTGGTAGTTAGAAAACTCTCTAATCATACTTTCACCATAGCATAAACGAGATGAAAAGTCAATACGTGGTATAATAATACATATGGCAGTTTCCATGCGCAGGCAGATCGCGCAGAATAAACGCAACACTATTTTTATAATCATTGTTTTTGTGGCCTTCATTTCGCTCATCGGCGGGATTTTTGCCTGGCTGAACGGAAATGTCGGGATTCTATTTTCATTCATGGCTGTATCGGCAATTTACGTGCTTATTCAGTATTTCTTGGCAGATAAATTAGCAATTCTTGGCACCGGCGCGCACCAAATCGAAAAGGTCGAGAACCCGCGCTACTACAAGATTATCGAAGGGCTAGCAGAAGATGCTAATCTCCCAATGCCGAAAGTCTATATTATCGAAGATTCGGCGCCGAACGCGTTTGCGACCGGTCGCGATCCGCAGCATGCATGTGTCGCGGCTACAACGGGCTTACTCGAAATCATGGACGACAAAGAACTCCGCGCCGTAATGGGGCACGAAATGTCGCACGTAAAGAATTATGATATTCGTGTTGGCATGATTGTCTTTGGTCTCGCAGCTGTGGTTGGTCTCATTTCCGATATGGGTCTTCGCATGCTATTCTGGAGCGACCGCGACGAAGAAGATAATTCTCCGATCGGCGTTCTATTTGCGCTTATTACTCTGATCTTGGCGCCGTTTATCGCCACCCTCATCAAGCTTGCCGTTTCGCGTCAGCGCGAGTATCTCGCCGATGCTTCGTCGGCTGACATGACGAGCACTGACGATATGATCAGCGCTTTGCGTAAACTCGATACTCATCACCGCCCGATGCGTCAGCAGAACGTGGCAGCAGAGGCTCTCTTTATTGCGGGGCCACTCAAGAAATCCGTTATTAGCAAATTATTCGCCACCCATCCACCACTTGAGGCGCGCATAGAAAGGTTAGAGAATGCCAAAAAATAAGACCCCAAAAATCAAAAAGCCGCGCAAGAGCTTCAAAGAAGCTTTTTATTCCACGCGCGAAAAAATCTGGAATAAAAAACGCGCCCGTTTGAAATTGCATCACAGCTTCAAGCGCAGCTATCGCGAGGATTATATCCGTGGTCTCGAAGCGCCGGGTCTCGTTTCACACGCGATGAGCACGCTAAAAATCATCCTAAAAAACTGGAAATTATTCTTCGGTCTTCTCGCAGTCATCGTGGCTATGAACATCATCTTTGTCGGTCTCATGAGCGAGAATACCTATACTGCCGTTCAGGACAGTATCGATGAATCGAGCGAGATTCTTCAGTACGGCGAGCTAGGCCGCATTGCGAAATCTGGCCTTCTTCTCATTTCGACGGTTGCGACTGGCGGCCTGACGAAGGGTATGACTGAAGTCCAGCAGGTATTCGTATTCTTCTTCTCGGCGGTCACGATTTTGGTCACGATTTACTATTTGCGTCATCTTTTAGCCGGCAACCATCCACGCGTACGCGATGGTCTATATAATGCTTTGACGCCGCTCATTTCGACGATGCTCGTTTTGATCCTCGTGTTTATTCACTCGATCCCAATTCTTATCTTTACTATCGTTTACTCGACGGCCGTCGCGACGGAGTTTCTTGCGCAGCCGCTGTATGCCTTCCTATTCTGGCTCTTTGGCAGCTTACTACTGCTCCTGTCCGCATATCTTTTGCCAGGCTCCATTCTCGCAATTTGCGCTACAACGGTGCCGGGCATTTATCCAATGCAAGCAGTTAATGCGACGACAGATCTAGTCCAAGGTCGCCGCACAAAGTTCATTATTCGCGTTCTATTTGCCTTCATTTTCTTGGCAGTGATCTGGGTGATTGTCATGCTACCACTCATTTGGCTCGATCTAGTTTTGAAACAAAATCTCGACTGGGCGGAGGGCATCCCGTTCATTCCATTCCTACTTCAGATAATGACGACCTTCACGGTTATCTACATGACGTCATATATCTATCTGTTCTACAGAAGGATGCTCGATGATCCCGAATGATGTGCGCGAGCGCGTCGACAAACTCCGCGATTTAATTAACGACTATCGCTATCATTACCATGTCCTCGACGAATCGATTATGTCTGAGGCAGCGGCGGATAGCTTGAAGCATGAGTTGTCGCAGCTAGAAGAGAAATACCCAGAACTCATTACGCCGGATTCGCCGACGCAGCGTGTTGCCGGCAAGGCGCTCGACAAATTCCAAAAGGTCACTCATTCTGAGCGCATGATTTCGCTAGCTGATGTATTTTCGGAAGAGGAAGTCGCAGATTGGCTTGATCGCATCGCAAAACTTGGCGCCATCAATCCGGAGCTATTTGTTGATATCAAAATGGACGGCCTCGCTATGGCGCTCATTTATGAAGATGGTCTGCTCAAGCAGGCCGTGACGCGCGGTGATGGCAAAGTTGGCGAAGACGTTACGATGAATGTGCGCACGATCCAGAATGTTCCGCTTTCCATTCCGCAAAAAGAGCATACCGAAGTCCGCGGTGAAGTGGTAATTTTTAAGGCCGATTTCGAAAAGCTCAACGAAGAACAGCGCGCGAAGGGTAAACCGGAGTTTGCAAATCCGCGCAACCTCGCGGCCGGCACAATTCGTCAGCTCGATCCGAAAATCGCCGCCAGCCGCCCACTTAAATTCATGGGTTACGATATGGTTTCTCCGAATCTGCCAAAGAACTCTGATGTATATGAGCGTCTCGAAGCGCTCGGCTTCCGTACTTCGAAGCAGCAGAAGATTTATCATGACCTAGCTGGCGCAATGGGCTTTATTCGCGAGCTCGAAACTGCGCGTCAAGATTTGCCGTTCGGCACGGATGGCGCAGTCATAAAAGTAAACGACCGCAAAGTTTACCAGGCACTTGGTATTGTTGGCAAAACTCCGCGTGCGGCAGTTGCATTCAAATACCCAGCCGAAGAAGTCGCAACGACCGTTAAAGATATCGTGATTTCAATTGGTCGCACTGGCGCCGCAACGCCGGTTGCCGTTTTTGATCCAGTCCAAGTTGCTGGCTCTACGGTTCGCCATGCTTCATTACACAATGCTGACGAAATTGCGCGTCTCGACATTCGTATTGGCGATACAGTTATCATCTACAAGGCGGGCGATATTATTCCGCAAGTAAATCGCGTCTTGACTGAGCTCCGCCCAAGCAGCTCCGAACCTTACGACTACGAAAAGGCACTTGCCGAGCAGTATCCAGAGCTCGAGTTTGAACGCCCAGCTGGCGAGGTCGTCTATCGCGTTAAGGGCAGCAATGCTGGTGAGATGCTCAAACGCGCCGTCGAATATTATGCTAGTAAGCCGGGCCTCAATATTGAGGGCTTAGGCGAAAAGAACGTTGTCGCGCTTATCGATGCCGGCCTCGTTGGCTCAATTGCGGATCTTTATACTTTGACCGCAGGGCAGGTCGAGGCTCTGGATCGTTTTGCTGAGATTTCTGCCCATAAACTCATTGATAATATTCAGGCTAGCAAGAATCCGCCACTCGCTCGTTTCATTACGGCAATCGGCATTCGTCATATCGGTACGCAGACTGCTATTGATTTGGCTGCGCACTTCAAGACTCTTGATGCTTTGCGCGATGCGACCGAGTCTGAATTGATTGAAATGCCGGGCATTGGCAAAATTGTCGCCGAGTCCATTCTTGCCTTCTTTGCGGATGAAGATAATTTGGCACTGCTCGATAGACTTAAAGAGCTAGGTGTTGAGCCGGTCTATCAGGATACTTCTGGCGGCAAGCTCAACGGTCTCTCGTTTGTGGTTACGGGTACTCTTGATTCTATGGGTCGCGACGCCGCAGCAGAGAAGATTCGCGCGCTGGGCGGAGAATTCCACAGCTCCGTTGTAAAAACTACAAGCTACCTCGTAGCGGGCCATAATACCGGCAAATCTAAGCTCGAAAAAGCCGCAAAATATGGCACAGAAGTTATCGATGAAGAAAAATTCTTAGAGTTGTTAGGAGAGTAAATGAAGGTTTTTGTCGCGGCATCTAGTAGTTTTTGGGATAAATTGCCAGCTATCAAGGAAAAACTCGAAGCACTTGGCCATGAGGTAATGCTGCCATCGACCGTCGAGGATCCGGAGCTTGAAGAGCGCACTTGGAAGAAAAGCGACGAAGCGCATGTAGAGCTGATTCGTAAACTATTTGAGGATAGCGAAGAGCGTGTCGGCAAGTGGTGCGAGGCTTTTTATCTTCTAAACTACGAGAAACATGACACGCCAGGCTACGTTGGTGGTGCCGCCCTGATTGAACTATACATTGCTCACCGCGAGCGCAAGAAGATTTTTATCGAAAACGACGTCTATCCAGGCCCAATGTATGATGAAATTATGGGGTTTGGCCCAACTTTTATTCATGGTGATTTAAAGAGGATTAAATAATGAAAATATGTATTTGCTGTAGTTTAAGTTTTCCAAACGAAGTCAATAAAGTCGCCGACGAATTGCGCGCGCTCGGCCACGAAGTACTTTTGCCGCACGGCATTATTATTCGCGCTATCGAGCAGCCAGATTTTGATCCTGTCGCCGCAAAACACGATGGCGGCTATGATGCGATGGGTGCACATTTTGCAAAGATTCGCGAGTCTGATGCGATTTTGGTCTGCAACTTCACGAAAAAGGGCATCGAAAACTATATCGGCGCCAATACCTTCCTCGAAATGGGCCATGCCTATGCGCTCGAAAAACCAATTTACGTCCTGAATAAACTCCCAGACCAGGCATATATTAATGATGAGCTCAAAGCCTTCGGCACGATTGAGCTAGACGGCGACTTGACGAAAATTTAGCTCTATCGAGTAGAGACTTTTTTGTATATTAGCACTCTTGCATTGTGAGTGCTAATTGTCTATAATAGGGGTTATGGTAGACGAATTTAGTGAAATTATGAACCATCTCAGCGAAAATGCACGCTTTGCGTTGCAGAAAGCTGACTACTATTCCAAACGCTATAACCAAGGCTATATGGGCACCGAGCATCTATTGATGGGTATTATGGCTCAGGATACTTCTACAGGCGCAATGATTTTGGCTGGCGAGGGCATTGATCTCGATCAAATCGAGCGCGCCCAGGGCAAGGTCGCAGTCGATGTTCCTGCCGCTCCAATGGCCATGATGTCTCTTTCCGAAGCAACCGTCCTAACCCTTCGCATGTCTTTGAATTTTGTCCGCGAAAATGGGCTAGATATAGTTGGCACGGAGCATATTGTTTATGCGCTTTTGCGTCAGCCAAATTCTCGTGCAGGCGTTTTGCTAAGCCAGCTCGATGTAGACCTGACGAAGGTTGCAGAGAGCATTGAAGAATTGATTGAAAAGCAGGCCGATGAGGCAAAGCTCGAAAAGCAGAAACTTAAGGCTGGCAAGCGTCCAACCTTCCGCTGGCTTACGAAATTCGGCACCGATCTTACGAATGAAGCAAAACAGGGCAAACTTGATACTGTTATTGGCCGCGACCAAGAAATTGAACGCGCTATAACCGTACTTTGCCGCCGCACGAAATCTAACCCAGTGCTAATCGGCGAGGCGGGCGTCGGTAAGACTGCAATCGTCGAAGGTCTTGCCATGCGTGTCGCAAAAAACGATGTTCCTGGCGCCCTTATTGGCAAACGCATTTTCCAAATTGACCTCAGCTCCGTTGTTGCCGGCACAAAATTCCGTGGTGAATTTGAGGAACGCATTAAAGGCATTATTGATGAGGCAGTTAGTGACGACTCAGTGATCCTCTTTATCGATGAGCTCCACTTGCTCGCTGGCGCCGGCAGTGCAGAAGGCAGCATGGATGCGGCCAATATTCTGAAGCCAGCGCTCGCTCGCAATAGCCTAAAACTTATTGGCGCAACGACGCTCGATGAATATCGTAAGAACATCGAGAAGGATAAGGCGTTGGCGCGTCGTTTCCAGACCGTCATGGTCAATGAGCCATCTCCGACTGTCACGCTCCGCATTCTGAAGGGCATCAAAAAGCATTACGAAGAATACCATCAAGTTACTATTTCGGATGAGATTCTCGAAGAGGCAATTAACCTTTCCGAGCGCTATATTTCCAGCCGCTTCATGCCGGACAAAGTAATTGACGTAATCGATGAAGCTAGCGCGATTGCGCGCGTTTCGCTCGATAAAGCTGGTGCTAGCGTCTATAAGAAAAACAAAATTGAGCTTGGCGATTTGCAGGAAAAAATCGAGGCTGCTGCAGAAAAAGAAGATTACGAAAAAGCTGCCGAATATAAAACCCGCGCTGCTCAACTTCAGGAAGAAATTAAGAAGCTTGAAAAAGCGAACAAGGATCTCGATAAAGCGCCTGCTGTTACGAGCGAAAATCTCGCTGCGGCGATTAGCCTAAAGACCGGCATCCCAGTTAGTCGCGTTCGCGGTTCAGAGCAGGAACTGCTCATTAATCTCGAAAAACATCTACAAAAAGAAATCATCGGTCAGGACGATGCAATCAAAGCCGTTTCGAAGGCGATTCGTCGCGGTCGTTCCGGTATTGCAGACTTGCATCGCCCAATCGGCTCATTTATCTTTATGGGCCCAACCGGCGTTGGCAAAACCGAACTCGCAAAAACCATTGCGCGCGAAGTATTTGGTGGTGATGATGCGCTGATTAAAATCGATATGTCCGAATTCGGCGAAAAGCACAACGTTGCTCGCCTCGTCGGTGCGCCAGCTGGTTATGTTGGCTACGAAGATGGCGGTAAGCTTACCGAGCAGATTCGCCGTCGTCCATATTCTGTCGTGCTCTTTGATGAGATCGAGAAGGCTCATCCGGAAGTCTTTAACATCCTTCTCCAGATCCTCGAAGACGGCTCCTTGACTGACGGCCAAGGCACGAAAGTAAAATTCAATAACTCGATTATTATCCTGACGAGCAACCTCGGTGCCGAGGATATGTATCGCGAATCAGAACTTGGCTTTGCGGCAAAAACGAAGCATGATGCAAAGGAACTCGCGGCCGAGCACGAGGCAAACGAAGCGGCCGCCATGAAGGCTTTGCGTAAGCTAATGCGCCCAGAACTCGTAAACCGTTTTGATGCGATCGTGACCTTTAATGCACTCAGCGAAAAGAATGTCGAAAAGATCTTCGACAACATGATCGAGGATTTAAAGAAACGCTTGTCTGCAAAGTCTATTGGCCTAGAATTAACTCCATCTGCCAAGAAGCATCTCATTGAAAAAGGCTATGACGTCAAAAATGGCGCTCGTCCGCTTCGCCGTACGATTGAAGACGAAGTTGAGACTTTGCTTGCTGATAATATTCTCGCCGGCAAACTTGATAAAGGCGACATTGCGAAGATCGATTATCGCAAGGGCGAATTTGTTTTGACGCGCACGCACGAATAAAACGTTTGTGCTAAACTATAGACAATGACACCAGAGCAAAAGCCGGGTTTTTCTGAAAGCGATAACGGCATAGTTTTGAATAATGATGAGGCTCAGCGCGTTAATATGGCGCCAGCTCAGGCTACTCCTGCGCCACAACCGCAGACTCAACCGCAATCAGATAATAAGCGCAAGAATCCAGCGAAGCTAATCGTTTCGCTTTTGGTGATTGCAGCGCTCGGTTTTGCGATCTCGCAGATTAATTTTACGGCTATCGTTGATAATATTACGGCCATCGGCTATGAAGCGCCGGCGGACTTGCAGAAGATAATTGATGATATCGAGCTGACGGATGATGGCATGCGCATATTAAAAGCGACGCGCCCAGAATTGCAGGGAGCGGACGATTTTAATAACAGCTGCCTTAATGATTCTGGCGAGTACTCTGTCCTCGGCTGCTATTCCTCGAATCGGGTATTTGTTTACAACATTTCGGAAGAATCTCTCGATGGCATTCGTCAGACTACCTTGGCGCACGAGTTCCTTCATGCGGTCTGGCACCGCATGAGCCAGGGCGAGCGCGAAGAACTCGGCAAAGCCCTTCGCGAGATTTACGACAACAATGAAGCCATCAGGGAACACATGAATAATTATGAAGATGGCAGCAACAATTATAACGAGTTGCATTCGGTTATCGGGACGACCGTTAAGCGGGATGATTTGCCGGAAGTGCTCAAAAAACACTACGCTAAATACTTCAAAAATCCGTCAAAACTGGTAACCTATTACGATAAGTACTACGCAAGCTACAAGCAGGCATCTACGCGTATAAAAGAGCTAGAGCCGTTGATCGAAAAGCGCCGCACTACGCTTAAAGAAATGGAAGAAAAGTATACAAAAGATAATGATCAGTTGACGAAAGATATTAACGATCATAATGCTCGCGCGCGCACGCCGAACGGGTACTCGACCGTAGAGGAATTTAATAATGCCTATTCGGCGCTTGTTGACCGCAAAAATAAAATGACCGCCGATTATAGGGCGCTTAATGAGTATCTAGAAGAAACAAACCGGCTAATTGATGAATATAACAATAATGCTCTTCGTATGAACAAGTTTCAAGAGAGCATTAACAGCCGCGTCGGCGATAAGGAAGATTAGCACTCTTGCATTTCGAGTGCTAGTCGTTTATACTGAAAGTATGAAAAATTATTTGGTTCCAACGGTTATTGAAGAAAGTAATCGTGGCGAGCGCGCCTATGATATTTACTCACGCCTTTTGAAAGAGCGTGTAGTATTCTTGGGTGAGGACGTGAATCCGTCCACGGCTAATATTGTCATTGCGCAGCTATTGCACCTCGCATACGAGGATCCTAAAAAGGACATCAAACTTTATATCAACTCTCCTGGTGGTTCCGTTTATGACGGTCTCGCTATTATTGATACGATGAATTACATTGAGCCAGACGTTCAAACGATTGGTATCGGCTTGCAGGCTTCAATGGGCGCAATGCTTCTATCTGCTGGCGCCAAGGGCAAACGCTTTGCTTTGCCAAACTCCCGCATCATGATTCATCAGCCAAGCTCCGGCACCGAGGGCAAGATTACCGATCAGGAAATCGCACTTCGTGAAGGCGTTTATCTAAAGAAGGTTCTCGCTGAGATGTTTGCAAAAAATACCGGCAAATCTCTCGCCCAGGTTGAGAAAGACATGGATCGCGACAATTGGATGTCCGCCAAAGAGGCTAAAGAATACGGCATCATCGACGAAGTTATTGAAAAATAGCCAAGAAAAAACACCCGAGTTTCCGGTACTCGGGTGATTTTTTTATTCATACATATCGAAGTCATCAATCTCTTCGCCGTCAGGGTATGCATAATATGCTGCAATCTCTGCGTCGATGAGTTCGTTGAGCTCCGCTTGCTTATCCGCCGGCGACGTCAGCAATCGAAGTTGGCGATAAATGTAATCGAGCTCGTCAAAGCCGATTTGATATTCATGTTCTCCGATTGAGGTTTTCATTACGAAATCCGTAGGGTCGCCGTGTTCCGTGAAGTTATCCCAGGATCCATCGCCGCGATTTCCGATATAGATGAGATCTCCGCTGATAAATCCGTTTTTAGTGCAAAGTATTTGAATGCGAAAATCGCTTTCCGCATCGTAGTCAATTGGCGTAATGATAATGTCGCCAAGACTATTGAAGGTCCACTGCGCTCCGCAGGTCTCTATAAAAAGACCCATGTCAAAGCTGTCTTCCGTTGCAAAGCTTGTTTCATCTTTTCCGAGCATGCGCTCGTAGCTTTGCTGCTTTAACTCAGCTGTCCGATTTTTGGCAATTTCTGCCTGCGTCGGCTCTTCAGAAATGACATCACTAATGTCGGGCTTTTGAGGCTCGTCATCGCGAATCCGTTCAATGGAACATGCAGTGGTGCAAAGGCAAAGTAGAACTAGTAATAAAACTAGGGTTTTCTTCATTTTTTTCTACCTCCATATTTGCGCGCATACCTCAGTAAAAACTTCCGGATAAGTAGTTAAAGGGCCTTGCATACGCAATACACTAATTATACCACAAGCGGCTTAAAATGTCAATGCGTGCTACACTATAGGTATGGCAAAATCCAAAGCAAAATTTGTCTGTCAAAACTGCGGCACTAGCTACGCAAAGTGGGCTGGTCGCTGCGAAAATTGTGGCGAGTGGAACACTTTGCTCGAGCAGGAGGTTCCGACCGAGGCCGAGGCAAAATCTGCCCTCGCGAAAGGCGCAATTTCTGGCAAAAAGCTCGCGGCGGTTTCAATCAATGAAATCGAGCCCTCCGATGCTGGTAGTCGTCTAAAAACTGGCTTCCCGGAGCTTGATAATGTTCTCGGCGGTGGCATTTTGCTTGGTGGCGTAGCACTCCTAGCCGGTCAGCCTGGCATGGGTAAGTCTACGATTTTAATGCAGATTTGTGCGACCATTTCTAATGCGGGCCGCAAAGTATTGTATGTTTCTGGCGAGGAATCGGCCGGGCAGGTAAAGATGCGCGCGATTCGCCTAGGCGCCAGTTCCGATCAGCTGCATTTTGCTAGCTCGTCTTCCGCAAATGATATTGCGAAAACTATCGAAGAGGACGGCTATGATCTCGTTATCGTCGACTCGATTCAAACTCTTAGCATGGCCGAGATTAGCTCTGCGCCGGGCACGGTTAGTCAGGTTAGCAACTGCGGCAATCTGATTATTCGCGCCGCGAAAAATAGCGGTACGGCCGTCATTATTGTTGGTCATGTTACAAAAGAGGGCACGCTTGCTGGTCCGAAGGTTCTCGAACATCTCGTTGATGTAGTTTTGAATTTTGAGGGCGATCGCTACGGCGGCTTCAAGACGATTCGTGCAGTCAAAAACCGCTTTGGTTCTACGAATGAGGTTGCGATTTTTGAGATGGCATCCGAGGGGCTCGTTGAGGTCAAGAATCCGTCCGAGGCGCTCCTTTCCGAACGCCAAAATACTGACGGCAGCATCATTATGGCAACAATCGAGGGCACGCGTCCGCTCCTCGTCGAGATTCAGGCGCTCGTCAATTCGACGAACTTTGGTTATCCAAAACGTACGGCTTCTGGTTTTGATCTCAACCGCCTTAACCTTCTAATCGCCGTGCTCGAAAAGCGCACTAAACTTAAACTCCAGGATAAAGATATTTTCATTAACGTTGTTGGCGGCATGAAGCTCAACGACTCGGCGGCCGATTTGGCGATTTGCATGGCAATTGCTAGCGCCGCGGCTGGCCGCAAACTCGATGACAATCTAGTCGTCTTTGGCGAGGTCGGTCTCGGCGGGGAAATTCGCTCCGTCATTGCGCCAGACCGTCGCATCGCAGAGGCAAAAAAGCTCGGCTTTAAAAATGCAATCGCGCCGGCGACCGTCAAAGACAAGTTTGTCCTGCCGGTCAAAGACCTCCGTTCTGCACTCGTGAAATACATGAACAACAAATAATGTTGCAATAAATACAACGTTTTATTGCGCTAATGTATAGACGCGAGCATCACAAAACATTAAAATAAGTATAAGTATTAAAAGTGGAGTGTATTTGTGAAACGGAAGGGTGTTTTCTGTGTCTTTGTTGCGTCGATTTTGGCGTTGGCATTGTCGGTCTGCAATGTAAAAAGCGTTTTTGCGGACGAAGTTTTTAATGTAACTGGCGCAACAATCAAGAGTGCGTCGGCTGGCACGGCTGCTTCGATCGAGGGCATTAACGGCAATGAAATCACGAGCAATGTAAAGTTCTTGGCGGTAAACGACAACCTTACCTATTCGATCAAGATTAAAAATAATAGCGGTCAAAAAGTTCGCCTCATTTCCGTCACTGACGATAATGATGTCGACATCCTGTCTTATGAATATAACGCGGCGCCAAACTACGTTTTTGCCGCCGATAGCGAATACGAATTCACTCCAAAAGTCACATATTTACAAAGCGTCACCACTTGGACCGATCACGAACAGTCATTTACTGTAAAATTCACTTTTACTTACGAAATTGTTACCGAAACCGGCAGCAGCACGACTGGATCTTCGGATATTACGCTCGGCACTAACCCGAAAACCAATGATAATATTCTTGGTTCTGTAGCCATCCTCGGTTTATCGATCGCCGGCCTAATCGTTGCCGTAGTTCTATTCAGGCGCGGTAAAAACAAAGCAAAAACACTTGTGGCCGTCGCGGCAATCGTTGCGGTTTCTGGCGTTGCCGTTCAGGGCGTGTTTGCTGATGGAAACAGCTTCGATGTCGATCTCGTCATCAATTACACTTTTGATAATATCAACCGAATTACGTACGAAGGCCTCACTACTTCGGAAGAAGCGTTCGTGCACAATCCAGACGCTTACCAGCCTGGCAAGCAAGAGATAACTATCAATAATCCATCGTCGCGCACCGAATATGAGTTCGCGGGATGGACCGGTAGCAATGGCAATACGCCAACCAAGCAGTTAGTAATTCCGACGACTGCAACTGGAGATTTGCACTATATCGCAAATTGGACCCCAATTGCATATCCGATCACCCTTCATCTTGAAGGTGGCACTTTGGAGCAGATGCCGCCAGATACCTATACTTACGAATCGCCAGATATCCAGATTGGCGTGCCGACCCGTCCAGGCTTCGTGTTTATGGGATGGTCCGGTACGAATATCCCGAACGTTACCATGGCCTACAAGATTCTTCACAATAGCTCTGGCGCGCTCGAGTTTACCGCGAACTGGTCGCCGATCAAGTATAACGTTTACTATGCTGGCCTCGATAATGAGGGTTCGGATAACTACATCACCGGCTCGATCGATCCGCATCTAAATATTGGCTACAACGAAGAGTTCACATTGAGAGATAACGGCTTTACTCTCAACCATCCGGACAATAACTACAGGTTTGCCGGCTATCATCTAAGAGATGTTCATTTGAACCAGAGTCTTGGCGACTATCAGCCGGGTGATACTTTGAAGAATCTCAACTCGGAATACAATGGCGTCGTAGAGGTTACGCCAATTTGGGAGTACCTCGGACCGAAATTGAAGGTAGGCGACATCGTGAACTATCGCCCGAATGTCTCAGACGCAAACGGCACGGCATTTAGTACGCCATATTCCTATACGGCAGCCACGACGCTAACTGGAGCAAGCAGTAATCAGACCTTTAGCTCCAATAATAATATGGGCCAATGGCGCGTCTTGGAAATTGCTGACGACGGCACGGTTACCTTGATCGGTAATACGACATCTAACCTCCAGCTAAAGGGCTTTACTGGCTTCTATGGCGCAAGTGACGTGCTAGAGGGCGCCGCATCGGTGTATGGCCACGGCTTTGGCGCAGTCAGCGCAAGAAGCTTGAATATTGATGATTTCGTGAAAAATATCACTAACCCGTCTGCGCTGAAAAATACTACTCAGTACGGACAGCCTCGAAATACTAGATACGGCTTTGATCGTACTCTGCCTACCGAGCTATCGACGAGTGTTGACGAAAATGGCTTTACTCATGTTGAATATGGCGCATTAACCAGTGTTGGGGCACAAACTACATTCGCGATTACGGTTACTCGTCTCTCTAACTACGGTGGCGCTAGAGGGAATATGAAAAACGAAAACGCGTACACGGTACTCTTTAGCGGAGGCTGGGGCAGCACGGGCGCATGGATAAATCATCGCGGCGTCGATCCGATCAGTCAGCAGGCAGAGTATGGTCTTGAGATTATTCAAAGCAATAACATTCTTCACAAGTCACTCAAATCTGTTGGCGTCAGCCCACGCGATAATGCGCAAAGTTTCCGCGTAGCTCCAGTCGTGACTATGCGTTCGGATGCTATTTATACTTGGGATGACGTCTGGCTAAGGTGGAATATTAGCGTAGAATAAAACGGGGTTGAGCCTTGCATCTCCCTCTAATCTGTGGTAAAATAAGCGACAGTATGATTACAAAAGATAACAAAGCCAAGGCTATTAAGAAGCTTGCCCGCAGCGACAAAGATGTCGGCTCTCCAGAGGTTCAGGTTGCTATTTTGACTGAGCGCATCAAGGAAGTTACCGAGCACGTCAAGGCAAACAAGCACGACTTTATGGCAAAGCGTGGCCTCATCCAGATGGTTGGCCAGCGCAAAAAGTTGCTCAAGTACCTCGAAAAGACTGATTTCGAAACTTACAAAGCAACTGTCGCCAAACTTGGTCTTCGCAAATAAAAAGAACCAGCTCGCCTCATCGGAGAGCTGGTTTTTTCGTGGAGAAATGTGCTTTTAACAGGTTGCAAGGGAATCGGCCAGACGCATTGAGACGTTATCGAGGTCTTTTGCTGACGGGCTTAAGTCTGCGGTTTCTGCGATCTCTCGCAGGATGACCTGAACTTCCTTTACGGCGGCATCGAGTGCCGTGGACTTGTTGCTGTTACTGCAGCGACTGTCGATTACGAAGTTCAAGAAGCTTTGTTCATCTTCGCGACTGACGAACAATGTGACAAACTGCCCGGGCTGTTTATCCTTCTTTGCCTTTTTGCGGAATCTTTTCCAGTAGGCGTCGATGATTGCCTGTTCTGTTTGGCGGGGCATAACCCCACTTACAACAAGGCGACGCGTGCAGCTATTACTGTCATCGTCGGCGATCAGCGAACATGGGAAGAGCTGCAGCCTCGTCGAATTACTCTTGGAATCGTATAGATACCTCATTGTAACCGGCATGTTCTGACGCGCCTCTTCGAAAAGTTCTGACGCCTTTTCTGCTGGGAAAACACCTCTGATGGCGATTTCCGTCCTTGTGCAAACTGCTAAATCCGTGAAAAAATCCATTATTCTACCTCCTCTAGAATTTTGGTCGCTTACCTCTTATAAAACAAAAAAGTCCCATAAGTAGGCACATTTCTAATTATAGCACAAACAGTATAAAAAGTCAATGTGTGATATAATAGAGGCAGCAAATAATATATCGAGAAAATGATAGATATTTTCTCGCAAATATTGCGATAGAATACTTATTATTTTCTCGAGGAAAGGCAGTTTTTGATGGACATCATCAACCCAAGCGGCAAGAAAACCTTCAAGCTTGAGACGGATTTTTGTGGTCGCAAGCTCGGTCTCGAAGTAAACCGTGTCGGTTTTCGTACCACTTCATCAGTATTAGTCACTTATGGCGACACCGTCGTGCTCGGTTCCGTCGTAGTTGGCACCAAGCCAGTCGTTCAGGATTTCTTCCCACTTTCGATTGACTACGAAGAAAAGTACTACGCTTCCGGCAAAATCAGCAGCAGCAAGTTTATTAAGCGTGAAGGCAAGCCTTCCGATAACGCAGTCCTCGTTGGCCGTCTTATCGATCGCCCAATTCGTCCGCTCTTCCCGAAGGGCTATCGCCAGGAAATCCAGGTTGTTACGACCGTTCTTTCCATGGATCCAAACTTCCGCCCAGACGTTATTGCCATGATCGCCGCATCGAGCGCTTTGATGCTTGCTGGCGTTCCATTTGATGGCCCAATCGCAGGTCTCCGCATCGGTCGCGTCAACGGTGAGTACAAGGCATTCTTGACTCCAGAAGAACGTGAAGCTTCCGATCTTGACCTCGTCGTTGCTGGCAAAGATTCCGGCATCACCATGGTTGAAGCTGGCGCAAATGAAGTCCCAGAAGACGTCATCGTCGGCGGTCTTGAATGGGGTCTAAAGATGATTCAGCCTGCTATCGCGCTTCAGAACGAGCTCCGCGAGAAGGTTGGCGTTGAGGAGAAAGAATACACCCTCATTCTTCCTAGCGAAGAAGCCCAGGCGAAGGTTGATAAGTGGATGGAAGGCAAACTCGGCCCAGAACTCCGCACTCAGAACACTGTCGAGCGCAATAACCTTATCGATGAAATCCGCTGGGCAATGCACGATGAATTCTCTCAGGAGATCACCGACGAAGAAGCTGGCATCACCGATAAGATGACTGATGAAGAAAAGACCAATGCTCGCACGCATTACTACGATGAGCATTTCCGCGCAGAATATAATGATGCATTCGAGCTCGCCGTAAAACATGATGTTCGCAAGCATATCATCGAAGAAGGTGTTCGCCCAGATGGCCGCAAGCTCGACGAGGTCCGCCCACTCAGCTCTCAGGTCGGCATTTTGCCACGCTGCCACGGCTCCAGCCTCTTTACTCGTGGTGTTACTCAGGCTATGAACATCGTCACTTTGGCTCCACTCAGCTACGCTCAGCTCGTAGATACGATGGAAGTCACCGATGGCACTCGTCGCTATATGCATCACTACAATGCACCTGGTTATACGGTTGGTGAGATTTCTCGCCTTGGTAGCCCGGGTCGTCGCGAAGTTGGCCACGGCTATCTCGCAGAGCGCGCGCTCATGCCAGTTCTTCCTAGCGAAGAAGAATTCCCATATGCAATCCGCAGCGTCACCGAGATTATGTCTCAGAACGGTTCGACTTCTATGGCTGCAACTTGTAGCTCCTGTCTCGCTCTTATGGATGCTGGTGTCCCACTCAAGCGCCCAGTTTCCGGCGTTGCTATGGGTCTCATGATGGACGGCGACAAGCCGTACGTCCTTACTGACCTTATGGATGCTGAGGACTTTGCTGGCGATATGGACTTCAAGGTCACCGGTACTACCGAAGGTGTCACCGCACTTCAGATGGATATGAAGGTTCATGGTCTCCCAGTCGAAGTTTTGAAGCAGGCAATTGCTCAGGCACACGAAGGCCGCATGTTTATCTTGAATCACATGCTTAGCGTTCTCGCTGGCCCACGCGACCATCTCAGCCCATACGCTCCACAGATTGAAAAACTCATGGTCAATCCAGACAAAATCGGTACGATTATCGGTAAGGGCGGTGAGACCATCAACAAGATTACTTCCGAAACCGGCGCAGAGGTCAATATCGAAGAGAATGGCCTCGTTACGGTTGCTGCAACTGATGCCGAAAAGATCAAGAAAGCTATGGACTGGATTAAGTCTCTCGTTGAGGAGCCAGAACCAGGCAAGATTTATACTGGTAAAGTTGTCTCGATCAAGGACTTTGGCGCATTCGTTAATATTCTCCCAGGTATCGACGGTATGCTTCACATCTCCCAGATCTCTGATCATCGCCTCGAAAAGGTTACTGACGCTCTCCAGGTCGGCGACGAAATCAAGGTTCGCCTTGACGCAATCGACGATAAGGGCCGTCTCAGCCTCTCGATGAAGAACGTCGATCAGAAATAACAGCATAAGCATTTAAAATATCTAGAATAATATTGTATTGTTCTAGATATTTTTGTGATATGATTACATTAAATATAACTTAAAGGAGAATAGTTATCTATGGCTACTAATGCAGTAGTTGATCCAATCAAAATGCCTAAGATGAAAGTAGACAACAAATTCATCGCAGGCGTCAATGCAGCATGTACCTCTCTAGCCGTTTTCTTTGGCTGGATGGCGATCTTTGCTGGCATCGCAAGCTTTACTAAAGAAGGCTGGATTGTCGGCCTCCCACTAGTTGACACCATTTTTGGTGCAAACTTCGGTGGCTTCTATGAAGGTAGCGTTAGTATTGCCTTCCTAGCAACCAGTATCCTTTCACTAGTCTTCGCTCTTATCGGCCTCATTGCGGCTCGCAAGATCACCGATATTGATGCAATGAAGAGCTCCTGGAAGTGCACCCGCAACGTCTTCGTTGCTATCGCTGGCATCGAAGTTCTAAAGATGGTTATCCTTGCTATCTACGCTCTCGCTGGTATTGGCGAAAAAGCTGGGGTAAAGCAGGGTTATCTCTGGCTTAACGGCTTCCTATCCAACACGCTTGCGGCTATCGGTGCATGCGCAGTAGCATACATTGCTCACATGATTGCACAGGGCAAGACCCAGGTTCTCAGCATCATGCGCTTCGTCGCTCTTGGTGTTGCTGGTGCTGCTTTCGTTATCGCTCTTATCTCGACCTTTGTTAACTTCTACAGCGGTTGTGCAAAGGACGATTACAAGTGCCTTTACGAAGAGGCAAAAGCCAAACTCAAAAAAGACTAACTAAATAGTTAACAAAAAAGAGAAGCGCATATGCTTCTCTTTTTTATGCTATAATTTAAGGTATATGGCACAGAAAAAGCGAGGTAGAAAGCGCAAGTCCACTAAAGAAGAAGTTCCAAAACATGAACTTCCTGGTGGTTTTTGGCGCCAAGCGTTGGCAATTCTTTTCTTAGTATTTGCAGTAACTTTTGTAGCAATGTGGTTTGGCGCTGGCCAAAACGCAGTCTTTTTGCAGTGGCTAAAGGACGCCTGTGATCACGTATTTGGTTATACGACTTATCTATTTCCGTTGATCTTTATCTACATCGCCGTCATGATTTTCCGCGCGCCGGGCAACCGCGTTGATGCGAGTGTCTGGATTGCGTCTGGCTTGATGATTTTCTGGTTCTGCGGCATCTTTGGTGTCGGCAGCTACAATACGCCGAACTCTACGGGCGGTGTTATCGGCGACTATATGAACTCGTTTGCTGTAAAGAACCTCGGTAGCGGCGTTTCGATCATGATTTATATCGTTCTTATTCTGATCACTGCGCTATTTATGTACGCCGAGACTCCACTCGCGCTCTTCCGCAAGATTGCCTCGATTTTCAAGACGAGCAAGGATGGCGAAGATGCCGAGAATGCTCGCGTCATGCGCAAGATCAAGGAAAAGGCCGACAAAGAAGAGCCTAGCGAACTAAAGATTGTCGCTAATGTCCCGACGGTCGATCATAAGAACGATCGCGAAGAGCCTCCACTTAAAAAGAAGGGGATGGAAGAAGTCAAAGTTAGCGAAGAACCAATGGCGCTCGTTGCAGTTTCTGATCCAAACTGGAAGATGCCACCAATGGATTTGCTTAACAAAAAGACTACGCCGGCTGACCCAGGCGATACCGAAGCAAATGCTCGTATTATTCGCGAAACGCTCGCGCAGTTTGACATCGATGTGACGGTTGAGGGTGCAAATCTTGGCCCACGCATTACGCAATATACACTTCTTCCTCCTGCTGGCGTCCGCGTCAACAAACTTCTCGCGTATGACAAAAACCTCGCAATGGCACTTGCCGCGGATAAGATTCGTATTGAGGCACCAATTCCACGCACGAATATGGTTGGCGTCGAGGTACCGAATATTACCCCAGCCAGCGTTGGCCTACACGAGCTTCTACGTTCCGCTGAATGGCGCAAGATTATTCAGGACAAGCCGCTTGCATTTACGGTAGGTAAGGATATTGCTGGCCAGGTCGTCGTTGGCGATCTCGCAAAGATGCCTCACCTCCTCATTGCAGGTACTACCGGTTCTGGTAAGTCCGTCATGACGAACGTTCTCATTAACTCGTTGCTTTACCATAACTCTCCAAGCGACCTAAAGCTTATCATTGTCGATCCAAAGCAGGTCGAAATGGCGGCGTATGAAGATATTCCGCACTTGCTCGCGCCGGTTATTAATAGTACCGACAAGGCACTTAGCGCAATGAAGTGGGCAGTGGGCGAAATGGAAAAGCGCTACACCTTGATGAGCAAAGAGCGCGTCAAGAACATTATCGACTACAACGCAAAGATGGCCGAACAGGGCGGTACCGTCTTGATCGAAGACGAAGATGGCAATCCGCAGGAACATAACCAGGGCAAGATGCCGTATATTGTTGTTATCGTCGACGAGATGGCGGACCTTATGATGACCGCCGGCAAAGAGCTCGAGATGCTTATTGTCCGTATCGCACAAAAAGGCCGTGCAGCGGGTATTCACCTCGTCCTTGCAACCCAGCGTCCAGAAGTTAAGGTTGTTACTGGTCTTATCAAGGCCAACATTCCGGGCCGCATCGCCTTCGCAGTGAATAACGGTGTCGACTCGCGCGTTATGTTGGACTCAATGGGCGCAGAAAAGCTTCTTGGTTCTGGTGATATGCTATTCCTTACGACCGAAATGATGGGTAAGCCTCGCCGCGTTCAGGGTGCCTTTGTTAGCGATAAAGAAATTGGCAAGATTGCAGACTTCCTCCGTCAGCAAGCTCCGCCACAATATAACGAAGAAGTCACTTCCCAGACGGTCTCCATGCCAGGTATGCCAGGCATGGGCGGTTCCGGTGAAGGTGGTGGCGATATTGAGCGCCAGGCGGCAGAGATTGCTATTCGTGCCGGTAGGCTTTCGACTTCGCTCTTGCAGCGCCAGCTCCATATTGGTTACGGCCGTGCAGCCTCGATTATCGATGAACTTGAAGCTAAGGGCGTAGTTGGCCCAGCGACTGGCGGCAACAAGCCACGCGACGTCTTGATCACTTCCATCGACGAATACCCAGGATAGTATGCTATACTATCTTTATGAAACTTAGTCAAACATTTGCGAAAACTACCAAGACTGCTCCTGCCGATGAGATGAGCGAGAGCGCAAAACTTTTGATTCGCGCTGGTTATATCTACAAAGAGATGGCCGGTGTCTATGATTACTTACCGCTTGGTATGCGTACGCTTGATAACATTATGCAGGTTATCCGCGAGGAAATGGACGCTATTGGCGGCCAGGAACTAAAGATGACCGCACTGCAGCCGCGCGACGCCTGGGAGGCTAGTGGCCGCTGGAGCGATGATGTTATGGATGTTTGGTTTAAGACGAAGCTAAATGCTGGCGGCGAACTCGGCCTTGGCTGTACACACGAAGAGCCGCTTACTCGCCTAATGAAGTCGTATATTTCTAGCTATAAGGATTTGCCGGTTTATGCATATCAGTTCCAGACGAAGTTCCGCAATGAGCTTCGCGCAAAGTCTGGCATTATGCGTACGCGCGAATTCATGATGAAGGACCTTTATAGCTTTAGCAAAAACCGCGAAGAGCACGAAGCGTTCTATGAAAAGTGCGCGGAAAGCTACAAAAAGATCTTTAACCGTCTCGGTATTGGCAATGATACCTTCCGTACTTTCGCAAGTGGTGGTGCGTTTAGTAAGTATTCTGACGAATTTCAGACTCTCTGTGAGGTCGGCGAGGATATTATCTATCTCGATCGCGAAAAAGGTATCGCCGTTAACGAAGAAGTATATAACGATGAGGTCCTCGCAGATCTCGGTCTAGACAAGTCGAAGCTCGAGCAGTGTAAAGCAGCTGAAGTTGGCAATATCTTTACTCTTGGTTATCGCTTTACGGACGCACTTGACCTCTGCTATAACGACGAAAATGGTCAGCGTCAGAAAGTCTTCATGGGCAGCTATGGCATTGGGCCAAGCCGCGTCATGGGCGTTATCGCCGAGAAGCTCAGCGATGATAAAGGTCTCGTCTGGCCAGAAGAAATTGCACCGTACAAGTATTACGTCGTTGCAATTGGCGATAAGGCAGCCGAAATCGCAGAAGACCTACATAATAAAGCACCTGAACAGATTATTCTCGATGATAGAAAAAATGCGCGCAATGGCGAAAAGTTTGCGGATGCAGATTTACTCGGCATTCCATACCGCATCGTCATTAGCGACAAGACTTTAGCAGAAGATAAAGTCGAAATCAAAAAGCGCACCGAATCAGAAACAAAACTCTTGCCTTTGTCAGATTTTATTGCTAAACTAGTGCAGAAGTAACAGTAAATTTTCCTAAATTTCTGGGGTACAGGGAGGATATTTTTATGGCAAAGACAGTTGATATTACCGCTGCCGGTCGCGCAGAACTAGAGAAAGAGCTCGAAGAACTTAAAGCTCGTCGTCCTGAGATTGCAGAGAAAATCGCAACCGCTCGCTCATACGGCGATCTTAGCGAAAACGAAGATTATTCTGCAGCTCGTGGTGAGCAAAAGGTCATTGAGGGCCGTATTCTTGAAATCGAAGATATCCTTCTACACGCAAAGATTATTAAATCTGCAAAAAGGGAAAAGGTTGCTATGGGTTCGACCGTCACGCTCGAATCTGATGGCAAAAAGAACACTTATACGCTCGTTGGCGCCGTTGAGGCTAACCCACTTGAGGGTAAGATCAGCAACGAATCGCCAATCGGTGTAGCAATTTTTGGGAAAAAAGTTGGTGAGGAAGTAAAGCTTCCAAACGGAAAGATTTTCAAAGTTTCCGAGATTAACTAAAGCAACTCATCAAAGTTTAATTAACAGAGATACGCTAACATAAAAATTAGCGTATTTTTGTGCAATAATAAAAAATAAGAGAGGTGGATTTTATGACAAAAACATCCAAAAAGGAGCGCAAATCGGCCTTTCGTCGGACGCTCCATTACTACGGAATTGTATTTAAAAAATACAAATTCTACACCCTTGGCTCGATCCTGGCCACGCCTTTGGTAGTGCTAGTACGCGCCACGCTCATTCCGCTCATTTTTGCAAACATGATTGACCAGATTGCGGCGGGAATTCCAAACGACCAAATCATTCCAGTCCTATTGCCACAAGGCATCGCCTTGCTCGCATGTCACATTATTGGCTCCTGCATTCTCGGTTGGCTCCGCGTTTACTGGGTTTGGAATATGGAACTCAAGGCTATGTATGACCTTGCAACGATGTGTTTCGACACAGTCTGCACGCAGTCGATGCAGTTCCACTCTGATCGCTTTTCCGGGTCACTCGTTTCGCAGACAAACAAATTCATCGGCGCCTTTGAACGTTTCTTTGACGTCGTGATCTTTGACATTCTGTATCTTGTCTCGTTGCTTGTGTCGATGATGGCCGTGCTTATTCCGCGCGCGCCATGGTTTGCATTGGGCTTGATTGTGTTCATTATCCTCTATGTCCTATGCTCGGCACTTTGCTTCAAAAAGATTGCGCACCTTAGCCGCGAATGGGCCGAAGCAGAGAACAAACAGACCGGTCAGCTCGCTGACTCAGTCTCGAACATTCTCTCGGTCAAATCGTATGGTCGCGAAGCGCACGAACGCCATCGCTACGCCAACTTTAACCGTGCTAGCATGAACGCGGGCTTTGCGCAGATGCGTGCCACGATGAAACGCGACATGGGCTTCAACTTGGTCAACATCGGCATTATTGCAATTATCGTTGTATTTATGATGGCCGGTCAGCCAATCTTTGGTCTTTCGGTCGCAACTCTCATCATTATCGTGAACTACTCCATGACGATTATGGGCGAGCTCTGGGATGTTAATAACATCTTCAAGAACATTAACCGCGTCTTTGGTGATGCTTACGAAATGACGATGATTCTCGACACGGAAAAGGCCGTTGTTGATGTGCCTGGCGCCAAAGAGTTGGTCACTAAAAAAGGCGAACTCGAATTCGACAACATTCGTTTCCAGCATCATGATGCAAAAGAAGCAATTTTCAATGATTTTAATCTCGATATCAAACCGGGCGAACGCGTCGGCCTAGTCGGCGTCTCCGGTTCTGGCAAGACCACTCTGACCAAACTGTTACTTCGCTTTGCGGATGTCCAGGCTGGTGAAATCCGTATTGATGGTCAGAACATTGCCAAGGTCCAGCAGGTATCGCTACGCGAAAACATTGCTTATGTGCCGCAGGAGACTGCACTATTCCATCGCACGATTGCTGAGAACATTGCATATGCACGCCCGGATGCTTCAATGGAGGAAATCCTCCGCGCATCCAAGCTTGCGAACGCGCACGAATTCATTAAAGATTTGCCAGACGGCTACGAAACGCTCGTCGGTGAGCGCGGCATTAAGCTTTCTGGTGGTCAGCGCCAGCGCATCGCAATTGCGCGCGCAATCTTGAAAGACGCGCCAATTCTTGTGCTCGATGAGGCAACTTCCGCGCTCGACTCTGAGTCCGAGGCGCTCATTCAGGACGCTCTCGTAAAGCTCATGAAGGGGCGCACGAGCATCGTGGTCGCACATCGCCTTTCGACGATTGCGAGCCTCGATCGTATTATTGTTCTTGATGGCGGTAAGATCATCGAGCAGGGCACGCATTCCGAGCTCATTGCAAAGGGTGGTGCCTACAGCAAGTTATGGTCGCGCCAGTCTGGCGCCTTCCTCGACGGAGAGTAAAAAAGATGGTAAAATATAGGTTATGGCAACTCTAAAAGATTTTCGCGATGAAAGAATTCGCAAACTAAATGAATTAAAAGAAGCGGGCATTGATCCGTATCCTGCGCACTCCAATCGCGACACCAAGATTGGTGACATTTTAGAGCACTATGATTCTTATGCCGACAAAGACGTTTGCGTAGCTGGCCGTATTGCGAGTATTCGCAGTTTCGGCAAGCTCGCATTCGTCGTCGTCGAGGATGATTCTGGCAAGATTCAGATTTTCTTGAAAGATGACGCTGCGAAATTTACCAAGGAGCTAGATACTGGGGACTTCCTCGAGGCTTCTGGCAAAGTTGGGCAAACTAAAACTGGCGAAATATCGGTCTTCTGCGATATGCCGCGTATTTTAACGAAGGCTTTGCGCCCACTTCCTGGCCGTGATGGTTTCACAAATAAGGAAGAGCGTCTACGCCGTCGTTACGTTGATATGGCGGTAAATCCTGAGGTACGCGAGCGCTTTGTGCGTCGCGCAAAATTTTGGACCGCAACTCGCCAGTTTTTAAATGATCACGGTTTCGTCGAAATCAATATTCCAGTTCTAGAAACGACGACCGGTGGCGCCGATGCAAATCCATTTGTTACACATATGGATGCGCTCGACCAAGATTTCTATCTCCGCATTTCGCACGAGCTTCCACTAAAGCGTCTTATTGGCGGTGGCTATGAGCGTGTTTATGATATTGGTCCACGTTTTCGCAACGAGGGCATGGATGAGGAGCATCTCCCAGAGCACATTGCGATGGAGTCTTATGCTGCCTACCAAGATTATGAAGAGGGCATGGACCTCTACGAAGAAATGATTAAATATGTCTGCAAAGAGACTTGGGGTACGCTTCAGTTTGAGCATGATGGCATGAAAGTCGATCTCGATTGCAAGTGGCCACGCATCAGCTATGCAGACATTCTCCGCGAAAAATTCAACGTCGATGTATTCAATCCAGATCTTGAGCAGGTTAAGGGCATTCTTCGTCAGAACGGCGTCAAGTATGACGATTCGATGGGCGCTGGTCGCTTGCTAGACTATCTCTGGAAGATTATTCGCAAAGAATCTGCTGGTCCATTCTGGCTAATTCATGAGCCAGTTGAGCTTTCGCCACTCGCAAAGAAGCATGAGGCAGATCCTCGCGTTACTGAGCGCTTCCACCCAGTTATCTTCGGCACCGAGATGGGTAACGGTTATTCCGAGTTGAATGATCCACTTGATCAGCTCGAACGCTTTGAAAAACAGCAGGCTATGCGTGATGCTGGCGACGCTGAGGCGCAGATGCTCGATATGGACTTTGTTGAAATGCTTGAATATGGCATGCCTCCAACTTGTGGTTGGGGTAACTCCGAGCGCAACTTCTGGCTCTTTGAGGGCGTTTCTGCTCGCGAGGGTGTACCATTTCCTCCAATGCGCCGTGATAACTAAGACATATTTCTAGAAAAGTGCCAAAAATAAAATCCTTATGCTTTGGCGCTTTTTTGTTTTGCGCTAGACTGGGCGCATGAGTTATATAAAGACAAATATCGACCATCCGTTTCTAAATATATTGGAGTGCTGTGGCGGAAATTCCGAGCTGAATCAGCCCGTCAAATGACTATGGTATCAGGGCAAGCTGCCAAACCCGAGGCCGCCCGTTGTGGCAATTGTTGGCGCGCGACGCTGCACGAAATATGGTGAGGAAATCGCGTACCGCGCCGCGTATGAGTTGGCAAAACGTGGCGTCGTGATAGTTAGTGGTATGGCGTACGGCATTGACGCCTGCGCGCACCGTGGATGTCTCGATGCTGGCGGCGTCACGGTAGCGGTTTTAGGAACCGCGATCGACCATTTGTATCCGCGCAGTAACCTCGGCCTCGCAAAACGTATTCGCGAAAAGGGTGCGATTATATCTGAATATGGCCCCGGATTCGAAACGAGAGCCTATAATTTTCAGGTTAGAAACCGCATCGTGTCCGGGTTGGCGGATGCCGTGCTAATTGTCGAGGCGTCTAATAGCTCTGGCACACTTGGAACTTATGAAATGGCCATAAAACAGGGAAAGGACATCTTCGTGGTGCCGGCCGATATTACGCGCCCCATGTCGGCCGGCACGAATCGAATGTTGCGCGAAGGCGCCAATCCGTATATCGACGAGACAGATATATTGGCGAGCCTTGGTATAAAATTTGATAACAAGAAAGAGCGCGACTTGAGCGCACTGAGCGAGCTAGAGGTTCGAGTTTATGAAGCGATAAGGGGCGGGAATCAAGTGGCAGATGATATTGTGAGAAAACTAGACATTTCAGTAGTAGACTTCAATTGCGCAATCACAACGCTTGAGCTCGGAAAATATGTCGTGCCAGTAGGGCAGTCGTGGGCAGTTACATAATGCTTATGCTATAATATGTGGTATATGGCAAACAAAGTAATGATTGTCGGTACTGGTAACGTCGGCATGAGCTATGGCTACGCACTCGTTCAACAGCGCACCGGCGTAAACGAATTAGTTTTAGTAGATATCAACACTGAAGATGCTGAGGGTGAGGCAATTGATTTGCGCGATTCGCTCGCCGTCGCGCCGAGCTACCTAAAGATTTCCTCCGGTAGCTATGCAGATGCTACCGACTGCGATATTGTCGTCATTACGGCTGGCATTCCACAGAAGCCAGGTGAATCCCGCATGGATCTGCTCAAGAAGAATGCGGCAATCTTCAAGGATATGGTTGGCCAGATCATGGCATCCGGCTTTGACGGTATTTTCCTCGTAGTCAGCAACCCTATGGATGTCTTGACCTATCTTACTTGGCGTTATTCCGGTCTGCCACCAGAGAGAGTAATTGGCTCCGGCACGGTACTCGATTCTGCCCGTTTGCGCTTCCGCCTATCTCAGCGCCTACATATTCATCCAAAGAACATTCATGCTTACCAGGTTGGCGAACACGGTGATACCGAGTTTGCACTTTGGAGCTGCGCAAATGCCGGCGGTCAGCCAATTATGGATTTGATTAGCAATGACGATCGTCTGGAAATTGAAGATTATGTCCGCAATGAGGCGTATACGATCATCGAAAAGAAGGGTGCGACTTATTATGGTATCGGTAGCTGTCTAGCTATGATTACCAACTGTATTTTGAATGATGAAAACCGCATCCTCTCGATTAGCAACTACGATGCATTGAGCGATACTTACAATGGCTACCCAGCTGTGCTTGGCCGTAATGGTGTTGTGCGTCGCCTCGGTCTACAGATTTCTGCCGACGAGCAGATCCGCCTAAATGGTAGCATCCGCGCGCTTCAGGCTGCAATCAAAGAAGTCTCTGAGTAGTCTTGACTTTTTCGCATGAGTGTGCTATAATAAAAATATATACATTACTTCAAGAATGACCACCTGGGATATGGTGGCCATTTTTGTGGTTTTGCAAAAACACTAAAAACATTGTAGAATATGGGCATGGAATTATTTTTTATTATTGTTCTCTTGGCAATTTTTGCTGAGACGAGCGTACTGACTGTACGCGAATTGACGCGTCGTCGCACCCCTGCAAAAAGTGCGCGCCGCAAGCTCTTTGTAGATACATCAACACTAATGGATGGCCGCATCCTCTCGGTCGCCAAAGCTGGTTTTCTAGGCGACGAGGTTTTGATTCCACGCTCGGTAATTCGTGAACTCCAGCTTCTGGCCGACGGAAGCGACAGTGAAAAACGTGCACGCGCTCGTTTTGGCCTTGATGTTGTTAATGAACTCGAGCGTGTCGAGTTGGCGGATGTCGAGATCTTCCAGGATGAGGGTGAACGCGTAAAAGTCGATGAGAGACTTTTGTCGTTGGCAAAAGAATATCATGGCATTATTTTGACGAACGATTTTAACCTCGCGAAGGTTGCCGCAACCGAGCACATCGACGTCATTAATATCAACGAGTTAGCTCAGGGCTTGCGCAGCGAATATCTGCCGGGTGACAAGCTAAACGTCAAAATCATCTCTGCTGGTGCAAACCCGCATCAGGGCGTCGCCCACTTGCCGGATGGCACGATGGTTGTCGTGGATAATGCTGAGCGCTATGCTGGTAAAAATCAGACCGTAGAGATCGAATTTGTCCGCTATTTGCAGACTGCTGCGGGCAAGATGATGTTCGCAAAACTAACGGACTTGAAGCCGCGCGAAAAAGCGCAAAAACCGAAAGGTCGCGGCCGACAAATTAAGAAACGCAGTATTGTAAAGAAATAAAAAATACACCCTCCGAGCGAGGGTGTATTTAGTTGGCTATTGTTTTTTCCAGCTAGAGCTTGCCGCGTAGCCGCCGGAGTCTGTGATGCGGACGGTCACGTCGGTTGGTTCTTCGTCGGAATCGTAGCGGATTTCGCCACCGCTGGCGCCGAGCTCGCCGCTCTTTACGGCTTTACCGTTCACGGAAATCGTATAGTTGCGGAGCGAGAAGCGACCGTTCTGTGCCTGCGCGATAATCGTCCATGGGCCACTGCCGGTGACGTTTAGGCTCGAGACGTTTGGTCTTGCGTCGTTGCAGGTATGAACATCATCTTCGTTCTCGGTGTCATAGCCGCTTGCGTAGTAAATCGTCTTCTTCGTCATTGGATCGATAATCTTCGAGACGGTGACGTCGATACGAGTTTCGGCAGGAGTACAATCCGTTGCTTTCTTCTTGGAGACGGAGTCGAAGGTCATAGTCTCATTGGAAATACCGGAAGACTTAGTCTTGTTGTACCAGCTTGGCCAAATATCGCTGTGGCCGTTAACGCTCATGTGCTGGAAGCCAGCTGGCTCTTTGATTTTATCGCCAGACTTCCACTTGCCATCGGCACCATAAACTTCGGAGTGAATGCGATCGATGTAGTTTGCGCTGATGCGGAAAGCGACATCGTGTCCACCATTCGAAACTGCGCGACCATCATGGTTACCGTTCCAAATTGCGGTTGCGACTACTGGAGAGTATGAAAGCAACCAGGAGTCCTTTGCCTTACCGCCACCGTTATCGGTAGTACCGGTCTTTGCAGCAAACCAAGTCCTTGAGCTATAGAAACCAGCGCGATTATAGAGACCGCCGAAGGTGAAGCGACGGGAGTTGATATCGGAAAGAATGCTTGTAACCATGTAGGCGACCTGAGGATCGACGACGCGAGTGCCGGCCGTATCGGTCCAGGATTCGATGACGTCGCCTGTTGCGTTCTTGACTTCGAGAATGTATGCGAGCTCCTTGTAGACGCCGCCACGTGCGAGCGAAGCGTACGCGTTTGCGTGTTCGACTGGGCGGACGCCGCAACCACCACCGATTGCCATAGAGAGGCCGGCGGTTTCGCCGTTGGCGCAGTAAGAAATATCACCGAGCTTGTGTGCGATGTCAAGGCTGTTATCGATGCCGTTAATATATAGGGCTTTGACGGCAGGAATGTTTAGGGAACCAGCAAGTGCCTGACGAATCGTAGTATTGCCATAGAACTTACCAGAAGCGTTGCGAAGCTTACAGCGACCAACGTTACCGGAACAATAAAGCTTATCGATGTTCTCATCGCGGAGAACGGTGCCAGGTGCATAGTTAATGCCGCTGCGCTGGACGAATAGCGGGGCATAGTCGAGGATCGGCTTGATGGACGAAGCAGGCTCGAGCAAAGAAGTTGCTGCGTTAACCTGACCGTAGCCAGCCTTATTCCAATCGTAGCTACCGACCATTGCGATGACCTGAGCGGTCTCGACGTCGACGGAAACAAGCGTTGCGTTATCGGACCTGTTCATGTAGAAAATCTTCGAACCTTCTTTGACGGCATTTTCACCAATCTTCTGTGCGCGATAATCGAGCGTAGTCTTGATCGTGAAACCACCTTCGCGCATGGTCTTAATGCCATACTTAGCTTCAAGCTGAGATTTAACTTCGAGGACGAACCAAGGCGCCTTCATGCCGGCATACTGGTCAGCCTCAGGCTTGATACGGGCAATAATATCGATGCCTTTCGCCTCTTCGGCTTGTTCTTTCGTAATGTAGCCCATGTCGACCATGGAGTTGAGGACCTTGTGCTGGCGCTTGATGAGCGCTTCGTGACCTGCGGCATAGTATGGATTAAAGCGAGCAGGGTTGTTTGGAATGGCTGCGAGAAGGGCGGATTCTGCGAGATCGAGATCCTTTGCGCTCTTGCCGAAGTATGTCTGGGCGGCTGATTCGACACCGTTACGGCGACCGCCATATGGGGACTCGTTCAAGTAGAGCGTGATAATCTGCTCCTTGTCGTACATTTTTTCGACCTCGATTGCGAGGATAGCTTCCTTGATCTTGCGTGGAATACCACCAAGACCACGGTCTTTTGCCTCATCGGAGAAGTAAACCTGCTTGATCAGCTGCTGCGTCAAAGTCGAACCACCCTGAACCTGTTTGCCAGTAAGTGTCATATATGCAGCACGGATCAAAGCGCCAAAGTCGACGCCCATGTGGTTATAGAAGTTCTTGTCCTCAATAGCAACAGTAGCTTGGCGCATATAGGTTGAAATATCGCCACCATCAACGACTAGACGATAATCGCCACTACCTTTATCTTCCCAAAGGACTTCGCCGTTGCGGTCGAGGTAGGTGTTAACGGTATCCTGGACGCGGCTAGCGAGCTCTTCTGGGTCAATTTCAGCCAAATCTTTCTTGAAGTATAGGAATAGGCCGCCAATCGCGATAATAACGAGTAATACAAAAGCAATAAAAATCTTTAGTAGACGAATCTGGTTGTCTTTGGAGAACCACCACTTAAAGAAGCGGTCCGGTCTGAGGCGCGCCAAAAAGCGCAAAAATGGATTTTTTGGTAGTTTTGCTAATTCTTCTGCCTTTTTGCGCGAGCGCTGATCTTTTTTGACGCGGCGCTTGTAGGCGAGATTAGAATATAGCTTCATGCCATTTTTCGAAGAAGAGGACGACTCGGTGCTCTTTGGTTTTTGAGCTGCCTTGTCTGCTGCTTTCGCAGTCTTTTTCTTCGTTATGGCCTTTTTGATATTACTCGCAGTTTTCTTTATTGCCATTACCTAATTATACAACATTAACCTTAAATGCCCACAACAAAATGCTCATCGTTATACGATAATTTGTTGAAAAATGCCTGTTTCGCGATACTTTTTGTAGGCTTCTATAATCCGCGCGGCGTTTTCGCCAAGCGGGGCTCTGTCGATGTCTTTTAGCTTCACCCAACGCTTTTCGCTGATTTCTTCAGTATCAGTCAATTCGGTCTCGTCGAAATGTTCGCAAACAAATACGAGCGTAAAAGGCCTAGTATTGTCGCCGTTCGGGTAGTGAAGTTTATTATTTGGTCCGGAGACAGAAGCGAACGGGATCAAATCTTTTTCTTGCGCAACAATTCCGGCCTCCTCCAGAAGCTCGGTCTTTATGGCGCTTTGCCAGCTATCGTTGATTTCGACGTGGCCAGACGGCAAGGTCCAGCAGCTGAAGTTGTTGTTATATACAAGGCAAACCTTATCATCACGAACTGCAACGGCGTCAACAGTCGCCACAATCAATTCGTCGTGACCAATTTTCTGGCGAATTGTCCAGACATGACTTCCAACATAGCCCATATATAAATAATATAGCATTTTAGAGTTGCGCCGTATGCCTACAAGGAGCTCGCGCAGGCCACGGCCGAGCGTGAGGAGCAAGCTACCCGCGATGGTGGGCTAGCTCGACGACGTTCTCCTTGCGGGTATATGGCACAACTCTGTATCTGATGGTATAATAATTAATTATGAGCCATTATGATCCACTAAAAATCGAAGAAAAATGGCAAAAACGCTGGGAAGAAGAGCAGCCTTTTGCCGCCAAAGACAACGATAATCGGCCAAAGATGTTCCTCGCCGAGATGTTCCCATATCCATCTGGCGCAGGTCTCCATGTTGGTCACGTCCGCAACTTCAGTATCGTTGACTGTCTCGCGCGTTTTTATACGCAGCAAGAGATGAACGTTCTTCGCCCATTTGGCTATGATACTTTTGGTCTTCCAGCAGAGAACTATGCAATTAAAACTGGCATTTCTCCGCAAGAAGTGACGAAGACGAATATTGATAACTTCCGCAAGCAGGCGAAACGCCTCGGCTATGCAATCGACTGGTCTCGCGAAATCAATACCTCCGACCCGGCATACTACAAATGGACTCAATGGTGCTTCCTTCAGCTCTTCAAGAAGGGGCTAGCTTATCAGGCAGAAAACTATCAGTGGTGGTGCCCGGTAGATCAGACCGTGCTTGCAAACGAGCAGGTCGAAAATGGCTGCTGCTGGCGCTGTGGTCACGAAGTCGAAAAGAAAAAGATGAAGCAGTGGTTCTTCAAAATTACTGCCTATGCCGATGAATTGCTTGACGAAATTGATTCGCTTGATTGGCCAGAAAAAATCAAGACCATGCAGAAAAACTGGATCGGCCGCAGTGAAGGTGCTGAAGTTGATTTCTTGATCAAAGATCATAAAGAAACCGTTCGCGTCTTTACGACTCGTCCGGATACGCTATTTGGCGCAACCTTCCTCGTCCTCGCTCCAGAGCATCCGCTCATTACGAAGATAACTTCTGAAGATGCACGCAAAAAGATGACTCAGTATTGCAAGGATGCAATCAAGAAATCTGAAATTGAGCGTCAGGAAAACAAAGAAAAGACAGGCGTCTTTACGGGCGCATACGCAATTAACCCAGTCAACGGCAAGGAAATTCCAATTTGGGTCGCCGACTATGTTCTCAGCGGCTACGGCACTGGTGCGATTATGGCCGTTCCTGCTCATGATGAGCGCGACTATGAATTTGCAGAAAAGTTTGATCTTCCAATCGTGAAAGTTATTGAAAAACCAGAAGACGTCGACGACGATTCGAAGTGCTATCACGGCGAAGGCAAGATGGTGAACTCCGAGCAGTTTAATGGTATTGATAGCTCCGATGCTCGTGATGGTATTATCGACTGGCTCGAGCAGCAGAAGATTGGTCAAAAGAAGGTAACCTACCGCATGCGCGACTGGCTCATTTCGCGCCAGCGCTACTGGGGCTGTCCAATTCCAATCGCCTACGACAAGAACGGTAAGGCCCATGCAATTCCAGAAGATCAACTTCCAGTTTTGCTTCCAAAGATTGATGACTACAAGCCAGATTCTAGTGGCCGTAGCGCACTCGCAAAGTCCGAAGAATTTATGAAAGTTACGATTGATGGTGAAGAGATGACGCGCGAGACTGATACGCTCGATGGCTATGCATGTTCGAGCTGGTATCTCTGGCGCTATACCGATCCGCATAACGATAAGGAAGCTTGGGGTAAAGACAAAGTTAATTACTGGGCGCCTACTGATGTTTATTGTGGCGGCGACCATGCTGTTGCGCACTTGCTATATGTTCGCTTTTGGTGCAAATTCTTCGCAGACGAAGGCTATTTGAACTTCCGCGAGCCAATCAAGAAACTTCTATATAACGGCTACATTAATGCACCTGATGGCAAAAAGATGTCCAAGTCGAAGGGTAACGTCATCGATCCACTCGACGTAATCAACCAGGGTTACGGCGCAGATACGCTCCGCACTTACGAGCTCTTCATTGGCCCATACAATATGGACGCTGCTTGGAGCACGGAAGCAATTGGCGGCGTTTATCGCTTCCTCAACCGTTGCTGGACGCTTGCATTTGAAAAGGAAATGCTAAAAGAATCCGCAACTGTCGTTTTGCGTCACAAGACTGTGAAGAAAGTTACCGAAGATATCTGCCGCAACAACTTCAATACTGCAGTTGCTGCGATGATGGAATTCGTGAACGAATTGTTCAAGTCCGGCGCCGCGAAGGATGATTTGATTGCGCTCGCAAAAATCTTGAAACCATTTGCACCGCATCTCGCATCGGAAATGCTCGAGAAACTCGGTTCGGACGATGTCTGGCCAAAGTGGGATAATAGCCTGCTCGTCGATGAGACTGTCGAAATGATCGTCCAGGTCAACGGCAAGCTTCGCGCAAAGATTCAGATTCCTGCCGAGGATGCAAAGGACAAGGCGAAACTCGAAGAATACGCTCGCGCCGACGAAAAGATTAAAGGACTAATCGATGGCAAAGAGGTAATCAAGACCATCGTGGTCCCACAGGGCAAGCTTGTAAACATTGTTGTAAAATAAACAACAACTAATCAAAAAATCTCCGGCTAAAGCAGCTGGAGATTTTTGTTATTCTTCAGTAGTTCCGCGCGGTGCGCGTTTGATTAACTTCGCATGAAGCACGACGCGTTCCTTGCTGCTATAGCAAGTTGAAAGCGTGAGGATGTTATCGGTCTTTGCAACGCTCGTATTGAAATTATGAGAGCTACGATTGCGTAGATTCTCGGCGAAACGGCCGAACTCGTCGTCATTGTTGAAGGACGTTTGAATATAATCATTCGTCGTTTGGATTTTATAGACACTAAAGACCTGCCAGAGTGCGCTTTCACTATCGTTAACGGTGCGCACGACGAAGTTGTCCTGGTTATTAAGCCAGCCGCTCGTCAGAATATTGCGTAGCGTGCCAAACATAGTTGCGTCATAGCGGCCGTGAGCATACAAAATAAGGTTTCTGTCCGTGCCGTCGACATGATTGCGGAAATCCGAGAAAACCCAACCGGCGCGGCTATAACTTTTGTCGAAAGAATGATCAAGGTAAAACTTATTATTGCTCGTATGAACGAACGGATAGTTAATGTTCGTGCCTTTAACTTGTACCCAACCACTCACTTCGTTATTCGTTTTGCGTAGCTCAGTAAAATCCACGTCAATGAGGCGCATTTTAATATAGTTCCAGTAAGGCGTATTTGGTTTTTCGTTTGTTGGGATCTTTTCGGTCTTTTCGTCGTCGTCAACTTCCTTGACGTCTGCGGCTTTTTCGATCTGTTCAGTCTGCTCAATAGTTTTATTAGAATCAATTTTCCATTCGATAATCTTATAGCCGGAATAGCCAATGCCAACAACGCACACAAGTGCGAGGGCGCAGCTAATAACCGTGCGAACGCGGCTCCGACCTCTATGTATCTTCATGAAACGATTATAGCATAAGCTATTTATAGGAAAGAAGATGTCTTGTAAAAAGCCCAAAAATATAGTAAGATATAGAGCAAAGTATCTATTATTAAAAGAAGGAGCATTTTTACATGCCTGAACCAAAAAAGCAGAGCAGCCCTCGCAAGACCGGCCTACGCCGCAGCCATTTGCGTCTAAAGCTTGCTCGTAGTGTTAACAAGCATTCGCCAGTAAAGGCGTTCGAAACCGCAAAGAAGACCCCAAATCTTAAGGTTTCTGTCTGCAAAAAAGCAGCAAAAAAGACTGACAAAAAAGAAAAATAATTAGGGAGGCAAATTAACGTGGCAAGCAATCGACATCTCGGCAGAATTATCTCGCTTCAGAGTCTGTATGAGTACGAATTCCGAAGTAAGGCGGGCGACACCTCGGCCGACATCGATAGTATCGTCGCAAAAAATATTGAACCCTACGCCAAAGCCCTAGGGGACGTGGATTTTGTCCACGACCTCACTCATGGTGTGTTTGATGAAATGGAGCAACTCGATAAAGAGTTGCAGCCAATGGCGCCAGAGTGGCCAATTTCTAGCATCTCCTCAATCGACCGCAACGTCCTCAGGATTGGGCTTTTTGAACTTACGCGCCGCCAGGGTGTGGTGCCACCAAAGGTTGCAATTAACGAAGCCGTAGAGCTCGCAAAGGCATTTGGCTCGGATAATTCATCCAAGTTCATCAATGGCGTACTTGGTACTGCTTACCGAAATATCGGTGGAGAGGAACAACCAAAGCATGCAGAACAAGAAAAATCAGAAGCCGCAGCGCAGCCAGAAGAGGCCGCAGCCGCAGAAAAAGACGAACAGCCGGGCGAGCAGGCGTAACGCGCCACGCGCCCCAAAACAGCGCAATGGCTACAAAGTGCCAGAAGCGCTTCCAACTCAGAACTATAAAGAACCGATTCATGAAAAACTGCGTCAGGTAGTTTTGCGCAAAAAGCCAGAAATCAAGGAAATTGTGCGCGAACCGACCG
>CAMZIL010000006.1 GCA_947307225.1 uncultured Candidatus Saccharibacteria bacterium
GTTAAAAGTCTAGCGAAATAAAAAATGACCCTACGGGGTCGTTTTTTAATGGTGCCCGAGACTGGACTCGAACCAGCACGCCGAAGGCATATGCTCCTAAGGCATACGTGTATACCAATTTCACCACTCGGGCAGTAACTTAAGTTTAACAGATGGTGGTAGAATTCGCAATATTCGGTATAATAGACGAATGGCCTTTGCTGCCAAATTGTACACGAAAAGGTGGAATACCAATGGAAAACAAAGTTTTAGTTCCGCATCCGTACCCCATTATACGTAGCTGGACACTTATGTTCTTGAAACGAGTGCCCCGCCCAGAGCGAGACCGATTCAAAGAAGAGATCTACTCCTTCGCAAAAAGTCCGTCTAGATGCAACAATCTCGACATCGTCCCGAGTTACAGTATTAGCGGCGAGTTGTTCGGCGGAGATTTCCCGGATGGCCACATTGTGGTTACGCACGAAATTTCTCAATTCGAACGAGTCGTCGATGAGACTGCAATCCGCAAAGTCGTAGACATCAAAGAATGGCAGACGGTTCTTATTGCAAAGACGGTCAGAAACGAAAAGTTTTATCTTGCAGTTGATCGGTATTCGCCCATTTGTGCCGGATAATTCCGGCGGCCCCATTTGGGGCCATATTTTTTATGCTTTTATGTTAAAATAAAGTTAGATGTTAATGGGTGGTCTATGAATCGCATTGCGATTTATCTAAACAAGAGTATCGACGGCGTTGTTTACTCGTCGCCTACTATTTTGGAGCAATACGCAACTGACCGCTCGTTGCTCAAAATCCACCCCCGCGTCGTTGCGCTACCGGAGAACGCAACTGATGTTCGCCGCCTCGTTCGCTTTTCTTATCAACTATCACAAAAGAATGTTTCATTCCCGGTGACCGTGCGTGGTGCTGGCTATAGCAAGACCGGTTCGGATTTAGGCTCTGGCCTAATAATCTCGACCGAGCGCATGGACGCGATCCAGGAAATTGATATTCGTCAGCGTCTCGTGCGCGTTCAGTGTGGCGTGCGCCTTGGCGAGCTAAAGAAAGCACTCAATCTATGCGGCCTAGATTTGCCTGTCATTGGCAACCCGCAGGAAACGATAGGTGGCCTTATTGCGAAAGCGGCAAGTGCCAGCAATAATACCGAGCCAAGCACTATTCAGGATTTCATAAATCGTGCAGAAGTTGTCCTTTCGGATGGCTCGATTATGGAAATCGGCGCGCTCAATCACTTCGCATTGCGCCGCAAGAAAGTTGAGGATACGCGCGAAGGCGAGCTCTATCGCGATCTTGACGATCTGATTGAAGAGGGATGGGAAAATATCGTTCGTCTGCCGGATGGTAAAAAGAACCGTTTTGGCTACCCGGGTCTAGGTTTCGTTAAAGAGAAAAAGAGCTTCAATATTATCCCGCTTCTTTGTGGTTCCGAAGGCACGCTAGGTATAGTTACTGAGGTAATTTTAAGGGTCGAGCCGGTCTTTGATCGTCCAAATCGCATTGCGATTCCGTGCAAGACTGCGACCGCTTTCTCATTTGTCTGCCAAGAGCTAAAACGCCTAAAATTTACGGATATCGTCGTGTACGACACGGAGCTGTTTAATGCCACGGAGGACACTGGCAAATCTAGCCGCTTCTTCCGCCGCGTTTCCGATGACGGTTTCCTGGTCGTAGCCTGCGCAAAAGATGATTTGCAGCGCGATCGCCGCCATAAGCTCGTCCGGATTCGTCGCGTCTTGCCGGATAGTATCCGCATTATTGAGGAAGAAAAAGAAAACGAGCGCGATTTTGACGAGCTCGAGCAGACGCTGGATGCATATCTAAATGACTGTACGCCAAACAACTATCATTTGCCGCTCATTGACGGTATTTATATCCCGCCTGAGCAGCAAACAAAGTTTCTCGACAATGTAATGAAACTAGCCAAGCAAATGGATTTGCCAATGGCGATCTATGGCTCGGTCGACTTTGACACTTTCTCGATTCGTCCAAGCTTCTCGCCAAGTACGGTAGCAGGACGCAAGAAGATGCTTCAATTCCTCGGCGCTTATCTCAAGCTAATCGCTGCTCACGAAGGTTACCCGTGCGGCGAGGCGCCAGAAGGACGCTTCATGTCGATTTTTGCAAAGAAATTCGAATCAGAATCGACGCTCGACCTCTATAGAAAGGTTAAACAAATCTTCGATCCGACCGGCGTTTTGAACCCTGGTATTAAGCAAGATACCAACATCAAAGCGACACTAAAGCGCTTCCGCAGCGACTATAATCACGGCATTTCGACAAAAGATTAAGCTTACGTTTCCGTCTCTTATCTGTTCGTGGTATAATTTAAGATATGAAATTTACTACGAATAAGAAGAAAACTTCCGTCGAATTTGACGTTGAGTTTACGAGCAGCGATTTTGAGCCAGCTCGCCTAAAGGCACTCGCTCGTCTCGCCGGCGACGTAAAGATCCCAGGCTTCCGCAATGGCAAAGCCCCAGCAAATGTAGTCGAACAGCACGTTGATCCAAATCAGCTCGCTATGCAGACGCTAGATATCATGGTCCGCGAAGCTATTCCAAAGGTCTATGAGGACGCAAAGCTTCAGCCAATCTCCGCTCCAAGCGTAGATATCAAGAAGTTTGTCCCAGGCGAAATGGCCGAGGTTACGATCAAGTCCGACATCATGCCAGAGGTAAAGCTCCCAGATTATACCAAGCTCAAAGCAAAATATGTTGAGCCAAAGGTAGAGGCAAAGGATATTGATGATGTTCTAAATCGCATCGCAGAGAGCTTTGCTGAGAGCAAGGCCGTAAAGCGTGCCGCAAAGCTAACCGACGAGGTCATCATTGATTTTACCGGCAAGAAAGATGGCGTCGCCTTTGATGGCGGTTCTGCAAAGGATTTCAGACTCAAGCTTGGTTCCGGTCAGTTCATTCCAGGCTTCGAAGATGGCGTTGTAGGCCACGAACCTGGCGATAAATTCGACCTAAAGCTCAAATTCCCTAAAGATTACCACAGCAAAAAGCTCGCTGGTGCAGATACTGTCTTTGAGGTTCTTTTGAAGCAGGTTAATGAGATTACTGTTCCAGAGGTTAATGATGAGCTCGCAAAGAAAACCGGCGCTTTCCCAACTCTAAAGGAGCTCAAGGCTGATATCAAGAAGAATCTTGAGGCTCAGGCAAAGCAGCGCGCAGACGAGGCTTTCAAGGATGATTTGCTTGATGAGCTCGTAAAGAATTCCAAGACCGAGGCTCCAGAGGCTCTCGTTGCCGAGCAGACTGAACACATCAAGGAAGATATGCTTCGTAACATCAAGGCTCGCGGCTCGAAGCTCGAGGATTATCTATCCCAGGTTAATCAGACTGAAGAGCAGTGGATGAAAGAGGTCAAAGAGGCCGCCGAAATCCGCGTACTCGGCCATATCGTTGTAGCAAAACTTGGCGAAGAGCTAAAGATTAAGGTTAGCGATGCTGACGTCGAAAAGCAGGTCGCAGAGCTCCAGGCTGTTTACAAAAAGAGCCCAGAGATGCTCGCAGATTTGCAGACTCCAGAAGCAGTCGCTTCGATCAAGAACCGCCTTCGCATCAATAAGACGATGGACAAGCTTGCGGATCTAAACCGCAAGAAATAACAAAAAGTCCCCGATTAATTCGGGGATTTTTTGTTGGCCAAGTGCCAGTGGTCCCCGTATTCGCACTTATAGGCCCCCAGCGAATTAACTGGAAGGCCGTGCTCGTATTCGACGAGTCTCGCCGAGTCTTCGGCGGTTTCTTGGTCCGGATAGCAAACTTTATGTTTGTCGTTTACCCAGCATTTTTCTGGCTCGTAGGGAAGTGGCTTTTTCTGACGCGGCATTAAAACTCTCCTTTCAGGAAACGTTTACGTTGAACTTCGGGCATACGCTCGATTGCATAGCGCAAAGTTGTTCTGGACATCTGTTTGTAATGGTCGATAATGAAAGATTCTACGAAGTGTTTGTCGACGCGCCAATAAATTTCGCGCAACATCCAGCCGCAAGCTTTGTGCATGAGAGGTTCTTTGTCACCAAGCAGCTGCTTAATAATATCTGGCCCATCTCCCAATACGCCGGCGCGGTAAAATGCGATGTAACTTACGACTGCGATGCGACGCTCCCAAAGGCTCTTTGACTTCGCGAGTTTATGGAAGATTTTCTCATCGTGATGCTCGAGCGCCCAAATGCCGAGAATGCGCCAAGTAATGACATCGACGAGGTCCCAGTTATTCACGCATTTAATATTATCAAGTAGAATTTGCCGGCTCTGGTCTGGATTCTTTTTGTACTGCGCGACGAGGATTTCTAATGCAGCGAAGCGATGCTCGTGAACTTTTGAATGGAGCAGCTCGACGATTTCGTTTGGCGGCATATCCCTATATTGACACGCAATCTTTCGCGCGACTGGCACCGGAATGCCGAGCAGAATATCGCCCTCGCCGTAGCCGCCCGGGCAAATACCAAAGAAATGCGCGGTTGCCTCGATGCGCTCGGGGTTGATATGCTTTTCAAATTCAGCGACAAGCTTATCTTTCATACGGTATATTATGCCACACTTTGCGATGCCTAGAAAACATGTTATAATATAATTATTCTGGCCGAAAGGAAGGTGATGTTCATGGGAGAACAGCCAGGAAGAGATCCGAGCGGAGTCGTAAAGAAAGAAGACTTCATGGCGCACTTCGCAAAGACTTTAGAGAGAATGCGGGAAGAAGGAGCGAGGCATTACGATAAGGATTATAGCGATCCAATACTCCAGAATGCTGAGCTTTGCGCGCAATGTGGCGGAAAATGCTGCAAGCGCTGCGGTTGTGCATTTAGCCCAGACGATTTCGAGGATTTGTCCTTTGAGGCACTAAAGACCGAGATCGAGAAAGGCTATATTACAATCGAAGTAGTAGACGGTGATCAGTTCTACATAGCGGGCTTTGTCCTAATGCTGCGAGTACGCAACGTTGGTGGTTTGGTCTATGAGAACAGGCTGTATAATCGGCCCCGCGGACAGTGCATCCTTCTTACCGAGCATGGATGTAAGCTGGATTGGGATCACCGCCCTTCCGGCGGCAAGCTACTGATTCCAGGAGAGGGCGGAAACTGCCAGTCGCGTTACAGTACTGAACGGGCCCTCCGTGAATGGGAAAAGCATCAAGGCGTACTAATCAGACTCTCGCATTACTTCGACGAAAAAGAAATCGAATGCACATTGTGAAACGACCGCCCTATTCGGGGCGGCGTTTTAATTCTAGCAAAACTGTCGGCACGGCTGGCGGCGGCGTAAAGTATTCCGGCTTCATCGGCAAGCGAATGCGCGGATCATAATGGATAAATAGCTGTTTCCCAAGCTGCGACGTGTAGTGGCGGTCATTATTCAGCAGCTTCAGCGCGAATTGTTTCTGGAGAATCAGATAAATCGCGGTTGGCGGATTGTCGGCCTCGTCGAGTTTGTGAAGAATCGCGGAGCTAAGATGAAATGGCGGGTTAGCAAAAACCTTGTATTCGCCCTCTGGCAGCTCCATCTCGAGGAAATCTTGTTCGACGATTTTGACGTTTTCGCATTTGCCGACGTTTTTGCGTAGCAGATTAGCCGTATCATGATCTGGCTCTACGGCGATCACTTGTTTGCAGCGGCGACTGAGCGCGGCGGTAATCACGCCAGAGCCGGCGCCGATATCGAGAACTGTATCACGTTTCTTGATGTTGCTATGACCGATTAAAAATCCGGCGAGTTTTGGTCCACGTAGGAAGTGCTGGCTTAGCTGGTATTTACGCATCTGGCAAAAGTCCCAAGCGGCGTACCGCCTCATACATTGCGATGGCGGAAGCGCAACCAACATTGATTGAGCGAGTTGAGCCGAGCTGCTCTATATAGAAAGCCTGATCGGCAGCTTCGAGTAACTCCTGCGAAATTCCATCCGATTCGGAGCCGAATACGAGGATGGAATTTGGTACGAGCTCGACGCTTGCGAGCGGTTTCGACTCTGGTCGATTATTGTCGACGGCGACAACTTTCATTCCACGCGCATGGGCGTCAGCGATAAACTCTTCGACGGTTGCAAAATGGTCGATATGTAGGTATTTGTCCGTCACCATTGCGCCGCGGCGGTTGTATTTGCGCTTGCCAATAATATGGACGCGAGAAACATTAAAAGCGTTTGCGTTGCGCACGACGGTTCCGATATTGAAATCATGCGAAAGATTCTCGATAGCAATTTCGAGCGGAATGCGGCTCTTGTCGAGCTCGGCAATAATTGCCTCGTTCGGCATGCCCTTGAACTTGTCGATGAGATTGCGCGTGTCAGGCTCTTCCATGATGCTTCTCGTTTTTTGCTTTAACTGCTACAACATAACCGTAGATTGAAAAGGCCAGCATAACGACCTCTAGAATTACGCCGAAGAGAGATTTCACGAAACCGTTATAGATCAGCCAAAGTACCGCCCCGGGGATGCCGAGGAATTTATAAACGATAGGATCCTTTTGCCAGACGGAATAGGTGTAACAGGCGGCCGCGAAGAAGGACATGAGGCTAAGCGGTCCATTGTAGCCAGGGATGGTTAGCGCAATGGAGGCTGCCATGAATACGATTAGAGCTATGACGTCGCGGCGCTCAATAGTTTTACGTTCGCCAAAACGTTTTGTGTCCCAAAAGAGGTAAAGATTGCGTACTAAGCCAAGAATGACCATTGCTAGGCCGGTCCAGGCGCTAAGCAAAATATAGGCCAAAGCGCCAAAAAGTGTGGCGATAAGGCTAATAATAAGGATGTTTGTGCGCTTCTTCGCGAGGTAGCTAAGGCCCAGGAGGGCAAACATAATTATCGTGAAGATTTGCGACAAAATATATGCAAAATCCATAAGTATATTTTAGCAGGTATTAATTAACGCTTTTTAGCGGTTTTCTCGGCGCTTTTCTTGGCAATCTTTTTGCTTTGGCTGTCGATTGCGAGATGGACTAACGCCCAGAAAACAACGTTCATACAAAGCGCGATGACTGCGACGAGTGGAATAACTAGGAGGCTAACACCGAGTGGCTGATTGATTAGTGCGAATAGGCCGGCAACAATGGTAAATACAACGGCAATTGCTGCATAGCAATAACTAAGTAAAACAATCTGTTTGTTCTCTTTATAGAGATCAACAAAATAATCAATCACACTCTTCATGCCGTCATTATAGCACAAAACTACAAAAAGTCAATAAATAAGGGGTCCCGCTGCTCGAAAGCAATGGGGCCCCTAGGGTTGTGCCAGAGGATCGTGAAGAAGCTAGTTTTTGTCGGCTCTGGCTGTTGCCTGTTCAAGGATATCTCTACCCATGCGGGTAGACCTTAAGCAGAGAAAGTTGTTCTCGTCGATGATGTTTTTGAGCATGTCGCGGTATTCCTTCGCAAGGTTGAGAGCTTTATCCTTATCGACGCAGGGAATGTCGAATGACAAATCCTGATCGACGGAAGTGTTCAACTTCGCGATATAGGCGTCGAGAAGCTCGACCTGCTTTGTTGCGGCGCCTGCTGATACGAGAGCGTCGCAAAGGCATACCTCGCTCGGATATTCAGGCAAGAAAGGCATATCGCAAGATACGGATGCCTTGCTGAGCTTTTCCTCTGCGAGCGCCAATGTCGATTCAAACTCTTCGAAGTCTTCCTTGCTAATAGTGGAACCGTCGTCGGTAAACTTCTCGCTGAAGCCATACTCTACCGAGAGAGCCAAGAGCTGAGGCATTGACTTGACATTAAACATCAGCCATCTGAGGAAAAGGTTTTCGTCGAACGAGGGGTACATGAGTTTCAAAAATAACTTTTTCATTGTTTATCCTCCTAAAAAGCTTTGTAGTTTTAGATAAAACCCAATACGTCTATTATAGCACAAAAGACGCAAAAAGTCAATAAAACGGATATGCTATAATATACCAAATGGCAATTATCGCTAATCTAAAAAAGAAATTTTATTTTGTAGCCGCGGGCTATTTTAAGTTTTTTGCGAATATCTCGCTAAAACGCTGGCATCCGCGCGTAATTATTATCACCGGTTCGGCCGGTAAAACTACGATGTTGAACCTTGTTGAGAGCCAGCTCGGCGATAAGGCGCACTATTCGCATAATGCGAACTCTGCGTTCGGTATCGCTTTCGACGTTTTGGGCCAAAAAGGCATTACCGGTAGCCGCTTGCACTGGGTGGCACTCATCCTGAAAGCGCCAATTCTTGCCTTTACCTATAAACGTCGCGAGAAGTTCTATATCGTCGAGTGCGACGGCGAGCGCCCACATGAGGCAGAATACGTCGCAAAGTGGCTCAAGCCAGAGGTTTCCTGCTGGGTTAGCTTGGGTCGTTCGCACGCTGTTTTCTATGAAAAAGAGGTCACGAGTGGCCGCTTCATCAACATCGACGAAGCGATTGCACACGAATTTGCCACAATTCCAAAAAATACTAAAAAACTCGTTTTGATCGACGGCGATAATGAGACGATGGTCGAAAAAACGGCCAATCTGAAGGCTAAAGTTGAGGCCGTCAAAAAAGAGCAGCTCAAGAGCTACGAAGTGTATCCTGAAAAGGCAATTTTTGAGATTGGTCGCCGCAAATTTGAGTTTGCGGAGCCAATGCCGCGCGACGTCACGACACAGCTTCTTATGCTCGACAAGCTCATGGATTATCTTGGCGAGAAAATCTCTACGGATTTGTCGAATTTCAAGATGCCGCCGGCCCGCAGCAACTTCCTTTATGGCAAAAAAGGCATCAAAATCATCGATTCCAGCTACAATGCACATATTATTAGCATGACGACCGTTCTCGAGATGGTTCGTGAGCTAAAAACTACGCATAAATGGCTTGTTATCGGCGATATTATTGATCAAGGTAATCTTGAGGGCGAGGAGCACAAAAAGCTCGCACAGCTGCTACTAGATACAAAGGCAGAAAAGATTGTCATGATTGGCCGCCGTACGAAAAAATATACTGCGCCGTTGCTCGAGGGCAAGTGTGATTTCGAGTCCTTTGATAAGCCGCAGCAGGCGTTGAAGTATCTCGAGGATAATCTTACTGGCAAAGAGACGGTCATTTTCAAGGGCAGTCAGTACCTCGAGTGGATTGTTGAAAAATTGCTTGAAAATCCGGACGACGTCGCAAAGCTCGCGCGCCAAGACGCCGCTCATAAGAAACGCCGCGCAAGTTGGGGACTAAACTAATGACGAAGAAATTGCCAAAACTGTACATTATCCACGGTTGGACCTATAAACCGGAGCCGTGGCATGAGGTTATTGCCGATCTGAAAAAGCTCGGCGTTGAAGCGGAGCTGTTGCGCGTGCCGGGTCTCGGGACAAAATCAGATGAGGTCTATACGATTGAGGACTATGCGAAATGGGCCCGCAAAAACTTGCCAAAGGGTAGTTTTGCGCTTGGGCATAGCAATGGCGGCCGCATCCTATTGAATTTGCTCGAGAAAGAGCCGGATTATCTTGGTGGCATCATTCTGCTTGATTCGGCCGGTGTCTGGGAAAAGGAAAATCGACGCCTCGTTCTAAAGGCGCTCTCCAAGGCCTTTGCGCCGCTAAAGAAGTCGAAGTTCATCCGCAAGGCGGTTCATCGCGTAATTGGTGCCAATGACTATGAAAATGCGCCAGAGAACATGAAAAAGACTCTCGATAATATGATTAATTCCGATAAGGTTCTCGATATTACGAAAGTAACGACGCCTGCTCAGATTATTTGGGGCGAGGATGACCAAACGACGCCGCTTCGCCAGGGCAAAAAGATGCATGAGTTGCTACCGGATTCCGAACTAACGACCAAGCCGGGCTGGCGCCATTCGCGTTATCTGGTTTCGACCAGCGAACTTGCTGAGGAGATTGCGAAACAGCTAACACGTTTAGTGGGGCGCACGAAATGATGTATCTCCGCGAAATAGAGCCAGAGACGCTCGATAAATATGTCGCAAAAGAACACCCAGAGGCAAACTTTTTGCAGACTTCCAATTGGGGGCGCGTTCATGAAAAAGATGGCAAGAAGATTTACTTTCTCGGTCTATTTGATGAGAAAAAACTAATCGGCTCTAGCGTAGTTATTGTAAAGCCAGCAAAAAGAGGCCGTTATCTCGAGATTCCGGGCGGACCGCTACTGGATTGGGATGGCGACATTAAGGCACTTCGCTTCTTTATGAAAGAGATTGCAGAGCTCGCGGAGCGCGAAAAATGCGTATTTGTGCGCATGCGACCGAACATTCCAGATACCGAGGAGCATCGAAAGCTCGCAGAGCGTCTAAAGCTCGTGAAGTCTCCTATGCATTTACATGCTGAGCATACCGTAATGCTCGATATTACCAAGAGCGATGACGAGTTGATGACTGAGATGCGTCGCCAGACGCGCTATGAGGTTCGTCGTGCGCAGAAACTCGGCATCAAAGTCAGCTATGAAACTACCGAGAAGGCATTTAATGATTTTTACGATCTTCAACTAGAGACCGCAGAGCGCCAAGGTTTTATTCCATCCTCTCGTCACATGATTTTGTCGCAACACGAAGTGTTTGGCGATAAGGCTCGCATCTATACGGCGACTCTCGACGGCAAGGTATTGTCGAAGGGTGAAGTATTGCTTCAGGCTCCAGAGGCTATCTATCACGAAGCCGCGTCGACGCTTGACGGCCGCAAGCTGCCCGGTGCCTATGCATTGCAGTGGCAGATTATTCAGGATGCAAAGAAACTTGGACTGAAGCGCTACAATCTATTTGGCATCGCTCCGCCAAACTCGCCGCATCATCGTTATGCCGGTGTTACGACCTTCAAGACTGGGTTTGGCGGCGAGCAGGTAGCGTACTTATCGGCACATGATCTCGTAATAAAACCGATGCATTACCGCTTCGTTCACGCTCTAGAAACAATCCGCAAGAAAAAACGTCATCTATAGGAGAAAAAATGCAAATTATTGATGCCACTGACCAGAAGAAATGGGACAAATTCGTAACAAGCCATCTAGATGCGAACTTTTTGCATTCTTGGGCCTGGGGCGATTTTCATGAAGCACGCGGCAAAAAAGTCGTTCGTCGCGTGGCGTTAGATAAAGATGGCGAGATTGTTGCTGCTTATGTGGGCCAGGTTGAAACCGCTAAGCGCGGAACTTATATGGCAATTGCTGGTGGTCCGATTATGGATTGGAGCAAAAAGACCCTACGCGAGGCGATTTTTAATGATATTCGCGAACAGGCTAAGGCTGCGAAGTGCGTCTTCGTGCGTATTCGTCCACAGATTGAGGATACGCCAAAGAATCGTACCTTGTTCAAGGAACTAGGTCTAAAGTCGGCGCCAATTTACCTCTCTGTTGAGTATGCTGGCATTCTTGATCTTAATAAAACTGAAGAAGAAATTCTCGCCGGCGCCGCACAGGGGCTTCGCCGCAAGATTCGCAAGGCCGAGAAAAATGATATTACTGTTGCGACCAGCACTGATCCGAAGGACATCCACGAGTTTTATAAGATCGAGCTCGAGACCGCCAAACGCCATGGCTTTGTTGAGTTTTCAGAGAGCTTCTTGACGAAGCAATTTGAAGCATTTGCAAAGTACGATGAGGTTAAGCTCTATACCGCAAAGCTCGGAGATGAAATTCTAGCGCAGAACTTTATGATTTTCTATGGCAATGAGGCTAGCTATCACTACGGCGTCTCGACGGAGCTCGGCACGAAGTACTCCGGTGCACCACTACTCCATATGCAGGCAATGCGTGATGCGCGTGAGCGCGGTATCAAGCGCTACAACTTCTGGGGCATCACCGGGCTCGATGAGACTAAACATCGTTTTTATGGCGTTAGTCAGTTTAAACGAAGCTTTGGTGTTGACGAATTAAAGTATCTCCATGCACATGATATGGTCATTAGCCCAGCAAAATACAAACTCGATTATTTGATTGAAAAAACACGCGCAAAAATCCGCCACGTCTAGGGGTAAAATCCTTGCAAAAAGCATAAGCGTGATGTATCCTTAAATTAGATTTAAGGAGCTTTTTCAAGTGAGCAACACAACGAAAAAATTTATTGAAAGCCATTGGCTTACTTTTGCTCTGAAGGGTGCGGTATCTGTTGTAGCGGGGCTTTGCCTCATGTTCGCGCCTAAGGGCGATACATCATTAATGACGCAAATTGTCGGATGGACAATGTTCGGCCTTGCATTTGTCGAGCTTGCAAACGTCGCATATCGCAAGAGCCGTTCGCATAACTGGGGCTTCCCATTCTTCTTGGGCCTCATTGAGCTATTTATTGCAATCGCATTACTATATACCATCGACCCAAACCAGCAGGGCGACGATCTCCTCTGGCTTCGCATTATCTATCTCTCGGCTTATGTCCTCTTTGCATCGGTCGTAACTATTGCAATGGGCTTCATGAGCTTCTCGAACATGACTGATCGCTTCATGTGGATCGTCAATGGTATGCTCGGCTGTGTGGTCGCATTCATGATGTTTGGCGGCACCAACCTTGGTGCAGTTGCGCACATCGAACTATTTGGTACCTACCTCATGATTAACGGTATCACCGACCTCTTTTATGGCGTTCATAGCAAAGATGAGGCACTCGAAGCTAAGACCGCTCGTGCAGCTGCTCGCAAGAAAGGCAAAAAATAATGATCTTTGACGCGAAGAGCAAAATTGAACGCTATTTGCGCCGCAATCCCCAGATCAAGACCATCGTAATTGCTGGTTCATTTGGTCGTAAGTCGGCTATTCGCTGTATTGGTATGATTCTTGGTCAGGCCCTAACTGTTACGATGGGCGTCAACAAGGCTGCCGATCCGGACGTCGTCGTATTGGATTACAACTCGATGGCTGCATTCCCAGAGATCAATCCAGACATCGTCGTTATCACTAGCTGTGAGGACGAGGAATCTGCTAAGGTATTCTTCGATCTAGCGAACCATGCAAAGCATGTCCTTATCAACTACAATGACGTGCCGCAAAAGTATGCAAAATACCTCAAGAATCCAAACATCACCACCTACGGCGACGAATTCCCGGCAGACTTCTACTTTGAGAACCACGACGCCGGCCTAGATGGTCAAAAAGGCGACATTGTAAACCCAGAGCGCGAGCATATTCCTGTCTCCGTGAAGCTTATTGGCGAACATAATATGCGCCCAGTCGTGATGGCTTGTGCGATTGCAAAGCTATTCCAGATTGATCGCGAAAAGATTCTCGCTGGCGTAGAAGCAATTCGCCCTGTTCATGGCCGTATGTCTCCAGCAAAGGGCCTACACAACTCGATTATTATCGACGACTCGGCTTCGACGTCGGCTACGTCGCTAAAGTATGGCATGCAGGCGCTTTATAGCATTCAGGCGCCAGATCGTATTCTTGTAACCGATGACGTGCGTAAGCTCGCAAAGGTCGACTATGACCTCGTATCGGAAATCTTGATTCTCGGTCAAAAACCGGTCAATAACACCAACAAGAAGGTATTGTTCTTCGACCAGGAGATTGACCTCATCAATCACCTCGGTTCACGCCTCGATGAAAATAGCCTTGTTTTACTAGAATTCCCACTTCCTGAGATTATCGACTCGTACTTGTGGTAAAATAGTAATATGGCAAAGGTGATTACGGTTACCAATCAAAAAGGAGGTGTTGGCAAGACCACTACGTCTGTCAACTTGGCTTTTTATCTCGCAAAGGCAGGAAAGAAAACCTTGCTTGTAGATTTTGATCCTCAGGGCAACGCTAGCTCTGGCCTTGGCGTCAAAGAAAAAGATGTCGCCAAAACTATTAGCGCAGTCGTGCTCGGAGATGCTGAATTAAAGGATATTATTGTTCAGCCGGCAAAGAAAAAGTGCAAGAATCTCTATCTTGCGCCAACAAACGTCGAGCTCGCCGATTCGGAAGTTAATATGAATGCCGAGGAGAGCCCAGATAAGTTCTTCATTTTGAAGAAGGCTATCGCTACGGTTGCTAAGGACTATGATTTCATCGTTATCGATAGCCAGCCGAGCCTGTCGCTTTTGACAGTAAATAGCATGGCTGCAGCAAATTATTTACTTCTACCAGTCCAGACTGAATATTATGCCCTAGAAGGCGTCGCGGAGCTCCTACGCACCGTTAACGACATCAAGAAGGGTATTAATCCAAAACTAAAGCTTCTTGGCGTGTTGGCTACTATGTATGACAAGCGCACCTCGCTTAGCTCACAGGTTCTCGCAGAAGTAAAGCGCTACTTCAAGGATAAAGTATTTGAGGTTACTATTCCGCGTAACGTTCGTCTCGCTGAGGCACCAAGCCACGGTGTAGCAATTGGCCAGTATGACCGCTTCTCAAAGGGCGCAAAAGCATATAAGTCGCTTGCCGACGAAGTATTGGAGCGCGTAAAATGAGCGGCTCGCGCGGTTTAGGGCGTGGGCTTGGCAAATTGATTCCAACTGATATGATCGAAGACTTTTTTGATCCTACTGCAGAAGAGGACAAAAAAGACAGCAAGCTATGCGATATTGCGGTTAAAGATATTGTTCCAGACGAGGATCAGCCTCGTCGTGTTTTTGATGAGGCTCAGCTTGCAGCCCTCGCTGATTCTATTCGCGAAAACGGTGTCGTCCAGCCAATTGTCGTCGTCAAAGAGGGCGATAAATACAAGATCGTAGCCGGCGAGCGCCGTTGGCGTGCTAGCAAGATTGCCGGCCTAGATAAAATTCCGGCAATTATTCGTACGCTCGATGCTCAGAAACGTCTCGAGATTTCTCTTATCGAGAACGTCCAGCGCGAGGATTTGAACCCTATCGAAATTGCGACCGTTTACGCGAAGTTCCGCACGCAGTTCAACCTGTCGAACGCGGAAATCGCAAAACGCGTTGGCAAGAGTGAATCTGCCGTTGTGAATACGACTCGCCTGCTTAACCTACCAGACTCCGCAAAGCATGCCATGGTTGAGCACAAGCTATCCGAGGGTCAGATGAGGCCACTCGTAACCTTGACTCCGGAGCAGATTGATGCAATTTTGCCAAAGATCATCGAAGAAGGCTGGTCGGCTCGCAAGGTTGAACAGTACAAGGTAAATCTAAACAATCGCGCGAAAGCAATTAAGGCTGCTCAGCCAGCTCGCGATCGCTCCGAATCGGATACCTATGCGGAGAGCATTAGCGACCGCCTAGGCGTAAAGGTTAATATCAAGTCCAGCGCAAGAGGCACTGGCGAAATCGTGCTAAAATTTAAGAATAAAGAGGAGTTTGAGAAACTATGTTCGATACTAACGGCGTAAAAGCCAAAATGACCGCAACCGTCGACCGCTTTAAAGAGGAAATGAAGAAAGTCCGCACCGGTCGCGCACATCCAGATATGCTTGCCAACGTAAAGGCAGAAGTATATGGCCAGTATACCCCACTTAACCAGATCGCAAACATTACTGTTTCTGGCGCAACGATGCTTCTCATCACTCCATATGATATGTCCAATATCGACAAGATCTCTAGCGCTATTCGCGCCGATCAGGCTTTGGGCCTTAACCCATCCGATGATGGCCGTGTAATCCGCGTTCCAATTCCGCCGCTCACCGAGGAACGCCGCCGTGAAATCGTAAAGACTGCTAGCGGCAAGGTTGAAGAAGCAAAGATTTCTCTCCGCCAGGCACGCGATGACGCCCGCAAAGAGATCAAGAATCTTGAGCTACCAGACGACGCAAAGAAGCGCGCCGAAAAGGCAGTCGATGATATGATTAAGGATTTCAATTCGCAAATCGATCAGCTCTTCTCCGAAAAAGAGACAGAGATCATGAAGATCTAATAATAGCCAAAAAGGGAGGCAAAAATGACTGACGAAGACAAAAGAAAAGCAAGAGACAACAATATAAAAATCGCCGTAACGGCAGTTATGAGCGTTCTCGTCTGCGCGGTATTTATTCTAGCGCTCATCAAGTTCGGTATGAACTTCCAGGAAAAGCTTGACGCTAAAGCGAACGAAAGAAACGAAGAGGAGACGATCTCTATCATCAGTGTCGACTATGATGCGACGACCTTCAAATATACCGTCCCAGTAGACGCTACCTCTGATGACGCAGATAGCGAGTTGCCGAAGAACTACCTCTCGTCGCTCGTTAAATCGAATTACGACAAGAACTATGTCCTTATCGACAACCAAGATTTGTTAGATATTGTTCTAGACAAGCTTAAAGGCGCTTCTAGTGACAATATTAGCTACAAAGTAGACGATGGCTTCTTCAACTCCGGCTCCATCATCATGGTCACTCAGGAAAGTATGGATTTGGCCGACTTCACGATTAGGTCTATCGTCCGTGACGAAAACTACGGTATCCAGATCGATACGATCAAGAAAACCGATAACGAAACGGTTGGTGGCCTAAAGAGAGGTCGCGCTATCTTCGTAAAGATTCGCAACATTCAGCCAGAAAGCATTCTAATCAACGTAGAAAAGGAATAAAATGCCAAAAAAGACCAATCTCACACCTAAACGCATCGCAATTGCAGTCGTAATTCTCGCCGTACTTGCGCTCGTTATCTATGGGATTGTCGTTGCAATTCAGCGTAGCAGTATCCCTGTATTTGATGACGGCAGCGAGCTGAGCGTAGTTTCTCTATACGTAGAGGGTGATTCAGATAGTGAATGGTACGTCACGATTGAAGATACGGCAATCGTAGAGGTCATAGACACCATCAATATCGGAAACAATACGGACGACGCCAAGCCAGAGGTCCAGTACGTGTTTAAGGGCAAGAAAGCCGGCAGAACGAACGTGACCTTCCGCTATGGCAAGTTCTCTGACGGCAAGGCAGAGCGAGAGCAAAAATACCTCATCGAGGTTAACGAAAACCTCGAAACGAGGATAACCCAGAGATAGAAAAAATGGCCTTCGGGCCATTTTTTATTTGAGCTTGATATATTCGCTTAGCCAAACCTTAAAAGCGAGCGAATCGTTATACCGCGGTTCATCCTCGTCGCTATCTGCGCGGAGCCAGGCTACGACCTCGCCCTTGATCACGATAGCTACCGAAGGTGATAGTTTAACCTTGTCGTGAAGGCTCGATTTTCTGGTTTCATTCCAGCTCAAACGGTAGTATTTGATATTCAAGTCTTCAAAGTAGTTGCTAATATCCGCTGTCTTGATGCAGCCAAGCTTATCGACGAGAATAACGAAGGATTTCTTTTTATCGATCAGCGACTCGTATTCTTCGTGGTCGATAGACATTGATTCGCTCGTGGCGTAATACTCATCGTCGAGGCTATAGCGAACTGGGCCGGAGTTGGCGAGGATAATGAAGAGGCAAGTTAACCCGGCCGCCAAAACGGCCACAATAGAAACGGTAATGATGATTGCTCGTTTATGCTTCTTCATTACTTCTTCGTAAGTTTACTGAAGTCGATATTATGGTAAGAAATCTTCCAGAAGGAATAACTGCCATCCTCTTGCTTGATCTGCACGTTATGTTCGCCGTCATAGTACCAATAGCCGCCGACGACATAGATTTTATTGGTATCCCAGCCGAGATCGACAAGCATGTTCTTTAACATGCCAGAGTAACCGCCGCCGCCGCACATGAGGAAGATGTTCTTATCCTTCGGGAATAGATCATTGAGAATTTGCTTGGATTCCTTGTAGTTTGCGGTATATTTACCGTCAGCGTGAGTATAGAGAGTGGCGCCGGTATATGATTGGCCAACGGCTTCAGGCAAACCCTCGACGTTTACGAGATATGGGTATGGAACGACTTCAAAGCCTTCGACGAGGCCGGATAGATAGCGGTCGCCATCGATTGCTTCGTAATTTGCTGGGTCTTCGAGCATACGGATGTCATAATAGACGCTATCCTTACGGCCGAGATACTTATCGATTGTAGATTCGTTGACGTTCTTATCGATGCCTAGCTGGCCGCGCTGGCCTTCGCTAAGCTCTGGCTTTGGAAGCTCCGGCAAACTGTTGATCTTCTTGGTCAAAAATGTGCCAAGCATTAAACCACCGACAAGCAGTAATACCACTAGTACGAAAACAAGTGTCTCTTTGCGTTTTTTCATAATACTCCTATGATTTATTTAGTAATTTAACTACCTCATGTACGGCAACGGCGCCATCGGACGTGGCGGTGACGAGCTGGCGAACTTCCTTATAGCGGCAATCGCCCGCGACGAATATTCCAGGAATATTTGTATGGCAGTACTCGCCGTCAATATAGCCTTCACGTAGAGTAATCTTGTTGGCGAATGCGTCAGTTGCTGGAGTGCGACCAATAGCGATAAATAGTGCTGCAACCTCGAGCTCGGATTTATTGCCGTCATTATCCGTCACCTCGATAGAATTGAGGGTTTTATCATAATTTAATTTCGTAACGTTGGAATTAAGAACTAACTCGACATTTGGCTGAGCCTTCAGCTTTTCGACAGTCTCGGCGTCGCCGCGGAAGCTATCGCGACGATGAATGAGATATACCTTCTCGGCAATATTAGATAGGAATAAAGCATCGTCTAGGGCAGTATTACCGCCGCCAGTAACGGCTACGACGCGGCCACGATAGAACGAACCGTCACAAGTTGCACAATATGAAACGCCATGGCCGACGAGATGCGACTCGCCTTCGAGGCCAAGTTTACGTGGCTTTGTGCCAGTGGCGATAATGATAGATTTCGTAGCATAGGTGTTGCTATCGGTAATAACATCCTTTTCGACGCCGCGGTCGTTGATGTCAGTCACTTCTTCGAAGTTGATGTCTGCGCCGAGCTCTCTAGCCTGAGATTCGAGGCGGCTAGCAAAATCTAAGCCGGAAATATGCATGGCGGCAGGGTAGTTTTCGATATCAGGAGTAATAATAATCTGGCCACCGCAAGCAGTTGCTTCCAAAACCAAGGTCTTTAGATTTGCGCGTCGGGCGTAGATTGCGGCCGTCAAGCCGGCTGGACCGCCGCCGATGATAATTACGTCGTACATTATTTTACTCCTAGCATTTTTTCAATGCGTTTACGAGGCTGTAGACCAATGCGGCGGTCTACTTCTTCGCCGTTCTTAAATGCGATTAAACATGGAATCGAACTAACGCCATAAGAGGCGGAAAGGGCCGGCTCAGCGTCTACGTCGACGCTAATGATCTTGTATTCATCGCTCTCGGACATCTCTTCGAGCAGCGGTTCTAGTGCGCGGCAAGGCGGGCACCAAGTCGCATTAAAATCGACGAGCACGGGTTTATCGGATCGGATAACCTCGGAATCGAAATTTTCGCTCGTTCCCTCAATAATACTCATGTTTACTCCTTTTACTCATTATAACAGCTAGTGGCTTATTGCGCGAAAATAACTTTTGTGATAAAATATACGCAATATGGCAAAGAAAAGTAATACCAAGCGCAAGCTTGTCGGTTTAGTTTCTGAGGAATCTGGCATTCGTCTTTACTATACTAAGAAGAACACCATGAACACTCCTGACAAACTCAGCCTTCGCAAGTACGATCCAGTACTCCGCAAGCACGTTGTCTTCACCGAGACCAAAAAGAACCTCGGCCGCAACGAAGTCAAGGAAAAGAAACGCTAAATACGCACTCCGCCTCGCGGGGGCGTATTTTTTTGTCTCAAAAACAAAGATGCTTATGATAAAATAAATTCATGAGTGGAGAAGAAAAGTTCAAGCGTAGCGAAATTGGCCACGACGCTAATGACTTGCATAAAAATGGCGGGCTAAGCTCTCTAGAAGGGCATACAGAACGTGAAGACCTCGAGAATGCTATCGAGGCGCTCAGCGATTCAGAAGAAACCGAAAACCTTCAAGATATCGTGAAGGATATCAAAGAGGATAAGGCGGAAGAAGCTAAAGAAGCTGAGCCTGAGAAAAAGATCGATATTGAGACTGAGGCTAAGATTGAAGAGGCTCTCATGGAAGAGGAATCTGTAAAGCCTGAGCCGAAAGATGGCTGGAAGGCTAAGAAAGAGAATTTGCGCTATATGACTGTAGAGGAAATTGTTGATCCAAAAGCAAAAAAGAGTAATCTTGGCTGGAAAATTGCAGCCTTTCTATTCTTGGCTCTCGCCATTCTTGGCTGTGGCGCATCTGCGTACATATTATTTAATAATGGCAAGACCGAATTCTTGGGCCGCGTTATTACTTCGACCAGTAAAGAAGAGAAGGCTAGAAGCGGCATAGTAAACCCAGCAACTGGTGAAATTGAAGAAATCAATGCTGGCAGTGGTCGCTATATTTTCCTCGACGGCTATGATTTAGTGCTCAAGGTCCCTGACACGCTTAGCAACATTAGCTATCGCTACGATAGATTCAACGTTAGCCAAGATAAAAACAGCACATTTACTGGCAACTATAGCACCCTCGCCTTTACTGCGACCACGAAAAAGGAAGGCGCCCAGGCACTACCTAGCTTTATATGGCAAGATACTGATGATTTCGAGCCGCTCGTATATGTCACTATCGCAATCTGCCCAACGACGGAGGTCATTGGCCCATCTCTAGTAATGAAGACCGATGACAATCATTGTATCTACGTGGAAACTGCGCAAGCTGGTCTTGGCACGGCCGATGATTATGAATGGGAAACGGAGACTGTTACCGAAATTCAAAAGTGGCTTAACAACAAAGATAGCTACATTAAAACTAAATAATCGAAGCAATAAAAAAGTTCCGGACAAACCGGAACTTTTTTGATGTCTCTAATTAGTTGTAGAGATTCTCGACCTGGATGCTTGGGCCCATCGTGGTGGAGATGAAGACGGACTTTACGTACTGACCCTTGATGGATGCAGGCTTCTGGCTCTTCAAGCTATCAATGAAAGCATTGACATTCTGCGCAATCTTATCGGCGCCGAAGGAAACTTTACCAAGACCAACGTGAACGATGGCTTGCTTGTCAACGCGGTACTCAATCTTACCGGCCTTAGCTTCTTTGACGGCCTTCTCGATATCAGTAGTAACAGTGCCAGCCTTTGGATTTGGCATAAGGCCCTTAGGACCAAGGAGGCGAGCGTACTTACCGAGCTTTGGCATGTACTGTGGAGTAGAAATAAGAACGTCGAAGTCGAGCTGGCTCTTATCGAGGCGCTTTGCGAATTCTTCATCCTCAGCGATATCTGCACCGGCTGCCTTTGCTGCCTTTGCGACATCGAGCGGAGCGAAGACGGCTACGCGAACGGTCTTACCGGTACCAGCGGGTAGGGTAACAGTTGCGCGGATGTTCTGGTCTGCCTGGCGTGGATCAACACCGAGACGGAAATGCATCTCAACGGTTGCATCGAACTTAACTGGGCTAGTTTCGATAGCAAGCTTGATAGCATCAGTAAGGCTATAAACCTTGCCTTTCTCAAGCTTTTCGACTGCCTTGCGGTAGTTTTTACCACGGCGTTCTAGACGAGAGCGAGTAACTGGCTTTGGACCAGTCTTTTTCTCTGGCTCAGCAGCAGCCTCGGCCTTGCGAGCTTGGCGCTCTTCCTCGGCCTTAACCTCTTCTACGTGTTTCTTTGATTTCTTACCAGCTTTAGCAAATTTTTCTTCTTCGACAGCTGGAGTTTCTTCGACTACTGCTTCGACAGGAGTCTCAAGATCTTTGGCTTTCTTTTCTGCCATTTGAATTCCTTTCGCGGTACAAACGAGTTTCCTCTCCCGACCATTAAATTAACTTCATAAAGTATAACAAAAAGCACCTCTGTAGTCAAGAGGTGCTTCCCGCAAAATTATTCTTCTTTATACTCGCCGTCTTTGATGGCGTCTGCTGCGGTTACTAGTTCGATTTCGTCTTCAGCCTCGGAGTCATCGTCTTCCTCGAGGTCATTGTAGTGGACGCAGTAAGCATCGCCGCCAGCTGATGTCTTGTAGCCGGAGAAGACTTCTAACTCGGTCTTTGAGATATTAAGACAGGTGTTATTGGCGCCTTCAATATTATCTCTGCTAGTAATGAGATTGGCTTTCTTCCAGCTTCCGTTTGGTAGAGGGCGGATAGCAAACTTAACGGCGTTACCATTCTTGATCTCGCCAATCATGTAGGTACCGTCCGCGTTGGTTTTGATCGAAAGAATAGAGCCATAATTAAAGCCGGCCGCACCGACGAGCTTGCCGATATCGACATTAAAGTTCTTGAGCGCAAGGCTGTCTTCTGGCTCGCTAGAGCCACTTTGAGAGCTGCCATTGCTGTTAGATTGGCCGTTAGGTACGTCTACGCCGCCGTTGCCTTCCGTGCCGCCTTTGGTGATCGAAATAATAAAGAAAATGATCGTCGTAACGAAGAAAATGCCACAGAGGATCTTCCAGATTAACCCAGAATCGGCGCGCTGCGGCTTCTTTGGTGGCAAATCGTCAGGTGATTGAATAATAACTTCTTCCATAAGTTCTCCTATAAACCTTACGTTTATGATAGCACAAAAAGAGCTCCATATTCCGGAGCTCTTTTAAGAATTAACCTTCGACTTCAACGCCCATAGAGCGAGCGGTGCCAGCAATAATCTTGCAAGCGCCAGCTTCGTCAACGGCGTTAAGCTGGTCTTTCTTGACCGCGGCGATTTCCTTAATCTGATCCATCGTGATTTTGCCGACTTTCTCAGTATTAGGGCGACCGCTACCTTTTTCGAGTTTGATCTTTTCGCGGATCAAATCGTCAACAGGCTGGCCAAGGCATTTCCAATCAAAGGTATGATCTTCGTATACGGCGATATGAACGATAACGTTCTTGCCCATATATTCTTTGGTAGCCTCGTTGAATGGGTTGATGAAGTCCATCATGTTTAGACCCCACTGACCAAGGGTGCTACCTACTGGAGGCCCAGCCGTCGCTTTGCCGCCAGGGATACGCAACTTCAAGTTGCCGATAACCTTTTTTGCCATTTTGTTAATTGTCCTTTTGCCGGTTTTTGAAGCGCTTCACCGGCGATTACGATTAATAATCGTGCGTAACGGGGTTAATTATACCGAATTTTGGCGATTTTTGCAAGGATAAGAAAAACCCACCTTGTCGAAACGGCTTGGTGGGCCCCGGGCGTGCGCACATTAGTTATTTTTTCGGAGATACTCCTCGCATTTACCTGCGACCGCATCATAGAACTTCTTTGAGATGCTGCTGCCATCTCTGGTGTCGTTCACTACGTAGACGGTGATAGATATCTTTACTTGATACCTGTCGTCCATCGTAAATCCGATATTATTACTGTAGGCGCCGCTCGTACCGAGACTATCAAGACCTCTAGCGAGATCAAGCAGATAGAAATCTCTATCGCTCTTGTTCAAGAATTTAATTTCGACGGACATTTCTTCTTCCGAGAATGTCGTCTCCATCTCAGTCTTCACGATATCCGAGATATCCTTAGCGTACTTCATGAGCCTGCCTTGATAAATCGGAGAACAAGAACGCGAAATTGAATCAATTTCTTTCAGAGTCTTGGTCGTGAACTTCTTTTTCTTTTTCTTTTTCTCACCGAAGAAGCGCCCTACAAACATGCCATCACCTTCTTTCTACAAAGATCAAGATTTTATCTCGTTATACTTAAGTTTTATCATCCTGCCGTCCGACGGTCAAACATAACGATTATGAGCAACAAAAAGAGGACGAATTACTCATCCTCTTTTCTAGATTAATTAGTCGTCAATCTTCTTGACCTGAAGAGCGTCGAGCTCGACAGCAGTTTCGCGGCCAAACATGGAAACGAGAACTTTAAGCTTGCCCTTATTGGTATCAATTTCGGAAATCGTACCTTCGAAGCCTTTGAACGGACCATCGGTGACGGAAACAACTTCGCCGGCAGAGTAATTGACGGTGAATTTAGGATCGTCTACGCCCATGCGCTTCTTGATCTTTTCAATTTCCTTCTTAGAAACAGGAGTTGGCTGGGTACCAGTACCGACGAAACCGGTAACACCTGGGGTGTTGCGGATGATGTACCAGGTAGCATCGGAGAGCTTCATCTCTACAAGAACATAGCCCTGGAAGATTTTCTTATCGGTGATGCGGCGCTTGCCGTTCTTGATCTCAATCTGCTTTTCCTTTGGAACCATAACGTCGAAGATCTTATCTGCAAAATCGACGCCATCAAGACGCTGACGGATAGAATCCGCAACCTTGTCTTCGTAGCCAGAATAGGTGCTAATTGCGTACCATGCGCGGCTACCATCATAACGGTTAACTGCCATAAATTAGTTTCCTCCCAATAGTTTATTAAAGATAAATTGAAGCAGGGCGTCGAGTAACATAATTGCCGCTGCGAGAATAACGACGTAGACAATGACGGAAAGAGTCATCTTCCAGGTCTCTTTGCGGTTTGGCCAACGAACTTGGCGAATTTCCTGGAAAGAGCCGCGGAAATAACCGACTTTCTTATCTTTCTTGTCGGAAGCCTTTTCGGCCTTTTTGGTTTCTTTAGCCTTTGCCTTCTTGGCGGCTACGGTCTTTTTGTTTTCGCTGTTCTTCGCCTTTACGCTTACTTTGCGAACAGGCTGCTCAGATTTTTCTTCGCGAGTTTTTGGGCCTTCATCGTTGGCCTTGATGCGCGTAATCTTTGTTGCCATATTTACTCCATTAAAAATAGTCCTGCTTCGGACTTGTCAATAGTATAACACACTAATCAAGAAAAGTATATAATTAATACATGTTTAGTGGCGAAAAAGTCAACAAAGAAGAGGGGGCAGGCGCAGCTACGAGCTGGGATGACCTAAAATCTGTACCATTCAATCCAAATCAAAAACAGCAAAAAACCGAAGAGACGAGCTATTTTGGCGAAGACCCTTACCGAAAAATGCACCAAGAGAACGCGGATAAACGCGAGGAGCATCAGCGCGCAATAGAGCGGGCTCGCAATGATAAAGAACAATACGTTAAGACGCAACATATTCAAGAAGTGATAGAACGCGATTTAAATTCGCGAATTATGTCAGCTAAAGACTTATGTAGTAACGAAGGCGCCGAGATGCGGACGATACCGTATGGCGAGAAACAAATAGAAGTTATTGAAATGAAAGGTGCTCCGTATCGCATGCTGGTAACGGATATAGGCTTTAAGACCGACAGTGAAAACGCGGACGGTCACGGAATGGCAATGAGAGTGCTAGCGGATCCATCTCTTTGGAACCAAAACCGCGAGGAGGCCGAAAAAGACGAAAATTTTGGGAAAAAATACGGAGAATTCAGACGTGGCGATACGATTTGTACGTCATATGTGAACTCGGAAGCCAATGCTAACTCATTTAATAAAGGAGAGGTCGTTTATGGGTTCGACGCCATCAGACGCGATTCAGTAATTAGGGTTGCGAATAAAGATAATATGACGGCAAGCGATATTGGCAGCAGTAAACCCTCTATCCATCAAGATGATTTGGAGTTCGTTAGCAAGTTGGAGCGTGGACAGACTAATGGCTACAATGAAATTACACTTAGGCGATACGACGAGAATGGTAAACCGCTAAAGCCGAGTTATATTGTCGTCGTAGATGGCAAAATAACCGATACCGTAATGCGACATGCGGACTACTGGGGCATCCCTATCATAAATATAGAGTCACAAACGTACAGGGAGAGGTTAGAGAAAAAAGGCAAAGCGATAATTGACTCAATTGACGAAAATATTAGTTTCATCGAGCTAGAGAAAAAGCTAGAAGAATATGACAGCGTCTCGGAGGATCATCAATTTGCTCCACTTTCAACGGAGGTAGGTTATTTCAATGATGTGACAGAAGGGGGCGTCGAGGAAAGGAAGCGTCGGAACATTAGGGAACTTGAGATAGCGAAATCATTAGAGTATCTCAAAGGCGTTATTGAGGATATAACAAAACGGATTGACGACGATACGGAGAACGGCGTCGTCTCTACGGCTAGCGCCTCAGATTATGGCCTCGATAAATTTGACGTTGTAATATACGAGAAAGATGGCCGTCATCTTAGCGAGAGAGGCGAGAGCCAAGGGCTAGGATATTTATGCAACAAGATAGTTATCTCGATGAGAAACAAGGAAATACCTTTTCGTCCTTGCAATCTATCCGTCTATGATGGCGAACGAACGACCGATGATTACGAGATAACGGGAGCCGATAGTAGCGCATACGACAGTATAGAGCCTGTGATCAGAAAATACTTTGAAGCGCGTCGTCGCAATGATCAGCTCAAGGTAACTGCTGCCTAAAACAGATAATTGAGGTAGTCGCGCATCATGCGAGAGCCAGAAATGACATCTAGATAGGCAATAAGCTCTTTGTGGATCCAGTATTCTAGATCAAAGTCATTATTCCAGGCATCGGCAGCGACTTCCATTTGTTTGTAAAGCTCTTCGCATTCCTCGGCTTCAGTTTTGCCGGATACGGTCAAGTAATTATCTGAAGACATATCCGCAACACCACCATCATGCGTAGAGATTAGAAGGCCCATATTTGCGATATCCTTCATCCAGCTCGTGCCACAGGCTTCAAGGCCGACGATTGGCGTATTGATCGAGCTATTTGCGCCTAGGCTAAGGCCAAGACCCAACTCCTCGTCGTAATCTGGTAAGTAGTGGACGCGTTCCTTCAAGATAGGATTCGTATCGATAACATGGAGAAGGTCCATGAGCTTATTAAACATCGTAGTATCGCCCATGTGGACGCGACCAGCGAGGATATAGTGAGCGTTGTGCTTTTCGAGAATCTCGGCGAGGCGTTCTGGGTTAGTGAACGGTAGCCACGGACGCTTGTAATCGACGAAGCGACGCTTGAAATCAAACAACATTGCGTCCTCTGGGATCTGGATAGTTTTACCGTACTGATCGGTGCGGTGCTGTAATATCTCATTGAGGCGCTGGCGGCCAATCTTCTTTAAGCCGCGGATATCGTCTGCGCTAATCTTCGTGATGTTGTCGTCGAAATAATTCTCTACTGGCAAATCGAAACGATCAAGAATATCGTGGTCGTAGTAATAATTCATGATTTCCGGCAAAGTCCAGGTGCGCATATGAATACCGTTCGTAACAGATTTGAATTTAATCTTTGCACCGTTGATATCATGGTAGTTTGCGACGCGCGCATGGAGCTTACTGACGCCACTGCGGAGTTCGGCGATTTCTACAGTTGGGGTAGATAGGCGAATAGTGCCATCTGTAAACTTATCTGAAAGCCAGCGTTTGACGGCGACGCTCTTGATATTCGGGAAGACATACTGTTCAAACTGAGAATAATGGAACGTTGCCTCTGCGGCCTGAACGAGCGTATGGTTCGTATATAGGGTGTGCTTGCGCGTGTAGACAACGGCCTCATAGAAATCCATACCGGAGCTAACGAGCTCATCGAGACGAGCGACAGCCGCAAAGAAGGTTGCGACCTCATTTAGCTGGATTACGGCTGGACGAAGACCGACAAGCTTTAATGCCTGATAACCGCCAAAGCCGAGTGAAACCTCTTGGTATAGGCGGTGATCGGAACCGGATTCGCCAGAATACAGCTCACCGAAGTTTGGCTCGGTAATACATAGGAAACGAGAGGAGCCAAGCTTCTTTTCGACGACGTCGAGCTCGACAGAAGTGGTTGCAGTCTTGATGCGGACAGTGTCTACAAAGTTAAAGCCGAAATCTTTGTAGTTTTTCTCCGTATGGAAGTCGATCTGCTCCATATTTTGCATCTTCTGATGCGATTCCCAAGGATAAAAAGGTGTAACGAGCACAAAAGGTACCTGTAGCTGCTCGGCAACACGACGCATGTCAGCCGCGAGAACACCGAGGCCACCGCCACCGCGGATACCGTTTGACTTATCATAGGTCTCGATTGTCCAATAACAATATGGACGCTCTGGAGACAATTTGTGCGTTAGTTTTTCGCGACGAATCGCAGAGTAAAATTCCTCGACATCTTCCACGCTATCAAGTGGATGATAATCAGTGTTCGGCTTTTTTGTTTGGTCTTCCACCCTTTTTCCTTTATTTCTTATGCTTATAACTCTTTTAATTGTACCATAAAAAATGAGCCGCGCATTGTCTTGCGGCCCATTTTATTAATGATTAATGAGGTGGCGGATAGAACATGGAATTATTGCCAAGATGTGTCCAGAGGCTCGACGTGATAGCCTTTAGAAAATAGCGTTCAAACTCGCGTTGGTTGGTGATATCTGACTTTTTCTTGCACTGGCGTTCGACGACTTCAGGTGTAATTGGGTCGGAAACGATAAGTTTGTACTCCTTGAACAGATTCAGCCGTTTTGACGCCTTCTTGGGCGGTATGACGGCAATCGGAACAAAGAAGCTGTCGATCAATCGTTTTGAGCGCAGTAGGCTCATTGCGATAAGGGTCATCGTTTGCGGTTCAACCTTCTCCGCGCCCAAATATGCTTCGAAACTGCGGAAGACTGTTGCCTGACGTGTCGCACTGGGTGCAATGAGGACAATATCGTCGCTTACCATGAAATCTGAGCAACATGCGAGATAGTAATCGTTAAACTGACGCGCGAGCTTGTCGACATATTCTTCGGCGACTGGATCTGTGATAAATTCCGACATTCTTTCGCGAGCGTATGGCGGGATAGTCGGCACTATATAGATACCGAACTCTTCCAGACGGCTCGCATATGGAGCTAACGTCTCATACCAAGCAAGGTTTACTGGAAATAAGCATTTCCGTTCAGGATACTCGGTTACGCAAATTGCGACCAGGCGGAGAATTTCTCCTAAAGTCGGATGATTAAAACCAAAGATCATTCCATGATGAAGTTGCGGAAGATAGCCATAAACCTTCGCCGGGGCTCCCCAGTTCAGGATACCGCCAAGCGAGGCACGGAGAGCAAGTTCACGAGACTTATGTCTGCGATTGCGAAATAGTGCGAAGAACCTGGCGAACCGAATTACGGTTCGGCAAGCCCAGCCCATCTTTTTCATTTCCTTGCGGATTTCATGGCAGCCAATCGTATCAAGAACGGAGTATCTTCCGGCGCGCAAGTGGTCGATTACGGTTCTAAAGTCGTATTCGGCCAAAACACCGATTGAAGTTCCTTTTAATTTCAATTTTATTCACCCCTTTCAAAGAGCTTCTAGAATCCTATATCCCAAGATCGACATCGATATTATACAATAATTTGCGTAATTAATCCACCAGTGCTATAATGCTTATTATCCGATTGGGGATTCGCCAAGTGGTAAGGCAGTGGGTTCTGGTCCCACCATTCGGGGGTTCGAATCCCTCATCCCCAGCCAAGATAAAAAATATGCCCCGAAGGGCAATATTTTTTTGTCTGAAATGTCTTAGATGATCGAGATAGTATACAACTCGCCCTTCAGGAGCTTGATACTGACATGAAAAATCTTGTCTGCTTTATCGGTCTTGAAAGTGAAAGTAATCTTGTCTTTCTCGTCAGAAATTTTTGCGCCAGCGACATCGTAGTATACGTCGTCATACGAAGACGAAACATAGTACTTACTCAGGGCCTGAATCACGTGAGTATTCACGGATTCGATGTCGACATCGGTAAGACCGTATTTCCTCAGGAAGTTAAGTGATTGGTTTTCTGCTAAATCGGCGGATTCGCCACCGGTATCTTCGTCTCCACTGTCGTATTCAAGCTTTGACTCGGAAACAGGGGCACTGTTCGTGTCGATGACCTTGTTCTCAGTATTAGACATTACGAGCAATACAATCGCGATGATTGCGATAAAGAGGAGAACTGCAACCATGACTATAATAAAAATCTTGTGGCCGCGATTCTTCGGTTTTTCTGGGGCTGCATAACCGGCCGGAACATTGCCGACTGGGCTGATAAAAGTGTTGTTGTTATCCATTATTTCCATACCTCCCAATAACCAGTGGCATATGCTGTTGCCGTCGAGAACGATACGCTGCTAAAGCTACTAGATGCAGGGTTTTGCACCGTAATAGTGTCTCCGCTGACTTTAGAGAACATGACAAAGTGGCCATTCTTGGAGAAAACCAAGTTAGTTTCATTGCTACCGCGGGCACCCACGGCGACAACTGCGTGACCAGCTTGAAGAGCACCTTTGATGCGACCGGAATTAATAGATTTAATATTCACATGGTAGGCATCGGCGTAATGGTTAATAATATTGCTGCCGAGGTTGCCCCAATAGCTGTTGTCCGCGAAGAGACCTTTGCGAGAAGTAAAATTATTTGTGTAGGCCTTCATATGGTTTGCCATAATTTGAGGATTAAGCTGACAGCCTGTCACCTTGATAATGGCATTCAAGATGGCAATCATAGGGCAGCCAGATTTTTTGACCGTACAGTTAGGGCAATCGCCACCTTTCCACTTAACGCTTGCATAATCGCCCCATTGCGTAAAGTATGAGCTGCCGGTTGGGACGCCGTAGGACGCACAGGAATTGCTGCTCGGATTGATGGTGCCGTTTCCGCCAACGGCATTTGGATCCGGTTTTGAAGGGTTTGGTACGCCAGTACCAGGTGTAGTATTGGCGCCCGGGCCTGTATAGTTTGGTTTTGCCGCTGGAGTTACGGCGGTCTGGACCCAATCTACGCGTTTCGAAGTTGAACTAACAACGGTCGGAACCTTGTTGACTGCGCCGCCTGGCATAAAGAGATAAATCAGCGCATCCATGAGCGCGAAAACACCGATGCCGATCACGGTTTGCAATATGCGACCCTTGGCTTGAGAAACCTGAGCCTCGTTGTCCCTTGCAGACATATAAAGCATACCGGACCAGATAATACCGATCGTTCCCATTACTACGATGCCGGCAGTAAAGATAGTTACGGTCGTATTAAGAACACTCACGGTGCCGCCACAGAAACAGCCATTTTTGTCGCCGAAAACGCCAGCGTCAGCGCCTTCTTCAACCTTTGTTGTCCCGTCCGAATATTTATTTGTACATTGACAGACTGTCTGTCCGTTTGCTGCCGCAACAGGCAAGGTCGCGGCAAAAGTAGATAATAGTGCGCCTATGATTGCTAACGATACAAGAAGCACTTTTTGATGCTTATGTTTACTCATGATTCAATTATAGCAAAAAGAAAGAAAAAAGTACGCCCAGACTAAGCTGGGCGATTAAAATCTTCTTTTGATAGTTGGTGCCTTAGGGCTAAGCGCTGACTATTCGCTCTTGCGAACGAAAACGCCAAGTACAGTAAAGCCTTTACGACGATAACTATCACCAGAAAATAAACTATGCGGAGAAAAACAATGTCTCCAGGTTGGAATGAAAATAAAAGTAAGATAAATATGCCGGTTATAATCCCGCTAAAGATTGCTATAGAAACACAATCAAAGCAGAGCTGTCGGTATATTTCGATCAAGCTGAAGCCGCGAAAATCGCCATCACCCCAGTATTTCTTTCTCATTTTCATCATAATGATCATGCTCGCCCGGCGAACGAGCACTCCTTTCACTGCATGCCGGTGGGAATAAGGGGTATATCTATATATTATAGCACAAACGATGCTAAAAGTCAATCAGGGTGATATAATAAGCGTCATGAAAGCCGAGCATTTGGTACTGAATTTTGGCGCGAATAAAATCTATGATGATTGTAGCTTTCATTTTGACGCCCAGGACAAAATTGGCATTGTTGGCGTTAACGGCGCCGGTAAATCGACACTAATCAAAGTGATTCTCGGCGAACAAAAGTTGGATGACGGAAAAATTGAGCTGCCGAGCCTACGCATCGGATACCTGCCGCAGGAAATCCGTATCGAATCCGAGCACGACGATGTTACGGTCTGGAATTATATCGCGGCCGGTCGCCCGGTGGACGAGCTCCAGGAGCAACTCAATCAGGAGTACGAGAAACTGGCGAAATATCCGGAGTCTAATGCTATTATGGATCGAATCATGAAGCTGCAAGACCTGATTGATTCGTATGATGTCGCTAATTTCGATTACGAGTTACTGAAAATTGTAGAGAAGATGCAACTCCAAGATCTAGTCGATTCAAAAATGAGCCAGTTGTCGGGCGGCCAAAAATCAAAGGTCGCATTCGCAAAAGTCTTATTTGAGAATGCCGGGCTACTCCTCTTGGATGAGCCAACCAACCACCTCGACGTCGAGACGAAAGATTTTGTCGCAAATTATCTCCGCAACTATCGCGGTATGGTGCTCGTAATTAGCCACGATACGGGCTTCTTGGACGTCGTCACGAACAAGACGCTGTTCGTAAATAAAACTACCCACAAGATGAAGACATACGACGGCAACTATACTACATTCCGTCGTCGTTATGCCGAAGAAATGGCCGAGCAGGACCGTCGCGTGACCGAACAGGAACGTGAGATCAAACGGATTCGCGAGTTCGTTGAACGTGCCCGTAACGCGAAACGCAGTAATTACTCGCTGATTCGACAGGGGCACGTACGCGAAAAGATGCTGGACAAGAAGCTCGAAGAACTTGAGGTGCGCGAGAAGGAATACCAGAAGGTGGCCGTAAACATCTCGCCGGCAAAACAGTCCGGCAAAACGCCACTCGAGCTCCAGAATATTAGCTTCCATTACGACGGGAAGCCTCAGCTATATGACAAGATATCCGTCCAGCTTACGCGCGGTGAGAAATTCCTTATCGTTGGCGAGAACGGTATCGGCAAGTCCACGCTGCTCAAGCTAATCGTCGGCCAGCTCCAGCCGGACGAAGGCTCAATCATCTTTAGTCAAAACACTACGACTGCATACTATGCTCAGGAGTTCGAAATTCTAGATGAGAATCGTACTATCCTTGAGAATGTTCGCAGTTATGACTTTACGGATACGGATATGCGCGGAATACTGAGTAATTTCCTCTTCGCCGGAGACGACGTAAACAAGCAAGTCAAAGTCTTAAGCCCGGGCGAAAAGGCACGCGTGGCGCTCTGTAAAATCCTAACCAAGCGCGCAAACCTTATCATCCTTGATGAGCCGACCAACCATTTTGACCCAGAGACGCAAAAGATTATCGGCGAAAACTTCCGCGACTATGACGGCACGATAATTATGGTTAGCCATAACCCGTCCTTCGTCGAGCAGGTCGGCATTACGCGCATGCTGATCATACCAAGCCACGAGCCGGATCAGCCAGCAATCCCAATCATCAAAAACTATTCTCGCGAATTGCTTGAATATTACTACTATCTGAACTCAGATCTAGTTTAGCCAGCGTTTTTCGGTCTGAGCACGTAGAATACGCGTCGCTTTCGGGCAGTGACGGACTAATGCGCGATAAATCGGAACTTCATAAGCTTCAAATTCTTCGTCTTCATGAGTGGCGCTATGGGCATAAAAACGGTTTCGACGAATGCTCTGCATGTGACGCTCGGATAAGTGATCTGTTTTTCGAGCGTAGTATTTAATCGCCGTCTCCGGATAACCGAGTAGCTCTCCAATGCGGCTGTCAATTTCTGCTGAATCGCCTTTGGCCCAAAGAGAAAGAAATGCATCGCGCAATTCCGCGGCTTTTTTATGCGATCGGCCAATGAAGTACATGGTATAGGTGACCTCATTAACGGTGCGTTTATAAAAGATGATCTGGAGGCCAAGATTCTGAACTTTTTGGGTGAATAGCCACAATTCGCGTTCATTCATATCGGCACCCTTGAAAGCGCCAAGCATAGAGGGCTTTATACCGATAACGACGCCAACTATCGAAGCTAAATCAGTTGCAATACTAGCCTTTTCGCGCTCACCGCGCAGCATAAAACGCTCGAGCGAACGGAGGCCTTTATTGCGATTAAACATGTCTACATTATAGCAGAAGCCGCTTATGTTTGAGCACTGAGAAATCGGAGCATATAATGAATATAACCTTGCCCGAGAGGAGGTGATTCGTTTTCGGACATGTTCATTCAAGACGCAAAAAGCAGGTCAATACTAACCGTCATCATCTTCTGTTCCCAAAAAACGTATGGAATGAAGCGGGAGACGACGCGAAGTATATCCGAAGCATCTTCATTGTAGAGCTTCCGTGCGATGTTCATGAAGATCTCCATAGAGAGCTTAGCCACAGATTAGGCAAATACAATGACATATCAGTAAAAGATTTACCTCAAAAGTCGCTACTTAAATCGATCGCTCGTCGCATACAGAGCAACGAGGATCAATTTAGGAAGAAACCGGCGAAAGACAAAATGATATGGCTGAGAAAACAGTTGCTTAATAAAAAGAAAAGTCCTTATATGAAGAGATTGATGGACCGCGAGATCGAGTTTTTGCGCAAACACGAGGGGGAGTGCGCCTAGCACTCCCTTTTCTGTGCTAAAATAAACACAAGGAGAATAAATAATGGACGAAAATAATAACGGGCCAACCGCGGGCATCATCGGCCAAGATGTTCCGTCCGATAGCCAAAACACAGGCGGCACTATCTTTGACAGCTCTAAATTTACGGGTGAACAGAAAAACGAGCAGGGCCTAGTGCTCAATCAGAAAACCGAAAAGCCAAAAGGACAGAATCCATTCACGAAGTGGCAGTTCTGGGCGATTACTAGTGGCGTTATCCTACTCGCATCCGCAGCGGCGATCGTCATTCTATGTATTATCTTTGACGGCAGAGTAAAGAATGCCGAGAGCGTTGCAAGCTACGACCTAGCGACAAACAACGCGAATAATGTCGTTGGGGATTTTGATAAGGCATTCAGCGATGTTCTGTCCGACGCGTACGGTACAATGACAACTTCGACGACTAGGGTTTATCCTACGGAAGAAGAAATCACTAAGTCGAAAGAACAGTGTTTGGGTCGCTTTGGCGTAGATGCCGACGATATCGAATTCGTCACGACTTTGAAAACCGGTGCCGAGCTAATGAGCAGCGGTCAAAACGTTGCGCAGGCAAAAGAAAGACTCGATAGGGCGATTGCTAGCTATACAGCAGCTACTACATCAATCGCAAAATGCCGCGAAGACATCCTTGCGCCAGTGCTAAAGAAATTCAAGATAGAGCTAGGCGATCTAGAAGTCATCGAATCCGAGAGCAACTCTAGCTATGTAGAACTTTCGCAAATCGTTAAAGTCACTAACAATTCAGGCAAAGACGTAAGCTCAATTTCGATTACGTTCGATATCGTCGACCGTAATGGCGTAAGCGTAAGAACGAAAACCACGACGTACTACGGCTACTCCGACAACAAAGTGTTCGCATCAGGCGATACGATTGAAATGGATATATATAATAGTTACTCAAGGCATATTACTACAAAAGAATCCGCTAAAACAGAGAAAGGCTACAAGGCCGTACTGAAATCGGTGATCGCATCGTACGCATACACGAGGTATTAAACGCAGGCGCCCCAAAAGGGCGCTTGTTTTTTATGCAGAAATCTGCTACAATACCAGATAAGAGTTTCGTTAGCTCTATTTTGTTAATGCTGGACAGATAGAGCTTTACAGCAATATAAATTATTAAATAAAGGATTTTTTGTGCCTACAATCAATCAGTTAGTGCGTAAGCCACGCCAGACCGCTGCAAAAAAGAGCAAAGCTCCTGCACTCGGTTCTATCGTGAATACGCTCAAGACCCGCTATTACAAGCAGGCTGCTCCACTTAAGCGTGGTGTTTGTATTAAAGTTACTACCAAGACTCCAAAGAAACCTAACTCCGCTCTCCGCAAGGTCGCTCGTGTTCGTTTGACTAACGGTCAGGAAGTTTGGGCTTACATTGGCGGTGAAGGTCACAACCTCCAGGAGCACGCAGTTGTGCTCGTTCGCGGTGGTCGTGTTCCTGATCTTCCAGGTGTCCGCTATCATATCGTCCGTGGTACCCTCGATCTTCAGGGTGTCCAGGGCCGCAAGCAGGGTCGCTCCAAGTATGGTGCGAAGAAGGAGGATAAGTAGTTATGCCACGTAAAGTAACCGCAAGCCTTCAGCGCAAGGTTTCTCCAGATCGCAAATATCAGAGCGTTCTCGTTCAACGCCTCATCAATAAGTCTATGCTTGATGGTAAAAAGCACGTCGCAGAGCGCGCAGTATACGCCGCAATCGAAGGTGCTGCAAAGAAATTGAAGAGCGAAAACCCAGTTGAGGTTCTCGAGCAGGCTATCAAGAACGTTAGCCCAGATTTCGAAGTTAAGTCCCGCCGCGTCGGTGGTGCAAACTACCAGATTCCATTCCCAATCGCTGGCCATCGCCAGTTACATTTCGCAATGAGCTGGATGGTTCAGGCCGCTCGCGCGCGCTCTGGCATGCCATATGCAAAGCGTCTCGAGGCTGAAATCGTCGATGCTTACAACGAAGCAGGTGCTGCCTTCAAGAAGAAGGAAGACTGTCATCGTATGGCCGAAGCAAACCGTGCATTCGCACACTTTGCACGCGGCTAATCGCAATAGCATTAAAAAATCCAGTTCCGATAATAAGGAGCTGGATTTTTTTAGTTGCGCTAATAGAAGTTAAATATAAGGACGAGGCGAATCCTCGTCATCGGGGGCATCATCCTGAACTGACATCATTTTCGTAGATTCGGGCTCACGATAAGAGCTTACAGAGACGACATTAGATACGTCGTATTCGTGCTGAATTGAGACCGAATGATCATGGTCAGACTCTGCATAATCAGGAGACATCTCGGGAATGAGCGTAAACTCCTCAGTGGCGTCGTTGTCAAAAAAGACAACATAGCCGTTGCGTTCTGACGAAATAAACCAAAACGCAACAATAGATAGCGCAACAACTAATGAAACGGCAATGTACTTTTTCATCCGTTTTAACCTCCCCCGTTATTATTGGAATAAAACCAAGATCATTATATCACAGATAGGGCGCCGATCGAGCTACTGACGAATTTTGAAAAATGCTATTGCTTTTTAGTCAAAACGCATGTTTAATAGTAGTAGAGTGTTAGGAAAATAAAAAAGGTCAAAATTGCGAGGGAAAGAATTTTACCCTGATGTCAATCAAGAGAGCTTCTCGGCTAGAGAAGAGATATCAAGTTTTTGGAATTGTATTTTTGTTTGCAATTCTAGGCATTATTGCCGTTATTAATGCAAACCATAAAAGCTACGCCGACGTAGAATATACTGACGGCGGCATTCGCAAAATTGATTGCGACACAATTATTAAGAAAAATAATCTATATAACGCCGATAACAATCTTGGCTCTCTTGGGATGTTTGGTGTTATTGGCTTCGAAAGAGTAAAAGCTGGCAACTTCAAGAAAGGCTTCGCGACGAATTACTATGAGGGGAATAATGGCGGCGGAAGTATCGGCGAGCAGGATTATCAAGGCCCGGAGTTAATTGTCTATACCAAGGACACTAATCAAAACGCTTTCGCGTATAACACGAGAGTAACCGGTTCGGATTCAATGTTTGTACTCGGCAGCAACGTCAGTGCTAGAGCGAAAGACGGTTGGAGCCAATGGTATGCGGAATATTCCATAAATGGTTCAACAATCCCAGCCGCTAAGCTAGCTAATGCCCTTGGTGAAACTCCACAAAGTACCGAAGCTAATATTTATCAAGAGGATCAGCAGAAATTCATTGATTTGGATGCCCTAAAGAACTCCGCAATAGATATTAACCAAAAACTCGTCACTGAGCATGCAAGTAATCAAAACGTTCAGACCAACAGTACAGAGAGCTGGAATCAGCAAACGATTACTATTTCGGGTAGCGGCTTAGCAGTCCTTAATATGTCCGCGCGCTCCAACGACTGGGATGCCGGTTACAAAATCGATAATCTCGGAAGTACTCAGACTCTAATTATCAACTTCGATATGAGTGGCAGAAGTAATACTCAAATTGGAGGCCTCGAACAAGGTTCGAATTCTAACGTTATCCTAAACGTTTACGACTCGAGCAAAGCCGATAAGCAATATACTGGCAATATTACGGTCCAGAGCATGCGTGGCTACATACTCGCGCCGTCCGCAACATTGAATATCAACAACAACCTTTGGGGTACCGCAGTCGTCAACATTGCAAATGTATCTCAATCAAATGCCGGCAATCTATTCCAAGGCGATTTCCCAGTAAGCTCAATTGCGCCTGAGCAATTCGGCGTATGTGATGACGGAGGCGATGCGCCAGTCGGTCAGCATAAGCTCACTGTGAACCATTATCTAGAAGGCGAATCTGAGCCATTCGACTCAAAGTTCTATATGATCGATGATGGCGAAGGCTATACGGCTGAACTCGCAGATGAAAAGTATTATGAATATAAAGGGCTATACAACGAGGAGTCGGCATCATTTTCCGGTGAGATTACCGAAGATATCGTCGTAAATCTAAAATATACACCAAAGAATATTAGCTTCAAGATTCTTCATACTAGTACCGACGAAAACGCTACGCTCATCGAAGAAGAAACGATTACGAAACCGTCAACTGAACGTTACACGGTAAAATCGAAAAAATACGAAAACTATAAGTACAAGAGAGCTAGCGCTTCGCTCACCCAAACAGTCAAAGACTTCGGCGAATCCATCACGCTCTACTACGACCCATGGACCGACCCAACCACTCGTGTCACGGAAGATCTCAAGTACGAGAATACTTCCTACTACGTGGAAAGTAAGCTTGGCCAAATGGGCGGCTTCCATATGGTCGGCTTTACGGAGATTGACGCAAGAGTTCGCGTATATGGCAACATTCTCACGAACAAGGTAACGAATATGAACGAGTTCGGCCTCGTACATTTTCCGCTGATCAACTACGTCAAAGAAGTAGGCGACGGCATTACTAACCCAAAGTTCTCGCCGAATGACGACGTTAATACTGTCTTGGTAGTCGGCGAAAACGTTGACATCGATACTGCCGACAACAGTAATCGTTGGACGATTAACGGCGCAAAGGTAGATATTCCGCAGATCCGACGCGTACGTGGTCCGCAGCCAACCAATATTTGGCGCGAAAAAGACGTAAAGTTTATTGATTTGAACTCCATCAAGAACGACACTCTAGCACTCAGCAAGCTGCTCGCATCGTACGATGAGGATATTGATACGGAAGCAGACTTTAGCGATCAAAACGCTAAGAGCATTCGCATCCTCAACAACGAGGGCCTAAACGTCATCAATCTCACGCACAACGATCTAGACGAATCGCACGATATCTTTGTTGATGGCTTTGATAAAGACAAGAAAGCAACGCTCGTGATCAATATCGATATGGCCGGCCATCAGGGTGATTTCACCTTCGCTGGCACCCGCCTACGCTGGGGACCAAACGATATCTATAACGAGTCCTTCACCGGCGGCGAGAATATTACTCGCGAAGATGCCCAGCTAAATAACACCATTACGCTCAACTTCATCGATTCATCGAGCCCAGACGGCCTATACCACGGTCACGTCCGCTCGGCTCGCCCAATGCTCGCCTATGTGCTCATTCCAGAAGGCCAATTCACGATTCTTTCGTCAACCTTCGCCGGCGCTATTCTAGCAGATCGTATCTCTGGCACGGGCAACTCCTACATGATCCTCTTCGATCATTCCTTCTACTACCCAGAGCCAGAAGAAATTCCAGAATCGCCAAAGACTCACGACCCAGTCGCAATGTTTATCGCGGCAGGCGCACTATTTACCTCCGGTATCGCTCTCGCAATCGTAAAGGCAGCTCAGAAAAGGCGTAACTAATGGCGAAGCATCGCCTTATCTATCAGATATATCCAAGCGCGGTGGGAGATTTGCGCGATATAGCAGCCAAAATTCCACTAATAGCGACGAAAATTCAGCCAGATTATATCTGGCTGAGTCCTATTTTCCAGAGCCCATGGGTAGACGGCGGCTACGACGTAAGTGATTACTGCAAAATCGATCCGCGCTTCGGCACGATGCGTGATTTCCGCCACCTCGTCGCCGTCGCGAAGAAATATAACATAGGGATTCTGATGGATCTGGTTATCAACCATACGTCGATTGAGCATACTTGGTTCCGCCGCTCGGAGCTCCATGATAGCTGGTACAAGGATTATTATGTCTGGCTCGACAAGCCGCTCAACTGGAAGTCTTTCTTCGGCGGCCCAGCCTTTGACTATTCTGCGCTACGCGGTAAGTATTATTTGCATCTCTATGATCGTTCGCAGCCGGATCTAAACTTCAATAATCCACGCGTCATCAAGGAGTTCAGCAATATTATTAACTTCTGGAAGAAAGAGGGCGTTGCTGGCTTCCGCGTAGATTCAGCGAATGTTTTAGCAGAAAGCAATCTCAAGAAAGGCCGTATTCCGGGGCTACCAGGCTTCTTCTATTACTATCAAACAGGAGACACGGTTAAAGTCCTCGAAAAACTCCTCGCAAATAAGGGGCTATATACGATCGCTGAGCCAGTTGGCGGTGAATTCTTCAGCAAACGCAAGTTTCACGAGCTAACAGACAAGGCCTTCAGTGCAAGCTTCAATGTCGGCACCCTAGATATCGCAGACTCGTTCTTCTCGACAAAGCATAAAGTATACCCGATTAATTATCGCCGTTGGTTCAAAAAGCTCGCCAAATGGGCGCCAGAGCCGGCATTTTCAATGGCGCTCGAATCACACGATGCGCCACGCGCGCCGAGCCGTTTCGACGTCAATCCAAGAGTGCTTGCGATGCTACAGTTCTTGTTGCCAAGCTACAACCCATGTATATATCAGGGGCAAGAGCTAGGAACACTAAACGCCGACCTTAGCATGAATATTAATGATTATCATGGCGTGCAATCCAGACAGGTCTATCGCCGCCTGCGCAGGGAAGGCAAGACGAAACGCCAGGCAATGTCTATTGTCCGCCGCACATCCAGAGATAATGCGCGTCAGCCAATCGATTGGGGCGAATATATTCTGCAAAATCGCCGCCAAGACTCGGTATTGAACTTCTATTCAGACATCATTCAGCTATGGCGCGAAGATCCAGTCATCAAAGACGGAGCGCTGAAAGTAAAGCGCATTACAAAAAGCGGCATATTCGACTTTTATCGTATCCTCGGCAAAAAGCGCTACACGATCCATCTCGATTTTTCGGGCAAAACCAAATCTTATCTTCGTGACGACAACGGAGACCTTGTAATTTTCGCCAAATAGTGGTATAATAATAAGATAGCTTTTCGCTAAATCCAAGGCAAAGGAGGGGTCAACCATGCCAACCGAAAAGCTCGCATTTGACGCGAAAAACAGAGGTTCTCCGAGGATTCGGAAAAAATGCTGGGACGACGGAGGCTGTTGCGGCGAAGATTATACCGGCCACTCAGTCATCAGAAACCCGAAATCAGACGCAGTGATCATCGCAACGCTCGCAACGATGCTTGTCTGCCTTATATTAGGGCTAACAGCATTAGTTGCGACTTATCGCAGCATCCAAAAAGCCATCCACCTATTAGCTACAATGTAGCTACGCCCGTGCTCCAAACGGAGCCACGAAAGGAGAAAAGACCATGGGAAATTTCGATAAGACAATCGACCTCGATCCCACAGAAGTAGAGCGCGAAGCTGAAATCCAGGAAGACGCAGCAGAAGACCCCGAATCCTGGGACGACAGCAAGCTCAACAAACCCGTCAAATTTATCTACGACGATGATGGCACCGAAGAATACTTCGACGGCGACGCACATGGGGCATTGCTCGTGTTCGGCGCAGTCGTTTTATCAACACTTGCTACCGTCGGCGGATTAATCTGGCTCTTCAAGAAAGCATTCAAGGGCTAAATTAACTAAAAATACTAATATAGGCACCTCGGCAATAGCCGAGGTGTTTTTTCTTTCAAACAATTGAAAAATATGTTAATATATATCAAAAGCACTAATCAGGGCTATTATTACTAATGGCCCAAAATATTAACTAATAAGGAAATATATGGCAAACGAAAAAGTCACTGACTTGTCCAAGTACCGCAATATCGGTATTATCGCCCATATCGATGCTGGTAAGACTACCACTTCCGAGGCGATTCTTTACCGTACCGGTCTAAAACATAAAATTGATCTCGTTAAAGGCGACACCGGCGGTGCAACCACCGACTGGATGGAACAGGAAAAGGAACGTGGTATTACCATTACTTCCGCTGCTGTTACCGCTTACTGGAAGGGTCACAAGATTAACATTATCGATACCCCGGGCCACATCGACTTTACCGCAGAGGTCGAGCGCTCGCTCCGCGTTCTCGACGGTGCTGTCGTGGTCTTCGATGGTAAGATGGGCGTCGAGGCTCAGTCCGAGACGGTTTGGCGCCAGGCAGACAAGTATGGCGTTCCACGCATCTGCTTCGTCAATAAGATTAACCAGATCGGTGGCGACTTCTACAAGTCCCTCGAATCCATCCACAAGCGCCTCAGCAAGAATGCATTCGCAATTCATCTCCCAATCGGCTTCGAAAAGGATATCTGCGGCGTTGTCGACCTTCTAACCATGAAGGCTTACACCTACAAAGATTACGCAGACCACGAGCTTGTTGAGGGTGATATCCCAGCAGACATGGTCGAAAAGGCAAAGAACTACCGCTCCATGCTCGTCGAGGAAGCCGTTCAGGCAGACGAAGCACTCATGGAAAAGTTCTTCAGCGAAGGCGAAGAAGCAATCACTGTTGACGAACTCAAAGCCGCTCTCCGCAAGCGCGTTATTGACGGCCAGTTCTTCCTAGTCACCGGTGGTGATGGCCGTGGCGTTATCGTAGAAAAAGTGCTTGATCTTGTTACTGATTTCTTGCCAGCTCCAACTGACATTCCAGCCATCCTTGGCAAGAATCCAAAGACTGGCGAAGACATCGTTCGCCATAGCGATGAAAAAGAACCACTTACTGCACTCGCATTCAAGATTGCAACCGATCCATTCGTCGGTAAGCTCATCTTCATCCGCGTTTACTCTGGTAAGCTCAGCTCCGGTAGCTACATCCTTAACGCTACTACCGGCGAAAAAGAGCGTGTCGGTCGTCTCGTTCGTATGTTCGCAGACAAGCGCGAAGATATCGAATCCGTCGGCGCTGGCGATATCGCAGCCGTCGTAGGCCTCAAGGATACCACTACTGGTACCACGCTTTGCGATCCAGCACATCCAATCCACCTCGAGTCTATCGACTTCCCAGATCCACCAGTATCCATCGCTGTTGAGCCAAAGTCTAAGGCTGATCAGGAAAAGATGGGTATCGGTCTTGGCAAGCTCGCAGAAGAGGATCCAACCTTCCGCGTTCGCTCCGATGAAGAATCCGGCCAGACCATTATTTCCGGTATGGGCGAGCTTCACCTCGATATTATTATCGACCGCTTGAAGCGTGAGTTTAACGTTGAATGTAACACTGGTGAGCCACAGGTTGCTTATCGCGAGACTATTCGCGGTACCGCAGAAGCTCAGGGTAAGCACATCAAGCAGTCCGGTGGTCGCGGTCAGTACGGTGACGTCTGGGTTAAGTTTGAGCCAAACGAAGCTGGTAAGGGCTTTGAATTCATCGATCAGATTAAGGGCGGTGTCGTTCCTCTCGAATATCGCAAGCCAGTCATGGAAGGTATCAAGGAAACCCTCGAAGGCGGCGTTATCGCTGGTTACCCAGTACTCGACGTCAAGGCAACCCTCTATGATGGTTCCTACCACGACGTCGACTCCTCCGAGCTCGCATTCCACCTCGCTGGTGTTCTCGCAACTCGCGAAGGTATCAAGAAAGCTAAACCAGTGCTTCTTGAGCCAGTCATGAAGATTGAAATTACTACCCCAGAAGATTTCATGGGCGACGTAATTGGCGATTTGAACTCTCGCCGCGGTCGCATCGATGCCATGGAAGACCGCGACAATGGCGTCAAGGTCATCACCGGCTTCGTGCCTCTCGCAAACATGTTTGGTTATACTTCAGACCTTCGTGGTATGTCCCAGGGTCGTGCAGCTTCCACCATGGAGCTCTTCGGTTACGAGGAAGTCCCACCAAACATCGCTCAAGAGATTATAGAAAAGCGTAACTCTAAGTAACACACCTCGAATAACCTCACACCAAAATACCGCCGGCCTTACGACCAGCGGTAATTTTGTTTAGATAAAGAGAAGCTTAGCGAAGATAATAGAATCTCAAGATCTGGCAAAGCCAATTAATGCACCTTGAATCGTTATACTCAATAGTCTCAGTGTCGCCGCTACCGATAACGCAACAGGAGTAATCGTCATCGTTACCAATCACCAAATGATGGTGGTTGAAGTGGCACATATAAGTATCACGTCCGGAACAGAGATAAATGCTTGAGTATATTCCAAGCAGGTCCAGATCTAAGCCGAAACGAATGAATGCCATGGGCTCATAGTAAATAGCTAACGTCTGTTCCAGGTCATTATTCGAGTTTATTCTCTTAAGACTTACGCAGAACCAGCCATTTTGCTGAACCATACCTCTGAGACGCTCCGGAAGGTAGTTCATACCATTCTCGATAATAACCGTGTCAGAAGGGCGATCTTCCTCAAACATTACATCGAAGATATATACGCCATTAAGCGCAATATCATTAGCGGTAATGCAAGCAACGCGACCAACGCCTGCCACGAAGGGCTCGACGTCATTTATAGAAATAGCGTTTTCGCACTCTTTGAGTTGTGCGTCAGCTCTCTCCTTATCCTCATCAAAAATGAATTTACAATGCTTCTTCATACACCTCACCATCCTTTCTTCAGTATTTTGCATAGATGCAAGAAGCAATCTATATCATTATAGCACAAAATGGCCAAAAAGTCAATGTTTAAGCTTTAGTTTTATAGAATGGAAGCACCTCGTAGGTCGAAGTACTAGTCTCTACAAAATAACTCTTCCATTTGCGATAAATACGGCGGATATTACTAGTATTACCGCCCGAGAACATATGATTGCGGTCCTCGCGCAAGAAAATCGGATCACCGATCTTAATAGCTTGCCCATGGCCACTATCCTCTAGATGACCGGCGATCAAATCTCCAGTTCCAACGCTGGAAGATTTACCATTTTTAACGCGCCTCTTTAGTAAGGTGACCATATCACCAACGCCGAGCTTGCACTCTTGCATTAAATCTTCGGCAGTGATCGAGCATTCCGGCGCTTCGCCATCGCCCATCTGAGATATTTCAACAACCGAGCCATCAGTCATCATAAGATAGATAGTATTTACGGCCTTACCATCGATTTTGTCCTGTTTCATGCGAACATTACGCACGCGACCAAGTTTCTTAGTATTCCGGCTGGAGTTATTTGACATATTACCGTCGAGATTTAAATCAAGCTCTTCGCCAACGCGCAGGCTACTGGACATAATCCCCCAGGAATGCGTACGCGTACCTACCTCAGGAGTAATTGACACGGCAACCTTCTTGCCGGCGTGAAAATCAAGAAACGGGATCAGTTCGTCACCAATCGTGCGCGTTTCGCCGTGCAAATTTGTCTTAACGCGGCCCTTAGCGGGCTCATGATTCTTCTCGTCATAAAAGAAACGATCATAGTGGCTCATAATAAAGTCCATCGCGAATGTATCAGCAAAGGTCTCGCTCCGAGAAGTACGATACATCTTGCCCGACAACACCTTGCGCTCTTGCGGCGTACGGATGTCCAGGCTCTTCAGGCGCTGGTGAAATATATTAATTAGGCGCGTTTCGCCACTAACTTCAACTTGCGCATCAAGCATACCGGCTATATCAGCATAGCGATCCTCGTTCGTAGCAGCAATTGCTTCAGGAAGCGCAATAACGCCAATTCCGTCTCTCGTAGCAGAATTACGGGCCTTGCGAATAGCTGGAGTTAGATAATTCGAATAAAAATCCAGCGCATGACCAAATTCATGCGCGAGCACAAAGGAAGATATTAGCGCTCGGTTATTGACGATATCGCTAGGTCTAGCACCAGTGCGGAGAGCAATCTCAGCGATAACGGAATCAAAACCACGCAGATCGCCTTTCTCGTTAAATTTCTCAGACGTATATATATCAGGGTTATCGAAATTAAAGCTCACGGAAGGCTTACAGTCGCCGAATTCATTGAAATGATGGGTACGAAAACAGGCATTCTGGCGGTGATCTCTAACTAATTCGATATTACGAAGCTCAGGATGCTCGGTTACGATGTCGACATAAGTCTGACGTAAATCCCGGTCGGCATGCACTTTCTCGAGAAAAACCATATTCCTCGGACCTGAATCGTGCAAATAGTTATGAATTTCCTTAGGAGTGAAATTATGGCGCTCCTCCATGTCATGCGACATGCCTTTTGCGACATCCGCCGCATCGAATACGGCCTCGCCAAGTCGTTTACTATCCCGCGGAGCGGGAGCAGATTCTGATAATTCTGGATGGGCCAAAGACTGCCATTTTTGCTCGCCACGGCCAGGTTTAGCATTATCAGTTTCCATATCTAAATTATACAACAATAATCACTTTACACATTCCGTAAAATCGTATAAAATATACGCATATATAGCTTTGGGCTGGTTAATATTAGTGCCCAAAATTATTAATAATATAAAGGAGAATAAAAACACTATGGCAGATTTTGACCGTAGCAAGCCACATATCAATGTGGGTACCATGGGTCACGTTGACCACGGTAAAACTACTTTGACTGCTGCTATCACTGCTGTTCTCGCAAAGAAGCTTCCTTCCGAGATCAACAAGCCAGTCGCTTACGACCAGATCGATAACGCTCCAG
>CAMZIL010000007.1 GCA_947307225.1 uncultured Candidatus Saccharibacteria bacterium
CGATATTTCCCGCTCGGTGTTAAAGACAGTTTAATATAATCTGTGTCATGCTCTTTGATGTTGTTCTCGATCATATAGTCTTTGACCATATCCCACAAAACTTTCAGCTCTTCATCTGCATGTTGTTTCGCTTGCAGGTAGTCTGCGAACTCTTTGTTTTTAAGCGCTAGTTCATTGCCCATAACGGCAAGCGCTTTTTCTCTCGACACTGCGGTGTCGATTAACTCTTCTAATTTGTCGTCCATTACGCGTCCTCCGCAGGGTCTGGCATAATCTTTGCTAGCTTAGTTAGTTCTTTGCCGGCCTTCTTAATGCTTATACCGCGGTGGCTAGCAACAGCGCGAATAAGAAATGCAGCCGCAGCCGTTACGCCAGCTTCATCTCCGGTCGTAGCGAAAGTAGTTTCGCCGTCCTCAAAATCGCTGACAAACTGTACGGCAGTCTTTCCCTCATAGCGCGCAATAGTTTGCACGTCATTAATTGTTTGCGTCAATTTATACGATAATGACATTTTTATTTTCCTCCTTTCTTTTATTATTATTTATTCCCCAATATGGGGGGTTGCGGGTACCACTCAAGGCAGAGGAACCATTAGAAAGCAAGTGTAAAGTGTGGAGGTAATACATATGCATAACGGGAGGTGTATATCTGCCAGGATATAAAGGTGGGGTGCTTTAATTTATATAAAACGGTGTGGTACCCACAACTCCCCCTACTGGGGGAGAGACAATTAAAACGGAATGTCTAAATCGTCGGTGATAGCGTCGCCGGAGTCGATGATATCTTCCGCGCTATCTTGTTTTTGGTAAGGTTCGTCATCTGGGTGGCTCATACGAACGCTCGTAGAGGTGAAATCTGCGCGGCTGTATTTTCCATCTGGCCACGTTTCAATCTCTACCTCTGGCGAGTTCTTCTTAATCAGACGTTCATAAGCTTGCTGATACGCCTTCGCGATATTCTCTTTCGTTCCCTTGCTCTCGCAAAGTTCGACCGCTTTCTGCGCATCTTCCTTAGTCGCACCGAGCAACATCATTAACGCTCGGTTATGAACGAAGCGCCAGTTCTCGTTTTTAAAAGACAGCCAGTGCGTAATCTTTGGGTATTGATAGTCGTCTTCTGCAAGTTTAAAATCTTGCGCGATGGAGCCATTATTGCCAGCTTCGTGGATGTCAATCCCGGCTACCTTCACTTTATAAACTCCAGCCGGTGCGTAGTCTTTAAAGTTACCGCCAGCTTTTTCTTCTGCTTCTCCCCAGTTAATTGCCATAAACTATTTCTCCTTTCGGTTTGCTTTATTAGTTAATATATCGTTCACGTCTACTTCGCTTAGGTTAATCTCGCCGGTCAGCGAAGTGCGGTTTTTAGCAAGCGCAATATCGTCGCTCTCTAACTGCAAAATGCGGTTGCCGGTTGCATCTTTCTTAAGGTAGAAGATAGCGTCGCACCATTCCATAAATGCGTTAAGCGTGTTCGGGTCGATCTTCGGCGTGATTTGCTCGATGTTCGTACCATCGCTCTCCATCATCTCTTTCTTATCGGCGTGCGCCAATAAGCAGATGCCATACCCTTTCGCGTTCAGCTCGCCAAGCATCGGCAATAAACGTGTGCGAACTTGGTTCTCAAGTATCTGCTTACCGTTGCCGTACCCGCCGTTTGAACGGTTTAATGTTTGACTTAACCCCTCTTTGCTTCTGTTGATTCCGGCCACTTGCTCTACCATAAGTCGCACCAACCAGTCGGCAGTGTCGATTACAATGTAATCTAGCTTGCGTTCTTTGGCTCCGCGCAACTTGATGAGTAGTTCATAGAACTCGTCAAGGTTGGTGATCTGCGTCGTTCGTGGGGTGTCTACGAAGTTCGCTCCTCCCTCAATGTCTATGATAAGACTACGCTTAAGCTTGCTTGCTAATGTAGTTTTGCCAATACCCGGCAAAGAATACACCATAAACTTAGGCGCAGTTGGCGTGGCTCCAGTCAATATTTCTGCCATATTGATTTGCCTTCCTCATATTGTATTGTAATTAAATTTGTTATTCCCCTCATCATCTATACTACTCCTCCTTTCCGCTTTTGTCAATATTTGCGCACCAGACTTTTTCAGAAAAGTCCGACTTATTTTTTAAACATTCGTAGATGTCGTCCTCTATTGTTTCCTCTGCTTTTAGATAGTAGAAGAACATCGGCTTCTTCTGCCCGATACGCTTAATGCGTCCCCTCGCTTGCACGCTCGTGCTGAAAGAATAGTTTGGGCTAACGGCGCACCAGTAGTTCATAAACTGTAGGTTTAATGCCTCGCCACCACTCGCATAATGCGCTACCACAATATCGTATTTACCTATCGTATTGATAGCAGGTATCTCGTGGTGCTTCCCATCGATGCGCCATACCCTCGCTCCCTTAGGTAGAACTTTCTTTGCAATTTCGCAAACCACTTCTTCCTCCTCGATATAGTTGCAAAAGAATACGCAGTTCGTTCCAAGGTTCTCAATAAAGTCGCTTAACCACTCCTTTTTCTCGTCTGTGAGACAGATTTGCCGTAGGTAATGGCATAAGCCCATCGTCGTTTCGATTAGCTCACCGTCCCTATTAAGCCTCGTTTTTATAATCTTCTTATAATCTTTAGGAGGTTTAAACTTCACGACTTTATGCGTCTCGCCAGGTAGTTCTCTTGCAGCTCTCTCTGTGCTAGGTATTGTCGTTATACTATGCCAAATTTTTACGAGCTTCTCTTCGTTCAAATAAGATGTAATCTCTGGGTAGCCCTTATAGGTTTGTACGATACAGTACTCGCGCATAAAACCGGTCTTATTGTTTACTTTTTTGGTCGCTACCATATATGGCATAATATCTATCCATCGATCGCCGGGTGTGGCCGTATAGCCAGACCAATCTTTCGTTTTATAACATATATTCTGGAACGCTCTACCCATCCCGGTCGTATAACCTTTAGCTTTTGCCACCTCGTCAAAGATGTAAACATACTCTCCAAGGTTGTCCTTGTTCTCCTTTTGCCACTTCGCTAGCTTATGCCAACTAATAACGTTGAATTTTATTGTGCTTCTCCACTCTGCTCCATTCCAAATGTCGGCCTCTTTCTCCATATCACCGCTTTTTGTTTTTGTTGCAGTAGTTACCACGAGAACCTTATCTTTCTCGGTCTCTAAACACTTTTCCTTCGCCCAACGCATTGCAATAGCAGTTTTTCCGAAGCCTGTACCAAGAATTGCGATGTTTTTATCTCCTAACAGTTCCTCCATAGCTTCTCTCTGGAACTCGTACAACTCAGGCATCTCTCCCCCTTTTCTTTTGGCCTAGCTCGTTCGCCAATATCACTGCTATACTCTCCACGCCTCCGCCATTTGAAATATCAGCCAACACCTTTTCCGCCACTCGTTTATACTTAGCCTCCTTTTCTTTTTCTCGTCTCTTTCTATTAAGAAACTTAGATGTGCTATTCCTTTTCAGCCTAAACTCTTCATCGACTTTCCTGCGTCGGCTGATACTCTTGGTGCAAGAGATGCTCGCTCCTCGCCTACGACACTCATCGCTACAATATGCAGCGTTTACTCTTACGCATCCTCGCTCGTTCGGTGGTATTTCTCGCCCGCAAATCTTACATTTTTTACTATACATTTTATTTATTAATCCGTTCTTCAGCTAATTTTAAGAACTCGTTTTTAACGTATTCGAATTTAGAAACAGCTAAGTTGCTCGCATACGACACTAACTCGGTGTATTCTTTGTCGCTTATATCTAAATGCTGTTGTTCGATAATAGTGTCAATAGCAGACTCGCCAACCACTGAACATAGCTCTTCGTAGTTGCTCTTCAACTTATCCAATTTACCGTTAGTGTAATAAGCTTCTCCGCTAAAGTTTCTGCGCAGGATATCCTCGATATCTTCTTTGATTATTTCGTCGTATAAAACAGATAGAATATTTTTACACCGCTCTTTCGCTTCCTTCTGTTTTTTGCGCATCTCTATAAAAGCTTTTACTTCTTCGTCGTCGTAATCAATCAAATCGTCGTCGCCATTCTCGGCGGCAAATAAAACTTTAATCTTTCCCATAATAGTCTTCCTCCTATATTATTTTAATTCGTTTTCTTCTACCCACATATGATAATGGTTAAGGTCGTGATACCCGTCCTGCCAAAAGTCAAAGTAGTCGCCAGGTACATATTCCTCTCTGTCGTAATAACCGGTCGCTTCCTTTTTCTCCTGCGCGTATTCTCTTGCTAAATGTTTTTCTGCGTCGCTCCTATTGGTGTACGCGCCACAGCAACCGCTATTAATACCGCTCATATCGCCGTTAGACGTGTATAAGACTAAATATACTTTCATTCCTCTTCCTCCTTTCTTTTTATAGTTTCCTAGTATGGTCTTGAGCTGGTGGGATTTTCGGTTTCTGACCTACGTCCTCCCATTTCGCGTATTGTGCAGGATAGCCCCATACCTTAGGTTTATCTAACTCCCTCTTATCTTCCGTTGGCTTCTCTTTTCTTATTGTTATACCTCTGTGTTTAACCTCTTCGCCATAGTTGGCATTGTCGATTACCCACATAATGTCGTCTGCTAATGTGTACTCGCCATCGTCGCAAAGATCGGTCGCTGAGCCACACCACTCTAATACTATTCTCATTTTGATAGCCACTCGTCGTCGTTAATCTCGCTAACAACCTCTAAGATTGGAAAGTCGCCACATTTCTCCCAGTTCTCACTAGTGTCGTTCCAATACTCTTCCGTTGTCGCGCCGTCTTCCCCAATGCACACTTCCTTACATAGCTCGCCACTTTTGTCCATTGCCTCGTGATATGCTCGCTCGTCAAAGAAGTTATAGCCCATCCACTTAATGTCGTCCCAACCGAACTCTACGTACTTTCCATCTTTCGTCTCCCTAAAGATGTCCGGCTTAAGTGTCATCTTCTTATTGTAAATCGTCGGTATATTCCACCCACCTTTGTCTTTCAAAACAATAGTGTGTTCATCTTCTTCTACTACCTCGCTATCTTTAATGTAGTTCGTATAGTATTTCGGTGCCATCTCTTTAATAAACTCCCAACCTTTCTTAGTCGTCCCAATGCGTACATCACATCTGTATCCCATTAACGTCCTCCTTTCTTGTTAATCAGTTTTCTCGATAAAGTATTTGAGCTTATCTTTCGGCCAGTTGTCGAAAACGTAGCCGTCAATAATATCGCATACTTCTTGGTATTTTTTCGCTAGAGCTTCTTCCTTTTCCCACGTCGCCCACACTCGCCAATTACAGTAAAGATATGTCGCCGTAGTCATTTTCTCGTCTTCCATATCTTTCATCATCGTGTAAAGTGTGTCGTGTTTCTTGCCGAAAAGATCGCCCGTTAAGTTCGTGAACATATCTGCCACAGCAAGTGCACGCATATATTGCTCACTTTCCTCGTCCAAGTTCATCTCTTCGTAGTTACCAACTAACGAGTGTAATAGTTTCTCTGAAAACTCAAACATCTCGTCCGATGTCAGCGCGTCTAATTCTTCTTGTGTAACTTTTATAGGCATTTATTATTCTCCTTTCTTGTTAATTTTTGTCGCTATTTCTCTCGCTAAGTCGCTGATGTTCCACGACGGGTCTTCTGCCTCGCTCTCGCCATAGTTTCTCGCAACCCAACTTTTAATAATTTGCTCTATCTTGTCAGTCACTTTATACCTCCTTTCCCATAACCAACGCTATTAAAATCGCTTCTTCATATGTTATATTGCTCGTTCCTGATACATATAGTGGGTAGTCGCTGATAAACTCCATAGCTTTCTCGCCGGCTTGCTCCACCATTCTCTTTGGCATTTTTGAAATGGTCGCCTTCCATTGTTCAATTTGTTTTTGTATAGCTCTCTGTGCCATCTCGCTCCTTTCGTTTTACATTTAACTCGCTCTTTTTCACCTTTCATATTATATTTATTATAAGTCCATTATAGCATACATAATTAAGAAAGTCAATAGTTTTTTGCAATTTCGCTCATTTCGCCCTTCATCGTCGTCATCATCTTCATCGTCATCTTCATCGTCATCGTCGTCATCGATCTCGCCCGTCATCGTCATCATCGTCGTCGCTTGTAGTTTCGTAGTGTCGTCGAGTAGTTTCGGCGCGCTTCGCTCGTGTCGGCGTGTCGTAGAGGATGATAGTGTTCGCTCTACACGGACGCTTTTCAGAGTCTCACTGCTAGTTTTTGTTTCTTGTTTATTTTTGTACCTCGCTCTATAATCTCTCTTGTCGTTCTTATTTAGTTCTCCCTCATAACTCGCACTAAGTCGTGCTATTAGTTTTAATAATAAAGTCGCGGCATAATGTCGCCACGAAAAATCGCCGAGTGTTATGATAGTGCTCGCTAAGAGCGCTATCTAAACTCGGCGTATAATATTATGCTTTAATGTCTACCACAGAAACTTGCTGGCGAATGTCGTACTCGTCATATTTCTGTGCGGTCTCTGCATCGTTTAGCACTCTAATGTCGCTAGATATATTTACATCTAACCATTTTAGTTTACCTTTATTAATATAGTCGGTCTCTAAAGTTGACCCTTCTAGGTCTTTCTTATGTATCTCGTCAAGGCCGTCGCTGATGTTTAACACTACAATTTGCTCGTATTGTTTATCTTTAAGTTGCTGATTAACTCGCTTCAGTACGCAACTAAAGTCGTTCCCACCGCCCGCTTGGTAGTTTCGCATTTGTTCCTTCCAAGTGTCGCTCTCTACTGGCACTAACGGAGTCGCACTACAACGATGCATAGTCGCTTGCAAGTTCTCATAATGAACTTCTAGTTTAAGTTTCTCGGCTTGCTCTTTTACTTGTTTCATTAAGTCGTCGACGATATTCGCCACATATTCTTGCTGATTAACCATTGAACCACTCGCATCCACAGCTAGCACAGTAAGCACGTTCGATTTGTCTACTTCTTTAACTCGCTCAATCTTCGTTCCTTTACGTAGCACGCTATATCGCTGGTCACCATACATGCCAATTCGCTTGCTTGGTCGCGCATAAGTCTTCTTTAACACTCGTTTCTTTACGTCGTTATAAATTACGCAATCTGAGGTCGCATCATATTTTAGCTCGTTAGTAAGGCTCGCTAAGATTAACTCTTTAACTTGCTTTAAGCCTTTCTTCTTAAGCTCGCTCGATAGTTTCTTGTCGGTAGAGCTGTCGCCTTCGTCGCCCATACCTTCCGCATTAGCCACGCTCTGATCGCTCGCTTGCTTTTCTTGTTCAAGCTCTCGCTCATAGCGCTCGGCCTGTCCGGTCGCTTCCATCATTTCATCCATTGCCTCGCCGGACTGGCTCGCTGAACTGCCACGTTTGTCTTGCTCGTTCAGCACAAGTTTATTCATAATCGCTTCCAAAGTATGTGCGCCTAAAGTCTCTGGGTGAAATCGCTTATTAGTTACTCCAGGAAGTTGCTGAGTTGGATTGAACATATATGTTCGCCCCATAATGCCGTCGTTTGCTTGTATCTCGCACGCTACTTGCAACTTTTGCTGGTATAGTTTGCTCTTCTTTCTCGCTGCAACACGTAGCTTGCTATGCTCGTTAAATGCGTGCGTTAACTCGTGCAATATAATGTCTTTAATCTCGCTCAACATTATATATTCATTTAGCACCCATTCGTTGCCGTCAGCGTTCGCTAGCCAACGTTGCTCCGAGTCGGTGTAGAACTTCTCTTCGCCAATTCGCTCTATGAGTTCCTTCGTATTATATTCTTTAAACGGTCGCTCTAGAAGTTGCTTCATCATTTTCGCTGAGATAAATACGTTTTTGCCGTCGGTACAAGCCGGGCTACCAGTTCGCTCTAAGACGGCGTTCTCTTTCGCATACTTAGTCGCCGTGCAGATTCGCTCAGGGTATTTCTCCAGAAGGTATCTGCCGGTAATCGTTTCTTTAAGTTGTTCCAAAGCTTTCTCGATAAGCTCGTCATATTTTTTAATCGGGTATTCTTTCACCATAATATTCCTTTCTAACATTCCTTAACAAGTTCGCTCATGCTAACACATAATGCCGGCACGAACACTCTCGCTCTATACTCGTTCTCTCTAATCGCGTGCAAGCCTGTATACAAAGTCATCTTCTTAGCGTCGTCGTCGCCCTTCGCTTTGTAAGTTTGCAAGATTAGTCGGTATGCTTTGCTACTCAATTTATTCGCACGATAATATACGTCGTTACTTTTGCCCCAAACTCGCTCGTTATTCTCGAGGCCAAGCTCGTCCAGCATCTTTACCATTCGTTTCGCTTTATAGTATTCGGTAATCGCTGCAGTAAGTTGCCCGAAATATCGCTTGTAATAGTATGTTCCAGTTCCGTAATAACCCAACGTAGAAGCTTTCTTGGTAACTTGCTCGATAGTGTGGTTCAAGAATGTGTTGTTCCTACTCGGTCGCAATGCTATCTCGATTAAGTCGTGCTTTAACTCGTTCGTAAGCTCGTCGCCTAAGATTTCGCCCAACTTATCCCTATTAAAGTATCCGTAAAAGTTCGCGCCATAATTGCTCTCTACATTTTGTATTGTAGCCCTATCTTGCTTTGCTTTCTTGATAAACTCTTTGTGTAATTCCGGCGCATAACGTTTCACGATATAGTTAATACGCAACATCTCTTTACAGCGTGAATTGCGGTGCTCGTTCTCGAACCTCGCATCGTGTGGTCGCAGGCTAAATACCGCCATTTGTTCCACGATTTTCTTGCCGTATAACTCGCACGCTTTCTTGTAAAATATGCTCTCACGATATGTTCCCACTTTATACTTGTCGTTTACAGTTCCAATTTTATATATCTTGTTATACTTGCAGAAACTCTCGTCGTCTATGCTCGCTTTGCGAGTTGACATTTTAACCGCACGATAAAGTTTGTTGTAAGGTTGCAGAATCCATTCGCTACCGAACATCGCACCTAGTATGTTTCCAATGTCGCTACTGTCGACTTTTAACCTCATCGCTAAACGTCGCTTAAAGTTATCTTCATAACCGCTTCTTATTCTATCTTCATAATTTACAATATCTCGCGGGCTAATGTGTGTTAAAGTCTCTTTCATTAGTTGTTCTCCTTATTTAATTCGATAACTCGTTGGTTAATCTTAATGATAGCCTCGACGGCTTTCTTCGTTGTGCCTTTCGGTGAGTTAAGTATCTGCCTACGTAGCGCGTTAAGCTCGTCCACGTCCGTCATCATTAAGATGTCTTGCGTAGTCGGTAGATTATCTTTACGCTCTTGTGGCACTACAACCTTGCTGATATTCTCGCTAGTCAAGTTCGCCCAGTTGGTCGTTACAATACCGTGTCCAATAGTGCGCTTGCTAATCTCGTCCGCCATTCGCGGAGTAAAGTTGTCCGCTACTTTCGCACGATAATTGCATACTTTAAAGTAGTTCATTAAAGTACGTGGGTTCGTTCCGTAAAATTTCGTATTGTCGCACCAGTGCTCGCTTGCGTCGTTAATAGTGTCGCTTACGAACTTCTCTAAACGTTCCGTTCCAAGTAGTCGCTCAATATCTGGCATAACGTCGCTCGCTATGCCCATCACATATTGTTTATAGTCGCTCGGCGTGTTCGTCATACGAACCGTTACGAACCTCGTTTTAAGTGGACGGCTAAGCTCGCACCCTTCGGTCGTATCTTCCGCTGTATTCGCTGCCGAGACTATCACTACATTGTCGGGCAGTTTGTCGTCCGGGTGAGTCGGTACGATTCTCGCTGTCAAAAGTATCTGAATAGCGTTCATCACTTCAGGTCGCGCGATAGTAATTTCATCTAAGAACAAGATTTGTGGTCGCTCTGGGTCGTTCTTGAAGTTCTCTAAAATCTTTACTAGCCAATCTGGCTTGTCATAGTTAATCATATTCGTCGCTGCGTTATGTACCGGAATACCGTTAATCATCTCTTCGCACAAGCTCGCTGCGCCAAGTTGCACGATAAAGTATTCGTCTGCCATCGCTTCAATAATTGACGATTTACCACACCCAGGCTCGCTGTATATAAGTAAATTCGTTTTCGTTGCTAAACATTCCGCTACTAAGTCGCGAATCTCGCTAGCCTTTACAATAGATAGCCCCTCGTAAGAGCCGTTAATTGAGTTTTCCATGTATTTTCGTTCTCCTTATTATTTATTAATCTCGCTTACTAGCTTCGCTAGTTCGCTTTTTGTTTTAATTTCGTCTGTTAACTTAATCAAATAATCTTTCACGATTTCCGCACACGCAAGTTCCTCGTTAATCTCGTCAAGATCTTCGCTGTCTAAGCTCTCTTTCTCAACTTTCTCGCTTAAGTGTTCCACGTACATCTCTATAATCTCAATCGCCCAAATTAGTTTGTACTCGTCGCTGGCTTTCACGCCCGCTAATACGTACCCCTTAAAGTCTTTCATTATTTTCGTTCTCCTTTGTTGTTATTAAATTTAGTCGTTCTGCATCGCTGAGATGCTCGCACGATAACGTTGCTGTTGTTTCGTTCTCGCTAACCTCCTTTCTTGTGTGCGCTTTTTAACGCTGCTCTTACGAATCGCTTTTAACTGTCGTTTGATATTTGTCGTTTCATAGTCGTCATATATCTCGTAATCATTCCATCTTGAGTCGCTCAAATAGTTTTCCATATAATCCTTTCTTGCAATATCGCTTATTTAACTAGATTGTTATAGTCGTCGCACCAAGCCGTTTCATATTTCTCAGCCTCAGCCATACAGGCTGCTCGCTCGGCTTTGTATTCCGCATAACTCGCTTTCGCTTGTTGTATCGTATATAAGCCAGTGAAAATCGCTGCCCAAATCGCTGTGCAAAGTAGCAACAAACTCGCTACATTAAGATTATGTTTTAGTTTTTTGTTTTCGCTCGCTAGATAATCACGCTCTGCGAAGTTCGTTCTATAAATCATATTGTATAATCCTCTTTATTATTTCGTTTAGTATTTTCGTTTTTGTTTGTCGCTCTATTCTATCGTTGCCTCCTTCCAATTTAATGCTCGCTGAATAATGTCGTAAACTTTATCCATTGGAATATATCGCCCTGTTTTCTTTCTCAGTTTGCTCGCTAGTTCGTATTGGTCTTCACACTCGCTCGCAATCCTTCTCACCGTTTTCGCTGTGAGCGTTATGCTATGTTTCTCTGCAAACTCTCTCGCACGTTCCTCTCTATAATTTCGCTTTGGAATTATAATTGAACCGTACCCATACTCGTTCGCTTCTTTAATTCGCTCTAATTCTTCGTCCGTTAATTTGCGCACCTTAACTTCGCCGTGCTTGCTCGCTCTACCACCTCGGTGGCTAATGCTTCCGGCAAACTCGCGCTTTAATTCCGCCATAATATCGCTAGATAAGTTAAAGTTTAAATCTAACTCTATTGGCTCGCTAATAAATTCGCTCGTATCAATATCTAAATTGATATTGATATGCTCGCTCTCTTTATTCGCCATATTTTCTCGCTTTCTTATTATTAATTATTTATAATACCCTACATATATATTATAGCATACTCGCTCAAGTTTTTCAATAATTCGCTTTGATTTCGTTTTATAGTTTTACAAATTCGATCGCTCCACAAACTCGCGCGGATCGATCGCTTGCTAACCTTTCTCACATTTCTCGCTCTACAAAGTTGATAGTGATAGTGAGCTCGCTCTATAATTTTTCTCTATTGGCTCGCTGCGGAAGCTCGCTCGAGTAAGAGTGTAGTTAAGGTTGGATAGTGATTCGCTCTGGAGATCCGCCGGCGATCTTCGCTCTATAATCTCGCCGGCTCTCGCTCGCTAATTTTTGCTATTATATGCTTATGCTTATATACTCGCTTGCTCGCTCGCTCTGTTTTTTCGCTCGCTTTACTCGCTCGCTAAAAGCGCAAAAAAAGCGAGGGCTTTTCGCTCTCGCTTTTCTTTTTTCTATCTCGCTTTACTTGCTCGCTTTACTTGCTCGCTAAGTAAGTAAGCACTTGCTCATTAGCGACGATATTATGCGCTTTTAGCACTTGCTCTATATTTTCGCTTGTATTCGCTAGTTTATTGGCTTTTAGTACGGCTTGAATAAGGGCTTTAAACGCTTGTACTTTTTCGCATTGTACTCGCTCGCTCTTTTTCTCGCTATCTCCCCATATAACGCTTTTAAGCGTGCTTTTAGGGATATGCTCGCTATAATTGAAAACTAGCACTTGCTTAGTTTTTTCGCTCTCGCTCTCGCTCTTGCGGTTATGAATAACTAGATATGAATAACCTAGTTTATGATATTTTTGCGCCAGTTTTTCAGTGGCTCGCTTTTTAAACATCTCGCTAAAAGCATTGGCTTGCTCGCTTGATAGATTAAAGTTTATATTGATTGGCTCGCTTTTCATTGCTCGCTTTTCCTCTCTATCAGTGCACTATTTAATTATTATTATTTAGTTTTTGCTCGCTTTATGTTTTTGCTTGCTTAGTTTTTTAAAGTACAATGATATTATTATTATAGCATATCTTGCTCGCTTGCATAGTTTTATTTTATCGCTATTGTAATTCGCTACCCCACAGTCCCCCCTTTTTGCCGTCTATACCCCCTGATTTATCAGGGGTGATTTGGGGTTACTACCAAGCCACATCAAAACATACAAATGTGTTGTAATATGAAAATTAAAACATATTTTGAAATTTTTTGTATCCACGCGATTAAGACATTTCTGAAAAATAAGTCAATTTTTTACGAAAACAATCCAGGCGAAAAGTCAAGTACCCCTGTTAGCAAATCCATATTACACCAAAATGTTTTTTGAGAATGTAAAGTATAACCGGCTTAAACCGCTATTACGCCATAAAATCGAGTTGGATACAAGTTGGATACAGGAGGCACTTTTTTGTAAAAAATTTGCATATTACAGTATATTCTTGCCAGACGCGCCAAAGGATGGCTTGATATAGAGAAAAAATAAAAAATCGGTTGCAATGAGGCCGGAAGTGCGGTATAGTCAGAGTATCAACTAATCGTTAAAAGGAGGCGCATGGAGAGCGACGATTTCACTTACAGCTCGTTTAGTGAGGCGGTTGCCAAACTGGCGAGACACAATATTAATATCATTCACATCTACCAGGACGAGGCATCGGCATTCGTGAGCGTGGATTTTGAGTTTCAGTGGAGGCCGCGGGCTAACGGGCCGACTAAGTGGACGAAGATGAGCATGCCACTGCATTCTAGTATTACGTTCCCGGAGCTGGCCGCATCACTGGTAGCCATGGTGCAGGAAGTAAGGGCTGAGGTAGAGGGGCGCTAAGATGGATGGGCAGGAGGTGATAACGGCTGATGCGATGGACGCGCTACAGCTTACTTATGGGGTGCCGACGCGCACACTAGGCGAGGTGTCGGCGATTGCTCAACGTGTTGGAGCCAGCCTAAGTAGGCAGACTAAGGCGGGGGAGACGGCACGGGCTCTGATTACGTGCACTATTATTAAGGGGGTGTACGAGCTGGTGAAATTAGCCAACTCGGAGACGTTTTACTATCGATCGAGAAGATATAACCCGGATGCCCCACAAGAGGCTATTGTTATGACCGCTTTGAACCGGGAGCAGTTGGATGATATAGTTAAGACATGGCATAAGCGAGTGTTTCCTGGCTTTTTCGAAAGCAGTGAGCTGAAACGAGCGTGTAACACTGTTTATGAGAATATAGAGGAGAAGATTATGGATACGAAATCAGATTACACCATCGTCTCCGATTCTCTCTGTTACGACTCAGCGACTGGCAAACTTTTACAGAGAGAGGAGCTGCTAGACCCCGACTCTAATCAGATACCACGGGTATACCGTCGGATGTTCGATTCGGACAGGGTTTCTGGAGACCAGGTGATAGTCCCATCTCTGACCCAACGCCAATCAGACATTCTCCTAGAAGAATATAATCTTACTCTGGAAGAGTTGGGCAATAATAAATTCAAGCAACATATACCAGAGATTAGCCAGTGGGCATGCGGAGAAGAAGATATATATCGCGACATTATATATATGTATGCGACGGCGTTCATGAAGACTAAGCCACTAGGGGTATTCTTCCCTGTTGGTGTCGGGCGTAACGGTAAGTCTAGCTGCATGGATCTGTGGGCTTCCTTAGTAGGGACGCGCAATGTGGCGCGGGTGCCCCTCGACAAGCTTGGGGAGAAGCACTTCGTCACGTCTTTACAGAGAGCGATGATTAATATCCCAGATGAGACGAATGAGTCGTATATTAAGGACCAGGCGGCTTTTCGTATGGTGGCCGCACATGCCGCATATCAGGTAGAGCGGATGGCATCAAATGAGCCAGTTACCTTACATTGCGACTTTATGATGGCATGTCCGAGCAACCATATCCCGAAATGGTCGGGCGACTCGGCGGAGGCATGCGTGAAGCGTACGAAAGCGATTCCGTTTAACGCCGACTTTAGTGCATCTGACCTATTGGCCACCTCTTGGGGGCAGGAGCATTTCACGCCGGATTTCATGGCGAAACTTGCCGGTCATGTGCTAGCGTATGCGTCATATTATTCGAGAAACGAGTGGGAGGAGACGGCGACGATGATTATGGAGCGCCAGGGTATCGAGGAGGATACGGCGAGCCAGTTTGTTTACGCGCGTCTCTGGTCTGCGATTTTCTGTGGCTATGAAGACTTCGAACTTGTAAAGAAAGACTATTCGAACTGGTGTAAGCAGAAGGGCGTCCAAGAGGAGGACATTAAGCGCACCGATGTGTTCTGGCGACGCTATAAGAGAAATATGGCGAAGAACCCACGCAATGGGCGCGAGGCACATGTATATAAGCGTAAGGATGGAGCGAACAAGATTATTATGTTTAGCGACTTACGCTTAAGCAACAAAGCGAAGACCTTTATGGATGGGCGCAAGCTATGCGACTATGTCGAGTTAGGCAGTATCGTATACGACCTTGAGCAAGAAGGTATCCTTAAGACTGATGCGGATAAAAAACTTATTCAGATGAAGATGGGGTTCTAATATGAAGACGTTGGTGGACGCAGTATTAGAGAGCAATAATCAGTCTTACAACCCCGCAGACTTTGATGAGTATGGGTTACCGAGGAATCGGGCGGACGAATTAGATTACACTGCGGCGAGAGTGTTCGCACGTAACCCGAGACTATATCTTAACGAAGACGATGGCCATCTGTATATTCATCACCGGAGGGTGAATGAGACGTATAACGAGCTGATGCGGCTGAGTAATATATATAATCAGTGGACACGCCCATCTAGGGCCCAAATGGTATGGAACCGCATACATGAGGTGGCCCCAAGGTACTCAAGAGATCGCATCTGGATAACAGATGAGTTATTATGGGACGTAGAAGATCAATCAATAGTTAAACAATCACCAAAGGAGAACCATATATAATGGCACGAGAAGCAGATTTCCAGTCCAAAGTGCTAAAGTACCTCCGATCCAAGGGGTGCATAGCGTATAAAATGCAGCAAAATGCGACAACGCGCATCGCTACACCCGATATTCTCTTCATCAAAGAGGGTTTTTGGGGCGCGATTGAGTGCAAAGCGTCATCTAGGGCCAGATTCCAGCCTGGTCAGAAGGAGATGGTGGCGAAATTGGACGACTGGTCATGGGCGCGCGTGGCGTACCCGCAAAATTGGGATATAATTAAGAGTGAGCTAGAAGAAATTTTAAAATAAGGAGGGCAAATGAAAGACAGCTACAATATCTTGTGTAAACATACGGAAGAATTTAAGCGTCATGCGGAATCTTCTATGTCTACAATCGTAGATGTCATCAACTGGGGGCGAGATAAGGGGCTGAATGACCCAAAAGCCCAGCTGAACAAGGTTATCGAGGAGGTCGGAGAGATTGCGCATGAGGTTACGCGCAACCACTACGACTTGAGCACCGGCGCCGTATCTGATGAGCTCTCCGATGCGATTGGCGACACGCTTGTAACTGTTTTGATCTTATCTGATATTCTCGGCGAGGACCCGATGGCATGTTTAGCTGAGGCATATGAGCAAATTAAAGGACGTTCAGGAGAGACAAAGAATGGCACTTTCATTAAAGAAGAAAAATAGCGAGTATATCATCTGTTGTAAATGTGGCGACACGCAAAGCTTTAGCCGCGATGCGTTTAAACTTCTTTTTCCTGGGCGCGCTCTCCCAGAGCAGTATCTGCAGCCAGATCTACATAAGCTGGTCGACAAACTGAACAAGAACAGTAACTTCTGCAAATATATCACTGAGAACCTTTTGAACGGGAAGAATAAGTTCTCCTATTACTTCTCGGTGGATCCAAAGGGGAACGTGGTGGAGCAATATAATCTGTTAACCGGAAAGAAGGTGTTATGATTGCAATTATAACTTGCGCCTGCGGCGGAGCCGAGGAGATGGCTCGGTCTATCTTGCGCCAAGCCGACTATAAAGATTGGCTGAAGATGCCAATCGCTAATGGCAAGGACCAGTCTAAATATGTGATGGACTCTCTGCGTAGCAAGTACCAGAATAATGATAACTTCAAGGCGCTGGACGCGTATTATCCTGGTCGGAGTAGCTATATCGTAATAATCGGTTACGATAAGGGGGCCTTCAAGTGGGCCGACGTCGCAAGAGGCAAGCTGAAAGAGCGTCTTGACGGTGAACTTATCGTGCGTGATTTTTCTTAATTTGCTTATTTTTGTGCGCCATTATATATTAATAGTATGTAAGGAGGCATTAAATGCAGGACAACAACTTGCCAGTAGGCTGCATCTCGGTAGACGAGGCAATCAAACTTATCAACTCTGATACGCGTACGAACGCAAAGGTGGACACAGAGTTCCTTCTTCGGAATCTTCCATATCTACGCCCAGATGGTACATACACCATCAAGAAGCTGCGTACTGAGGATGGCCGTTTGGTCGAAGACGGCAATACCACCGCTATCGTACGTACAGAGTATGAGAAAACTATCTTAGAGCATGCGATCGTGGAGCATTATAAGAAGATGACCACGCGCCAAGACTTTAATCCAGATACGATTGGGTTGCGTAACATTACAACCACAGTGGACGAAGAGACTAATATTGGTGCACGCTTGATGAAGAACAAGAAACCATTGATCAAACCAGGCGAAGATTTAGGCAGCGGCTCCAAGAATATCGAGGAGTAATATGCAAGATATCAAGGAGTTTCAACAGACTTACGCCACTTTTATGGATGCGTTCAACCGTATCTCAAAAGCTAGGACTTCTAGAGAGGTAGACGAGTTGGAGATTAAGTGTGTCCGCACTCTCCAACTTCTAGAGGCGCAAATCGGCTACGTCGGTCGTGGGCTTTATGATGAGGTCCTCTTGCGCCGCCGCGCCATCAGTGCCGGATTACCAGAGGAAGAAAAAGTCGTGAAGAAAGGTAAGAGGAAGTAATGGATGGGGTAGTGGTGAATGTTGACGATATCACCATCGATGACGTCAACAAAAACCTCCTATCCAGGCTTAACACCTTAATCAATGACGCCGATTCGGAGGAGATTTTGCAGATAGCTGAAGCTGTAGCGAAACTCAACGCGTCGCGTCGTAATAATGACCAATTCGCGAAGCCAGCATCGCAGGAGGAGAAGTCTGAGTTTGAGCGCACGGCTGCGATAGGAGAGATTTTAGGAGCGAAGTAAGATGGGCAAAATCTTAAGCTCCGACTATAGCTTGTCAGATGACCACTTAAGCAAAGAGCAGATTATTCGTGCCCTTTCTGGTGATTTTGAGGGTTTTAAGTTTTTCTTCAATAACTTTTGCCAGTTGCAAGATAAGGATACGCGGCAGTTAATTCACCCGGTCCTCAACAAAGGCCAGGAAATGATTGCCCGTACGCTGCTCGATTATATTTCTGCCGACACGAGAAAAGATTATCATCGAGAGTGTGTTATTCTCGCCCCGCGTCAGATCGGCAAGTCTACTCTGATTACTGCTATTTCTAACTACATGATGGCATATGTACCTGGCTGCGAAAGGGTGAATCTTGTGCATACCTTACACACAGGGGCCGCAGCGGCAAAGTATTGCTCGCAAAAGATTATCCCTATTGTCACAGGGGTGCACCCTGATATATTTCCAACTATCGAGAAGAATACTATTGGGACGTCTACTATGCTGAATTATAAGAACGTGAAAGGGTACGAGCGTAATGGTATCTATGAGGTGACGTCCGCTGGTTCAAACTCCGTACGCTCTAGCACGGTAACGATTTGGCTAGCAGACGAGCCATCTGAGTATCGTTCGCCGGAGGCAGTAGAAGATGCTATTTCTGGTGCTATTGGCGACTATGGGTTCTCGTTCACCGCCTATATTGGTACGTTCTCTGATAAGGTGTCGTCTTATTTTCTAGACAAGATAAAAACCGCTATCGATAATCCCGACGAGATGGACCTCGTGTTTATCCCGTGGTTCTTAGTATATGGTCGACCAGGTGACGCCCGCGATGTAGACCTCGAGACTCTTTCCGAATACGAGAGAGACGTCATCCTGCCAGAGATGCAGAAGTATAACATCCCACCTGAAGAGTTCCCGGCCAAGATCGGTTGGTATCGTCGTCGCGCAATGCGCACATCTAAGATGCGTTACGAGTTCCCGACGAGCGTAGAAGATATTCTTACTCTTACCTCTGATAAGAAAGTGTTCAACCAAGATTCGATCGATTACCAGAGAGGACTGGTTGAAGAGGGGACGCCATATCGCCTAATCACAGACAATATGACGAAGAAAGTCGAGGCTCAGGCGACAGACTCTTCCCCGTTCAGGATATTCAGGAGGCCAGTTCCAGGCCACCACTATAAGGTTGTAGTGGATCCGATTGTGGCTGCGAATGAAGACACAGACATTTTTGCCATGTCGGTGTTTGATGACGAAACGCTTGAACAGGTGGCCGTGTTCCAGGCGAGAGAGTATCAGGCTGAGGAATACGCCGATTACGCCGTGTCTATCGCTAAGATTTACAACAATGCGCTGATTTGCCCAGAGTCGAACGTGGCTGACGCTTTTATTGTGTCGTGTCGCGCGCTTGGGTACTATTTCTTCTATTACTCTTCGCCCGCCGCTCGCAAAAATAAGGACCCTGGTATCCGTACCACAGTTAGCTCGAAAGAGTCGATGGTAGATAAACTCGGGTTGCTCCTCGATACGAAGAAGATAAAATTGCACGACAGAGAGACGGTAGACGAGCTCGATACGTTTGAGAAGAGGTCTAGGAGAAGTTCGACTGGAGCTCAATCTGTGAGGATGGCGGCGAGAAAAGGTCATCATGATGATATGGTGGCTACTCTCTGGATCTACGCTGGGACTTTGGATGAGAAACAACTCACTGGTCGTTCGCACGGCTGGGCGATTATTTAGGTTTTATTTTATAAGGTGGAGAAATATTTTATTATTTAGTTATGAGCAGCTCGAAAAATTATATAGATTGGAATGGTGACTTCAATTATCCGCTGCAGTGGATTTATGAGTCTATGCCGGCTCGTTACGCCTACCAATGCTGGCTGCATCGTGCCAACCTCGCGATGCAACAAAAGCCGAGCGTTAACTTGTACAAGGCCGAGCTAGAGAGCAATTTGAAGTCTATTCCAGATGACAGAATATCAAAGGAAGATCGCGCACGCTGTCTTTGTGTGCCAGAGGGGCGGTCAAGTGTTATCCGTGAGGCGGTGAAGAATCGTGTCAACCAGATGGCAAGCGGTGTTGACGCGTATGAATGCACCATAAATGACCCGTATATGCTCGTCGACGACGAGACTGAGGACCTACTTGCGGCAAAATGCGAACAGGACTATATCGAGAGCAAACTGAACACTTTTGCCTCTAAGTTCTCTCGTGACTTAACCCTTTACGGTATCACGGCGGTATTAGTCAAATACTGTCCAGAATCTGACAAGAACGATATCTACCGTATCAACCCGAAAAACCTTTGGTTTGATACGATGTATAGTTCTACTGGTCAAGAACGCTTCCGTGGATATTCGACGATGATCTCGTATGCAAAGCTCAAGTGTATGATTGAAGCCGAGCACGACATCATTAACACTAATCTGGAAGTACCGGACCGATCTATCCGCAATAAGAACGGTATGCCGGATAAGCATATTAAGGTCGGTCGCCGTAAGATTACAACGCTTAATGACCTCGATATTTATATTGAAGATATGAACAAGCTAGCAAATTCTCCAGATTTGCAAGGCTGGCCATCAGATTACTTCAATGAGTATTCGCACGACCTTCAAAACTGTTACAACATTAACTGGTATCGCACACTCGCTACCGACGCTGAGGCTAAGACCAAGAGCGGCTATAACGGTGACGATGTTGAGCTAACGGTTATTTATGATTTAGCCCGCAAGATTGAGTTTAAGATCATCAACCGCCGTTTTGTTATCTCTGCGAATAAAGACGCCTTCCGTCGTAACATCATCTTTGAAATTCATAACCCGATTACAGATGAGGTCACATACCGAGCAGAAGAGTATTGTCTAGATTGCCCTCTCAAATTCGCATACGAAGAAGTAGAAGGCCGCGACTCATTCGCCTATCCGTTCTCTCCTATCTTTACTTTGCTCGACGACCATGACGAGCTATGTGCATGGCGCGCCAAGCGTGCGCATGTGACGAAGATTCTCTCTGTTCTCCGTATCGAAACGAACGGCGCTGACGCTCAATCGCTCAAGGGAGTGTTGAATGTCATGGGTATCGTTCTAGATAATGTCCAGGGGGATATTAACTCTATTAACTTTGCATACGACTATACCCCAATCGACAGCGAAATCCAGATTCTCGAGCAGAAGATTATTAAGAACCTTAGCGCGTATGACCAGTTCGACGCTCTACAAGCTATGGGCGACCGCGCGAGTGCGGCTGAGTCTGGTATGGCTCAAACTGCCATCGCTCAAGGTCTTTCTACCCACCAGAATACGATTATGGGGCTGTACGCAGATATCGCCCGTCAGTGTCTTGGCAACCGCGTTGTTTACTCGCCTAACCAAGAGTTCCCTATTACAAACCTCGGCCAATACTCGTCTATCACCATCCAACAGATGGCTTTGAATACGATCATTAATGTAAAGCCGAAGCTGGCTAAAGAGGTGCGCGAGAAACTGCTAGCTGCGAACGCTATTGCTATCGCATCCAACTTCAAAGACATCTTGTCCGAAGAGGGTATTGCTTACTTCCTCTCTCAAGGTATGTTTGGACAAGCCCCACGTAAACTCGTATCTACCTTCTTGAATAAACCGAAGACCAATCCTGATGAGGTCAAAAACGCCACACTGCAAGCTCAAAACCAGGCAGAGATGCTTAAACAGAACCAGGCCATGTACGAGCAGGACCCAGTTAAATATGAATCTGAGAACGTTATGGAGCAAGGCACGCCAGACCAGATTGACCAAGTTATAGCTTCTCTAGGCGGCGGTCAAGCCCCAGCTATTGAGCCGAACTCTGACGATTTGAGCGAAGCCTCGCCGGAACTCCTTGATATGCCAGAGCAGGATGGTGCGTATGCGCCCGATTTAGCTGGAATGACGTCTGAGCTCGGTGCTCAATACGCCAATCCAAATGGCATGATATAATCATGACATGGAAGATAAATCGATAAATATTCCAAAGCTCATCAACAAAAGCTACGAACCGAAAGATGTCGTAGCTTTTGTCGTAGATAAGATGCGCCAATATAATTGCCGTATGGGGAAAGAATATGCCGATAGAGAGCTCGAGCTTTATATCGACATTCTTGACGAGCTCGGCAATAAGCTTGGTAGCAAAAAGAGCAAGGTTATTTTATAATAACGTTATAAACTTAAGTGAAAGGACTACATGGAAGAACAACCAGTAGCTGCCGCCCCGGCGACAGAAGCACCCTCTACTAACTCTAACCCAGCTCCAGCCCAGGAAGCAGCGCCAGTAGCTCCGGCGGCTCCGGCAGCTGACATCCCAGCCGACCAGATTGAGGCGTTTAACAAATTTGTTAATGCCAATGGCGGCTTTGAGAAGGCGTTCGCTAAGTTGAAGACTGACGTATCTACGCCGGCTCAACAGCCACAACCTGTTCAGGCAGCTGAACCAGTTACGGTTCGAGACACCGCTCCGCAATTTGAGGATAGGGTGCCAGAAGGCTTTGCTACTCTAGAAGAAGTTATTTTAGAGCAGTATTACGACTCGCTTGCGAACAGGCCAGAGTACGCAAGTATCTCCGATAAGATTCGCACTGGCGAAGTTTTCAATGAGATGAAGAAGTTTAACATCATGCCTATGCAAAATGGCGCCGTCAACCGTAGACAGGTGAAGGACTTTTTGGATATGTATGTTAAGACCATCCCTGCAGCCACCCCTGCTGCTCCAGTTACGAGCACTCCAACTGCAGACTACGTGCAGGTTGGCGAAAACATCACAAATAAGGAAGACGCATACCGCGTTCTCCTTCAAAACACGAAGCTACGTGGTACTGGCATAGCAGAGCATCCGCAGACGCAAGCTGCTAAAGAGTTCATCAAGAACATGTACAAGAAATAAAAATAGTCCCCTTCGGGGGATTATTTTTTTTATTTTTGATTTTTAGTTGTTATTATTACCTTGTAAGTCTACTTTAGCTAAGTAGAAGACTGTTCCCAGATTGACCCCCGTTCAACGCAAAGGTTCGGAGGCAACAAGATGAGAAAAGCCTACTATGGAGCGGCTAATGGATCGACGGCCTGCACCCGCCGAGAAAGTAGTAAAGTGAGGCATTATATTAAAGTTAATTTTAGTTAAAGGAAAAACCATACTATGGCAACCCTAGAATCGTCCACTTACGAGCAGACCGTAGTTACGGCTCCTACCGAACCGTCTACCTCCTCTAAGTTCGACCTCGACATCATGGCTCCTTTGCTTCGCGAGTTGGTCTCCGATAAGATTATTGACGAACCAAAACTCTCTCAGGACCTTGATAGCGCTCGCTCGTTCTTCCGTGGTAACACGATTGTCGACGACGCATTCTTGCTCAGCAACCTCAAATGGGGTCAGCAAGTTCGTGTAAACATTAAGAAAGATCAGAACCCATTAAGCCTCTTCCAGAAGAAAGATTTGGAATACGAAGCTGTTGATAGCTGCCACGATCAAATCGTTCTCGATTGTGCCGTTCCTTGCATCAACACTTTGCCAACCTTCCAGAACTTAATCTTCCGCTTTGACACTGAATATGCCTACGGCGTACGTGCCTGCGACAAGAACAAAGATTTCTGGAACTTTGAGTTCTTCACCGAACAGTATGCTTTGTCTCGCCGCGCTGAACAATTCGGCCGCGAATTAGACCTCTGGAACACTGTTATCCGTGGCCTCATCGCTGCACCAGCTATCACTGTTGATGCTAAGCTTGCTGCCACCCATCCAACCCACTACTGGGCAGCACTTGGCACTGTTACGGCCGTTGGTCGTGCCGCCATCACCCAGGCTAACTGGTACATGGTTACCAACTTTGCCGATGTGAACCCAACTGTGTTCATGACCGACGAAGCTGCCCATGAGCTCATCCGCAGCGTTGAGAACCCATACAACCTCAACCGTTCACAGAACGTCGTTAACACCTTCGAAGACTGGAATGTCCCTGGCTTCTTAGTAAGCACTGCCGTTAAGGAAATCCTCGGCACTGTTAACAGCGTTGTAATCATGAAACGCAGCCCATGGCTCACCGTTGGCGGCGGCGGTTCCGGTTACACCGGTTTGACCACTCAGTTCCCACTCTGGAGCGAAGATACGTCTAAGCAATATGTCGCTATTCTCGACCCACGCGTTGGCTACCAGTTCGCTAAGGATGGTTACCACTTGGTAATTAATCCATACGACTGCGACAAGCTCATCCGCGGTATGATCGATACCGAATATGTTGGTTCAGGTATTACCTTCCCACAATACGGTATGATTCTCGAGTTCACCGCATCCGAGTACGTCTAACCACAAAAATAGCCCTCTCTCAAGGGGGCTATTTTTTGTTCCTTTTACACAAAGGACTACTAATACTACTACTTTTTTATCTTATCACTTTTCTTATCTTCGCGACAGGCTTGACATCCGCTCAAATCAGTATCTGTTATCTTCCCCCATACAGAGTCCACCAACTCGTCTATCTCGTGCAAAAACTCAGCGTCGCCCGTATCTGTTTCGTATGCTATCTGGCGAAGGGCGGCAGTAGCCTTACCGAGACAATGTAATTTTTCTGGCGCGTCAAAGTGCTTTGCCATATATTTGCGACGTAGGTCTTGCGCTCTTTTAGCTGTTACTTGATAGAATATTTCATCTTCTTCCCCGGCAGAAAGCTGTGCAGAGCGCAGCGCATGCGCTCTTATATGCTCTAGCTCGCCTATTAAGCGTATGCCGTCGGAAATGTTTGCTAAATCATAATCGAAGGCCATATATACCATCATTATAGTATAAAGAGCGCACTAAATGAATATGTGCAGATAGTACCGAGTAACCATGTTGGCGTAGTTAAAAATCTCTTTCTTTTTTCTATACTGTTATAATGATGGTATGAGTAGTTTTCTAGATGAATTAAGAAGGGCGTTTGGGCAGCACGTCCCAGGCCCAACAAGACATTTTAGCGACTTTTCCGAGGAGGAAAAAGCTAAATACCGTGCTTCTATGCCGGCAAACACACGAGTAGAAACAGAGATAAATCTGTCGCAATTTCCAGAGGTGAAGTCCGCACCAAAGCTTAATGCAGGTGAACGGATGGCTCGAACGCGCGCTATTCCGATCGAGTATGATGAATATGTCATAGACAATAACGGCAAGGAAAGGACGATAACTAAGACTGGGTATGTTGAAGTGGACGAGGAAGACCTTGCTAAAAATAAATACCTACAAGGGCTAGTGTTCGGCAAGGGCACAAGTAGATTCAATAACACTGGCACGATTGGTGTCCATGCGTTAGTGCTGGATGAAGGTATCGGAGAGGATGGTGGCCACCATGTTGGCTCAATGCGCGGACAAGACGCAATGAACAAAATCGACGAACTGCGTAAGAAGAACCTTCGCGTAGCTACTCAGAGGGCCCCTTATAGGAAGCAGGCTTCAGATGCAGATAGGAAACTATATTATGACCGTTCTTATCCGTATGTATATAAGAGCGACGATTATAGCCGATATAGTTATCGCTACGGCAAATCAGATGGCAACTGGCGCTCTATCCCCGGTGCTGTAGATGAATTTTTGAATCGTTACCGAGATTTGCAATGATCTTAAGCGCAGCTAATAAAAAGAGCTGCGCTTTTGGCAGGTTATAATAAAAATATAGTTTAAGAAGGAGGGATGGATGAATATAATCCAGACACTAAAAGCTAAACTTCTTGGCAAAAAGTCGTTTGAAGAAAATGAGCTTGTCGATATGGGCCCTGGCAAAAAGCCTGGCCGACCTAAAAAGGCGGTAAAGCATGGCAAATAGTCCATTAGTCAACGTAACCGTGAAAGCTGACCCGAGCAACTACACTGCTGGGCGCGGTGGGTTCGTCATTAATCACATTACTATTCACCACATGGCTGGAGTTCTTACGGCCGCTCAGTGTGGTGCTATTTTTGCCCGCAAGGGGCGGGGCGGTTCTTCCAACTACGGCGTAGGCTCTGACGGTAAGGTAGGTCTCTACGTTAATGAGAGCGACCGCGCCTGGGCTGACAGCAACTGGCAGTCTAACTGTACGACAGTCTCTATTGAGACATCTAACAGCGCCACTGGCGGCAACTGGCCTGTCTCGGATAAGACCTTCGATAAGCTCGTAGAGTTAGTGGCTGATATCGCTAAGCGTAATGGACTGGGCAAGTTAGTGCCTGGCAAAAACCTGACTTGGCACTCTATGTATACGGCCACCACATGTCCTGGCGACTACCTACGCGGTAAGATGCAAGAGCTGGCAGACCGCGCAAATGCGATTAATTACCCGCCTGCACCGACCGTCGAGTTAGTATGGACGAAGCACGACAAAGTGCAGAAGTATGTTTTCAATAAGCAACCTACCACTTTATGGAATTTCAATTCTGCCACTTGGGGCGGCTGCAAATCAGTTAAAGAGTACCCTAAGGGTGACTTAGTTAGTATTTATGGCGAAGTGTACAACAAAAACCTCAACGCCGTCTACTATTTGACCGAGTATTCGTACACTAAAGGCATCACAAACGGCTTCAACAAGGTCGACCTTGACCTTAAAGAAGAGCCAAAGCCTGAACCGGAGCCAACTCCGGAGCCAACTCCAGAGCCAACCCCAGAACCTGAGCCGGCTCCAGAGCCAGAGCCAACGCCTGAACCAGAGGACCCAACTGTTGGCATCTTGCAGGAGATTATTAAGTTCATCCAACACATTATCGATTTAATCACTAAGAAGGAGAAATAGTGGAAATTTTCAATTTAGACCCGATCACGACAGCAATCTTACTAGGCATGATCGCTGGTATTGTAGAATTTGCGAAAGCGTTCTGCACAATGTTATTTGTAGATAAGAAACAATGGAAACCATGCGTTGTTATTGCGACAGCGGGTGCCACAGGCGCACTCACGGCATTAGCATTAGGCATCAGCCCTCTTATGGGCGCCGTTGTAGGCTTCGCCGCTTCAGGGTACATTACCATCGCTCAAAACATCGCTAAGAAATAAGAACAGACCCTTCGGGGTCTATTCTTAATTGTGGCGCAGATGACAGACCAAGCACACTACTAAAAGAAACTATGTTTCTGATCAATTTATTGTTTTCTGTTCCGCGCCACAACTAGGGATAGACCTAGAGTACCTTATAGTCTGCTCAGTAAAGGGGGTGTTTACTATGAGCAAGAAGAACAAAAGCAAGCGCGCAAGAATCCCGCCGATTTCTACGCAGGACAGACACCACATCTGCTTTCAGAAGAGGCATTGGAATAAGGGTTATGCAAGGGCAATCTGCATGGCATTCGTGCGTTATGTGCCGGTGGTTTACCACCGTGAGCTTCATGCTCACCTTAAAACAGTGCCAGTGCCAGACAACGCCCTGCTTAAAGCCGCTTGGGATAAATACCAGGCTAACAAGGTGGAAATTGACAGCTATGATGTTGCGAGAGCAGCAGCGTGGCTGTATGTGAATATCCCCGATGAGGCCTTCAGAAAAGCAATGCAATTCCAGGTGGATTTCTTCGCGACTCGCTACGGGCGACTCTAATGTCGCCCACTTTTTTGTATTTTAATATCTTAAAAACTGCTGTGGTAATATAAAAGTATGGATAATGAAACTTATACCTTTGAAGATAGGATGTATGTAAACCCAACTACATCAAGAGACGAACAGCTTAAGTTCGTCGATAATCTTCGCGCCATTCAGGCAGAGGACGCTGCGAGGATAGCGCGCGATACGCATAATCTTGGGACCGATGTAACGTCCAACCTTGGTGGCCTTAGTGGCTCAGAAGGTGTATGGTCTCGTCAGTATGTCGACCCACAAGTTAATTCAATGGTCGAAAGTCTGCGGTCTGCGGCTCAAGCACAGGCTTTAAGCGACGCTCTTGGCAATTATCAAAACCAACTGCAAAATCGTTATAGGCAAGCTTATCGTAGGGCACAAAAGAGGGCAGCAGGCAATGGCGGCAACAATGGTCCAGCCGGTAATAATGGAGACGGAAAAGTTACATTCGTCCCTGCGACGAGTAAAAAGGTCGGGTCAAAGAGTTTTGCCGGGTCGGAGGGCAACACAATAGAGGTAGATACTAACGGTGATGGTGTGCCAGATTCTACGATTGATCTAAGCGCGCTGCCCACCAGCGAAGAGATGTCTGAATGGGCCCAAACGTATAGAAATACTCATCTGCCAATGTATTAAATAGCTTGCGTATAAGGAGAATAATATGGACAACACAAAAGAAAGTGATTCTCTAGGGAGTTGGTTAAATTTCAAGGCCAAAGCGAAGCAGCCAGACGCAACAGCTTATGAGTATTATGACGAAAATGGCGAATATATTGGCGGCGGCTATGAATATAAAAACCAAAAGGGCGTTTCACCTGGTGACACAATTTATAAGTTAGACAATGGGACATGGACGGCAGATACTAGCAAGGTTAAGACCGCCGTCACTCTCGACAAAGTAACCGGCAATATCTCCGTGCAAGCGCCAGAGTATATTATCGAACGCGATGGTTTTAAAGATCAGGTCAAAGGCGTGTTAGAAAATTTGTCGAGATATTATAAGGCGGACCATAATTACAAAGTCCCGATGCAGGACGGCTCTACGAAAAGCATAGATGAGATTATCGCAGATCTGAATGACCCAAATAATAGCGAAAGTATTGCGTCTTATGCGAAGTCTGTCGACAATATGTTGAAACAAGAAAATGGTTATATCGATGAAAAAGGTAACAAACATAGTGGCGATCGAGTGACGTATGGCATTAAGGACGGCATTGAGTTGAACGACAGATATTTTATGTGGCGGAATATGATCGCATTAGGCAAAGATGTTAAAGATGAAACCCGCCAGGCTATACCGAAAGAACTTGCGGAAGCTGAGTTTTTACGTAGGCTCGACTCATATGATGAGGAAACCAGCTCTGTCTCTCTCAAGAATCTTATGGAGGAAGGCTGGAACCGCGATAAACACTCAGATGAAGAGCTGAAGGCGCTCAATGAAGCCCTAGAACGCTATTTTGGTAATTCCGACCAAAGTGATATGGAGGAATACGGTAGATGCATTGCGCTATATGAATTTATTAACGGCAGAGCCCCAGACGTAGCTTGGATCCGTAACGTCGTAGAAACGGTCGGCCAAGCATTCGGCGGAGCGCTGACATTCACCACAGACGTAGGTGTGTATTTGATTGGGGGCACAACAACCGCTATTTTTGGCACTGTGGAGGACGCGTCAGAGGATTTAGCTCATTATATATTTAAGACGGAAGATAATGATAGCAGCGACATAAAAGCGTGGTACACAGAGTTCACGAATATTTGGGAAAATGATTGGAAAGCTCAAAGACAAGAAGACTTGGAGTTGTTGTCTGACACGCAGGCTGTCGCTAATAATCTTGCGTATGGGGTGGCCAAATTAGCTACATTAATTTCGGCTGGCAATGTTATAAGTAGTGGGTTCAAATTAGCGGCATCCGGTATCGCGGAAAGCGCGTCGCTAGCTGCCGCTATGTCGGCTGAAGGCATAGCTGGAGGTGCTGCAGGTGCAGGGGCTATCGCGAATGGTTTTTCTATTATAATGTCGTGGTGCAATCCTGCCACCGTTGCTTCTATCGCTAACACGGTTTCGCTGTTGACGCAATCTGGCTCCGCTTCTGTCATTATAGGATTAGTCGGTGAGTCTTTTGGCGAAGCCATAGCTGGTAATCCTCGCCAGTTCTACGAAGTGTTAAATAGTGGGCAATTAACACCGCAAGCTAAACAAGATCTATGGGACGAGTTTCTCGGCAATGCTATTGGCTATGGTATAGGCGCCACCGCTATAAAAGGGTTGAGCGTCGTAGGCGAGACGGTCCGAGGTCGCGCCTTGTCACATAATATTTCTAAGGTGTTAAACTCGATAGCAGTAAAAACTGGCAATATCAAAGATAAGATCCGCATGAAGATACATGGTGTGGATGACATTTCTGATTATGTCAAAAAGCTGTACGATTCGGACCATTTACGCAAAGCTGATGCTGTTTCGATGAATCAGATGCTTAGGAAGGCTCAAGAGGAAGTTGCTAGCACGAAGTTCGTCAAAGTGTTGGGCGATAAACAAGAAATTTTAGACGATCTTGACGATGTAGAGGAGTCTATCTTTAAGCTCCGCCGCATGAATAACGCTATCGACGACATGAGATCTGGTGGCAAAGGTATCGCGGCAGAATGGTATCTGTCTGGGAAATACAAGAATTTTGAGGGGGCAAATAAGGTTCTTGAGGACTCATATGAAGCCATACGAAAGGCGGAAAAAGCTACCAAGATGACTGGTGTGCGCCCAGGTAAGCTTGCTATTACGCAAAACACAACTAACTATGTAGGCGGTAAAATCCGCGCTGATATCATCGAAAGCATCCTTAAGGCTAATCCGAACAGCGAAAATGCAAAGGCGATGAAAGAGGAGCTTGAGTTCTTACAAGATATGATTTCTGAATTTGAGGCAGATGCCTCTCCAGAGCTCATATCCGCATGTTCTCGCTTCGCTGATGATTACCGGAAATGGTCTGTAGAGGCGAATAATCTCTTGATAGAAGAGGGCCTGCTGAACAAGCAGTTGGTGGAAGAGCTGCGCGCGAGTGGGCTGTGGGGCGAGAACGGTGAGCTTTATGCTCCACTATTCCGCGAGAAGCATCTTGAGTCTATGCACAAGTTAAGGGTGAACGTTATTAATAAAGACACTGCGCTAGATCCATATCATTATGTGTTCGGTAGCCAAGACGACTTCTTAGATCCATTAGCTGCTAGTCGCATGTATATGCGGCGCTATGCCGATGTCGCTGCTCGCCAAAATGTAGTAAAAGTTTACACTAGCCTATCTGGCGCTCAGAATAATGTAGTTCTCGATTTTGCCCAGACAGAGGCCGCACGTTTAGCCGAAAAAGGCATCACTGGGGCTAGAAAAGTAGAAATGAGCGCAACGGTGAAAGACATGGCTAAAGAAATTCGCGCTAGCGAATTAGCTAAAAAGTTTGAGCTCAAAACTCAGGCTAAATATGCGTTTAACAAGGGCGAACGCGCAATGCGCGCCGCCGAAAATGCGGTAGAACGTGTTAAGTCTGGCGAGTCGGTAGTAAAGATGACGAGTGGCAAATATAGCCGTGCAGCATATAGTATGACCGAGGATGAAATCACCGATATATGGAACGCAAATTTTGGGGTAAAAAGTGCTGCCGCTGGTGGTGATTTTATCCCAGCAAATATTAAAACTTATGTGCTTACTGATTATCAGTCGCTGCCAAAAGCCACAAAGTCGATGATTCAGGAGAAAGTTGGTGAGGTCAACTTCCTTAAAGGTGGATCTTTGTTAGAGAACGGTTCAGATGCTGACGTAATTAGAATAATAGGCGAAAAAGCTGGCATCGATATTTCAGACAGCGCTAGTAGCATGGACGCTATCTATAGCGCCCTAGACTCTATAGATGCCGGCGCTCTCCCGGCCGTGAAAAAGGCTGCAGGTGGCGGTGCTGAAATAAAGTTAAAAAATGGTTCTAAAGTAGATATCCCGCCTACTGCCGATACGCAGCGCAAGATAGCGAGAGAACAGCATGAGTTATTGCGCAATTTGTTTGGGCGTCAGCGCGGAGATGAAATTTGGGAAAGTGCTACAGAATACGCCAATGGTGCACAGGACGCAGCGAAAGCATTTACGCCAGAGGATATCATTCGCCAATCTGAGTTAGATGAAGCCGGTTTCAGGGAGCTTCAAGAGAAGGCAAAAGCGGAGCGCGAGCTGTCTGAAGAAGTGAAACGCGTAAAAGAGTTGCGCGCAAATCCTGAGCTAGTTAAGGGTAAGGCTGATGTTGACCTGATGAGAAAGTGGATGGGCAAAGATACGCCAGATGTATCTAATGAGGCTCGTCTCGCCCTATTAAGAGCGGAGACTGCAAAAGACTCTATGCAAGAGGCGCGTAAGGCCGCTGTGGTAGAGGCCGAGGCAGCTAAAAAGGCTAAAAAGATCGCAGACATGAGGTCCGGCGCATTATCCGCAGATAACGCAAAAGAACTCGCCGATGATATGGCAAAAGTTAAGAGGTGGAGCGGAAAATTGTCTAAGGCGGATAAGTCTCTCTTAGAAAAATGGGACGGCCTCATAACAGAAGACGATCTCACTAACTTCAAGAAGATGGTCGGTAAGCCAGTCGAAGATGTCAGCACTGATGCGCGTAAGGCCTATCAAGATTTGCTAGACCAGAAGAACACAATGCGTGGCACGTCATTAGTCGAGTCTCAAGTCCCACAGAGCGGCGACGTCGAAGAATTAAAAGTTGTTAAGACGCGAAAAGAACCAACGACCGGCGATATTAAACAGGCGCTTGCGTATTATGATTATGGTGGCGAAGATATATCCAATGCCATTTTAGAGAATTACGCCAACATTCAATTAGTACGCAAGATTACCTCTAATAACGGAGAGGTATGGGACGAGATTGTCGACTATGACCCAGAGTTCGAGGAAATGGTTAAGCGTAGTATCATAGGGAACACGAAGACGCTGCGCGAAAAACCAGAGTTCATAGAACTTGCGTATAAATATGCCGAGAATGACGAAATAGCTAGAAGGGAGCTACGCCTATACCAAAGGAAAGACCAATACGCTGAGCTGAGCAGTGTGCTTGGGAAAAGCGAAGCTGAGGTGGACGACGAAATCTCTGGGCTGGTCGATCGCTACCTGGGCAAGATTATGGAAAAGCCGACCATAGATAAGACTTTCAATAAGTTGGTGGAATATTATGGTATCCCAGAGGAAGAAGGGCGCAAATTCTTCGCGCTTAGGTCTGCGCACGAAAACCTTAATGGTCCATCCGGTCTCCGCGCACAACTCAAAAAACAGCTCGCTTCAGAGCTCAAAGAAATGGGTTGGAAAGACGCCGACGCAAGGACGAGGGCCGCTGGCAATATGGCTGCTCTCATCTGCGACCAAATAGATGATGAGTATAACGATATGCGCGTATTCTTTGACGTAGTCGCTCCAGAGATGGTTGATCAGCCAGGTATGTATAGCGAAGTGCGGAAATTATACGCTGAGGTCAATAAGGCTGAAAAGGCTAAAGATACGATAGTTGCAATCCAAGATAATGATGGCCGAGTTGCATTCGTCGAGACCGACCCTATCGTTGCCTCTCTTTTGAACCACGATACCCTCCCGCGCCCTATGAATGGATGGCAGCGCACTAACTATCTATTGTCGAAAATGTTCCGTCTTGGCACTACTGGCGTGAACATTACATCTATCGTTAACCAGACCTTCCGCGATTTCGGAAATGCGTTTATCGGCGGCAATATGTATCGCACCATCGGGCAAACGCACCAGGAAATTCGAGAGGTGCTCGGCGACAATATCATCGGATGGATAGAACGGGATGACGCTGCGTTAGCCGCATCGATTAGGAAGACCGCGCAGGAAACTGGTGCAGACGTGAATGAATTAGCAGCAGAAGCTATAGAAAAAACTGGTAAATCTATTGCCCCGACTGTTACGGAGACTGATGTATACAAGCAGGCCGTAGGGGTGCAGGCAGAAATACGCGGACGCGATTTCGGAGGCGGTATCACTGGGGTGAGAGAGCGCGCGTTTAGAAAAGTGTCTGATAAAATTAACAGAACGGAAGATACTCTTGGCAAAGCTAACGAGTTCCGTGAAAGCTATTTGCGTAACGCGGTTTATCAGAACGCATTCGCAGACGGCGTGAAGCGTGGGTATTCATATGCAAAGTGTCGCGATTTTGCAACGTTTGCAATGAACAACGCAACGACCAACTTCGGTCGTCTTACTGAACATTTCTCGAATTTGCAGCAAAGTGTTCCGTTCTTGGGGGCTGCGATTAACGGCACTAAATCGTTCTACCGGTTGCTATCTGTTGATCCGGTCGGCGTGATGGGGCGCCTGATGGGCGGCATTGTGCTTCCAGCGATTGCGTTGACAGCGTATTCTCTCCATGACAGTAAGAACGTAGAAGCGTGGAAGAATTTGAAAGAATACGAGAAAGACGAGAACATCATCTTTGCGGTTGATGGGAAAATCTTTAGTATCCCGATCCCGCAGGAAATTGCCTCCTTCGTGAATCCATGGCGCACACTCGTAGAGGATATTTACGACGCGAATCAGCACGACTTCTGGCAATTAGCTGCTAACAACGTAGTAGGGTTCTCTCCGATTTCCTTAGAAGGTTTTGTAAACATAGACCATAATGTTCTAATGGATGGTACCACGCAGAGCAACTTCTTCATCAATAATATCGAGCCCGGTGTAGCGAAAGTATTCTCACAACTTTCCCCTGTGTGGATGAAAGCACTAGCGATGTACGCTACGAAAATTGACCCATACACAATGAAGAAGATAGACGCCGACCGCTATGGCATTGATCCTGATACCGGAGAGGAAATTATCTTAAACGATTATTCAAGCAGGTTAGCTTCGCTGGTGGCTAAAATGACCAAGGGCACCCCATTTGAGATGTCATCAGCAATGGCAGAGAAGATGTTGGGAAGTATCTTTGGTGCAGCCCCGATTGATTATATTGGTTGGATGATTGAAATCGGCGAGGGCGTCACTGGCACTGGCGGCGCAACGATAGGTGGCGCCATTGAAAGTGTTGGAAAAGGTCTCGTGGAGAAAGTCACATCTCCGATGTACGTTCCGCAGTACAGAACTATGGCTGAAGACCAATGGAAGAAGGCAGTATCGCAGCTATATCTCGAGCGCAATGAGCTATTAGAGAGCGACCAGTGGCAAGATTATATGAAGAAATATCGCAATGCCAAGACCGCAGAAGAACTAGAAAAATTGAAATCTGTGCGCGAAAACTTAGTTGCTAATTACTATAAGGACGTTAAAACCGTAGTTGATAATCTTATCAAGCAGTATCCAGACAGCTACACCGCCGAGAAATACAACTCAGTAATTGCGCTAAGCGTGTTAATGAACGTCGGTGCAGATACTACTGAGTACGGCAAGCAAGAGCTAGACGCTGTTTATAAAGACGCCAAACGCAAGGCTGTCGGTACGATGCACAATATTGGCTTCACCTCTCCAAAGGATTACTCAGCATTTGGTTATGTGCGTACTAACAGCGCTGGAGAAACATATGTCGCATATAGCACCCCTATGTCTATCTTGAACATTAGAAACTCTATCTCTGGCGCTGGTGCAATGCATGCGGCGAACATAACGAGCATCCTTGACGCTAAAGGTCTTACTAAATACGGCGATGCGTATAAAGAGATGCAAGCACAAGAGAATGCCATCCGGGCGAAGGGCAATCTCGTTAGCGAAGACTACGATAAGATTAATAGCCTTAGGAAGAATTGGGATGTTCAGGTCATGTACGCCCTTTACCCATATATTGAACAGTATGGTATTGATGCAGTGCTCAACGATTCACAGGTTATTGACGTCCTAGATGATATAGTACGCGTCCCTACCGACTTCGAGGTGACCAACAAGGGCAGATTCTTCTCTTCATCGAGACTAAATAAACAGAGAGGCTTCGCGCCTGCCTATATCGAGTATGTGTATAATATGATTAAAGGAGAAGACTAAAGATGGATTTAGAGGCACGGATACGAAAAGCCACAGATAGCTTCTTTGGGGAGAACAGGCGCCAAGCCTCTTCTCCTCAGCCTAGCGCAGATAGGTTCGATATGTACGATGATTTGCGCAAAGATATTGCTAGCGAAAAGGAGCGCCGATACTCTAGCGGGGCGCGGCCGAAGCTGTCTCTTGAGACTAAGGCTATTATTAAAGATTTAGCTGGCGCCTTTTGCTCAGCTAAGAGGAGATACGATACAAGCCGTGAAAGAGGAGATATCCGCGTTGCAAAGCTTATTGCCGCGCAGTATATGCAAGAGGTGTTTCTTCCAGCCGTAGAAGCTATTGTTAAACTCAATAGTGTAGATGAAGTTTTAAGCTCCTCTAATATGCTAGATAAACTTGACGAGTATACTATCGTCGAGGGAAATAGCAATGGCTCTGGCTATACGAAATCCTTCTTAAAGACATTGTACCAGGATGAGATTGGCAGCGGCCCGACAATGTCAGATGCGGTCGTACGCAGAGGTCTCGCCGATATCGAAGTCCTGCTTGCTAACGGTGCGGTGCGCACGGCGATTGGAAAAGCAGAGAAGCTATTAAAAAAGATAGACGCCGGACAGAATATTGCTGTTGACGACGACTATCTTATTCTCAATAAAGTTATTTCTAGAAGCTAGCCTCCAAACGACAGACCGAGAGCTTCCATAAGCGCTCTGTCTCCTCCTGATAACGTTGGCCAGTAAACTTCTTGACGATTGTTGCCGGTGTATGTGTTTAGATGCGGGCGCTTAGTATTTTGCTGTGCATCATAGATACGCTTTAAGGCGTTATATTCGTTTTGATTAAGCACATTTTTTGCCATTGAAAGCACTTGTGCGTCATTTGTTGCACCGTTGTTTTTGGCCCACGTAGCAAACCTGATCTTGTTGCCGTTATTATCGAAGAAATCAGAGCCGCCAGATGCATTAGAGGTGACCTTACCATATGCATAGCCACCACCCGTTCCGCCGGTTCCACCTCCGTTACCGGCGCTATTCAAGTCGCTAATAGCGTCTTCTATGCTTTTTATATTATTATATACATTTACGGCATTAGAGCGGAGTTTGTCTAGGCCAGTTTGGTAAGTGGTGAACAGTTTCTGCCGATTAGGTAAATATGTTTGCGTCTCATACTGCATTTTACTGCGCTCTGGAAAGTTAGAATACATCATGCCTTTTGCGTTCGCTTGCGCCATGATTGACGCCTCATCGTTACGGCGCTGCTGTTCTAATTGCGATAAGTTAGCGGCATATGATCTATCGAGAGAATCGCGATAGTTCTTAACAAAATCATTTAAGTTGTTGCCTTGTAAATCTTTTATATCAAAGCCATCCATATCTTTAGTATAGCAAAACTGCTTGAAATTAAATTAAAACTGTTATAATGTATAGGTATATTCGATTTCCATGATATACGAAAAGCCCCCGCCCCATTCCGGGGGCTTTTTGTTAGTTGTATTGTCTTACACGGGTCTCGAACAACACGCTTACAAGATTAGCCTGCGCTCTAAATGTGCGGCACTTTATCTTCTCTTGGATTGAGATTGCGCGAATGCGTATGTTCGATATCGTCAATAATGCGATAGATTTTTCTTCATACGTATCTTGGTATGGGAACGGTTCCTCCGGCGGTTGCTCCAGTTTAATCGTGTCCCAGCAAGGGAATCGGTACCAAGATTCATCGCCTCTAGTCTGGTATAGTTCATTCACGTCTGCCGATAGGCTGAACCACCACCACCTGTTGGAGTTTGCGATAACTTTGTTGTGCACGCGGTTGACAATCATATTAGCTGCGTTGCCAGGGATGGAGATGTATTTAGTGTGGCGCTCGAAGTCGATCGGGGAGTCAAGACGACGCCAGCAATCCTGCGCATAAAGTTTCATGATGCACGGGTAATCTGGGTGAATGCCAGTGATATCAAAGTCGTCGTCGTGGCGCACGTCACAAAACGGGATATTGTCATCTTGGAACCATGGGTACTGTTGATAATTCATATCCTTATCCCAGATAAGACACTTCGGTTTGCCATCAATCACGTCTGTATAGTTGAAGTAAAGCTTGTTTGCGTACCCCCATAATTTGCGCGGCTTCTTCATATCGACGCGGTCGGTGAGGCTGTCTACGCTAGACGGGATTTTATTCCACACTGCACCTGAGAACCTGCGAATACCCTCATCTGTGTCGAATGAGTACACGATACCTTGATAGTTCGTAATATCTCCTGCGCTTTGTACGCCTCCTCCGTCGATATAAGATGTAATCTGTTGCGGGATAGCGTCTTCCATGATGGTGTTTTTGCCATCAGTCGAAAAGAGCGAGAATGAGTGTTTCGATGCGATTAGCAGGGTATTGCTTTGGTATTCAACGATTGCTGTAACCGTATTAGTGCTCGTAGAGTACGGAGAGTCATTTGGCACATAGAAGCGGTATGGGTAGCTGTCGTAGTTAGGGCCTTGTGCATCGATGGACGAACATTGGATTAGATTTGGATCATTACGGAACCCGCCGAGGTAGATGCGGTTATTATGCTTACAAATGATAGATGCGCCAACTACTGGGCGAGCGTCGCTATATTTGGCGCTGATGCTTGCCTCTGTTGTCTGGCCGGCGGCCACATAAGAAACGGTGATGGTGCCATCTTCGGCTGGTGAGCCAGTATATGTTATACCGTATGTCGCCAGGCTGACTACGTCGTCCTTGTAGTACCATTGATTGTTCATGTAAACGAAATTATAGTCGCCAGATTCGCCGCCAAGGTCGGATGCCTGGAACGTGGCTAAGTCTGGTTCGCCGACTTGGACACTCTCTGCGGCACTACCTGGGAAGGCATATGAAATCCACACGCCAATCTTAAAGGTTTGGAGAGAAGTGTATCCATCGACATAATATACATTATCGACCGCCTGGACGATATTCACCTCTTTAGCGCGAGCATCGACATGGAGGTTAGTGTTCTCTACGATTTTATTCATTGCATAGTCGTAGATAACTAGGCGAGCTGAACGTGAATCTTTAATACAGTACACATCGTAGCGGTGGCCGTTAAGAGAGATCATTGCGCCGCTATCTTGGTCCTCGTGACGGTTCACTGGGATGGACTCATAGTCGCTATAAATCATACCAATTAATGGGCGATTTGGAGCCATCGTATACTCGTACTTTTCCTTGTTCGCCGGTACGTTCTTATCGCCTAGATGATAGACGCAATAATGGTGGTTGCCCTTGCCGGTTGCTGCGATTTCTATCTTGCGTCCAGTGTTAAACGGGTTGGCAGAACGTTCTTGGTCGACTTCGTCCCATATCTCCATACGTACATACAGTTTTCCACTAGGGCTTGCGTACTGCTTAATTGGGGTCATAGCATACAGCTCTTTATGTTCGAACATATCCATAGACACGTCGCATAGGTCAACTGCAGTTTCATAGATAGGGCGTCCGCCATCTGTTGTAGAAATATAAATAGATAAGATACCAGTGCAACCATCCGTATTCTTGATTGAGATCGTATTGCCGACGAGCTTGCCGTTGTAGGGGAGTTCGAATTTGATTTGTTTGCCCTGCCACATCTCCAGCGTCGCCTCTACATCTTCGTCGGTAAAGTCAACTTTTCTCTCTGGAGCGGCATTGATAAGGCGCTTAATGCCCTGAACAGATGCAGAGTTTCCCCGTTGGGTGACGAGATTATCGGAATTATAACGGCCATTAATATAATACGGGCTAGAAAAAGGAGAAGAGTTAACATCATCAGATACAGTATCAAGGCCGTAATTCGCAGTGAGTGAGAGGCCATCATGGATACGGCGCGAGGTACGCGTCTGCCATTCTGTGCGTGCGTAAGAGCCAGGATACAGCCTATTATTGGCATAATATGATGGCGGCCAAGATATATTGTGCGATTGGTTTTGCTTCCTAACAGCCATATACTATTCTCCTAAGATTATTGGGCTTGCTACTCCCCACTGTTTGTTAAGGGCTTGTACGGCCTGTGGCAACCATTTATTGTCGAGGTAGTCGTAAATATTGCCAGCAAAGCTGAAATCTTCTGCCTCCTGGAGCCACACAGTTGAGAGGACCATCATCATTAGGTGCTCTGCGATAGCTGATATTTCAATCTCGTCGTCCATACTCGTAACTGGGGCAGGAAAACCGTAGACGATAATATCTACAATGACCGGAATATCTAATGGTCTGTCGAATACGAGCCAAATCTTATCATCCTCCTCCTCGATAGTATACTGGCAAGGCGTGCCAGGCATCTTCAGCTCTATAAGCCCATTATTGTTGTAGAACTCTTCTACATCCTTGTGACAAATTGTGATCTTACATGGTTCACCGCCAGTGGAAGAGTAGAAGTTAATCATTGGGATGTCAATGAGGCGGCGGAATTTGCCGTTTATATTCCACCTATAGTGCCCTTTGGCATCGAGGTTATATTTGTCGTGCTTGGAGAAAATCTTTCCAAGCTTTGGGACAAGTGGCAGGTCACGGAAACACCAGTTGATGCCCTCGATAATGAAGCTATCTGGGGTGCTCTCAGTGGTATCTCCGCGCAGGGTCCTAAACTTATCCGCGAATTGCTGCACTGTCATTTTCATAATTCTATTATAGCTAAGGAATGCGCTAAGAGAGTTTTTTATGCTATACTGATGGTGCAGCTAGGCAAAATAGCTAGCTGCCATGATACGAGATGTTGCCTCTCTTTCTTTTATTTTAGGCTGCGCGGTTCTCGCTCTAGCGCAGCCCAGCACATCTCGAAACCTCACACAAAAAGCGGCCACTTCCTTTCTGGCCGCTTTTTTATTCGTCTGCTTCTAACGTCTTCTCCGCTAAGGCGTAAGATAAACCGACACGTCTGGTCTCCTTTATTCGTTCCCCTAGCGCAGATTCGTCCGAATTAATAAACGAACTATTATGATAATAGGCCTCATACATGCCTTCGCCGAACCAATGTGGTAGCTGTCTTAGCTCGACTCCAGTTTCATCATGGTAGATGTATTTGTCAGTGAAGAATGTTTGCTCAGCTACATCGAAGTCGTATCCAATATCATCTCCATCCGTAACGATAGCTGGGTGACATGCTACGCCTTCGCAGGCAATATAATCTAATACATCATACTGTATTGGCACCCACTCTCCGCGTTGCATAACAGAGAGCGTGTTTTTGTGTTGTGAAATTGACGAATGCCAGAACACATCTGGCTTTTCCTCGGGCTCGAGCAGCCGCGCCGCCCCCGCGTCGTCCGCCTCCCCGCCACCAGAAGAAGTGAGGATAGTGAAGTAGGAACAATCTCCTGTATCTGGAACTTTCCTATCTGGGTCGGCCGTCACTACTGCGTCTTCAGCGCAGACTGAGCCACAGCTGATATATTCTAACGAATCGAAGCTAATTGGGACCCATTTATTGCCCTTGAACACTGACAGGTGGTCTTTGTATTGATTGATAGCGGACACACGCTCGAACTCTAGGTTTTCTTCTGGCTCGAGAAATTCCATCTTATCGGTGTCGTGTTCAAGAGGAGCACCGCTCAGCGTGGTGTAATATTCGCACTCTTCTATCGTATAACCATCATCATGTTCGTCGTCGGTGACGATGGCTCTATGGCTGGCTATATGATCACACGCGATATAATCCAACACGTCATAACTTATTGGGGTCCAGACGTTCCCCTTGAGCACAGAAAGCTTATCGCGGTGCTGGTTCGCTACACGGTGGCGCGACGCACGGATATCCTCCTCTGGCTCAAGGAAAGTCATCTTCATCTAATCGTCTCCTATAAGTTGATCGATAGTTTGGTACGGGATACTGGGATAAATAACTTTTGCCCAGTAATGGTTTCATCTGTTACCGGCTCACCGTTCTCGCCTGCGTAATATTGTAGACCCGGGGTGTACTCGTGACCATTTGGTAAGTTCACGAAGCCACAGTTCTGGACGAGAATCATATTAGCAAGCTCACCAACAGCAAGCATGGCTGTTTGATGTGTCGCGTCAGAATACAACATTGTTGGGGTGTTGGCAATATTTGCTATATACACAGCACGCACCTGGTTCTCAGGCACAGTGATGGCATCATTATTGGCCTCCAACGCCGTTACGTTATCCATATTAGCGTTAGGGAACAGTTTCCCACCAGGGATGCGTACAAAACTGCGCACAACGTTACCGGTATTTGGGTCTTCGATGTCGCGCTCCCCTAAGAAGTAGTCGACAACACTGTCGAGCGTATCCACTGGGATATCGCCGATATATTGTGTAGCAGGCTTCTTGTTGCAGCAGCATCCATCTGGATGACCCTGATGACCGCAATTACAACTCATATCTTTCTCCTTTTAATTATTAATATTATTAATGGCGTCGAGCAGGTTATACAAAACCCACTTGCCGTTGTTATACATTAGTACGTCGCCATTCCTAGGCTGGCGGTCAATACTGACATCTTTGAGCTTAGAAAGCGAGATGATCCCAGAAAGATCATCGCCGCTGATACAATCTACTGAACCGTGTTCGCCGTCAAATTGAAGAGCGGTAGGAGTTTCACCCTCGCCGTCTGGCGACAAGTGCATATGTGTCGTCGTCTCGGCCGCCTTGACGGCTGGCGTCAAGTCTACAGTTGTCTCGTCCCAAGAAGTCGTTAAGGTCAATTCTTCTGGGTGCTGGTCGCCTAAAGATAGCTCATGGAATGCGGATATTGCGCTAGCGTCCATCTTCGGACAACCTTTGCTAAAATACTCTTTAATATCCGTCATAGTACTTCCTCCTTGATATACACTAACTCATTAGTGTTCGGGTCCACGCACACTTTATAGATGTAGTTTCTACCACCTTCCGTGACCGTAATCGATTCTTTAGACACCTCTTCCACCTGACGATAGCCCACTTCGTTATCACCTCGCCATTCGAGCAGATAATGCTGGTCGCTATTTGCCGGTGGCAACAGTGAATAAGGCACGCCATCTTTATCGAAGCCCATAATTGTGCGGAGCGAGTCGGCAGTATTATCTGTGTTGTTCCAGGCGGTCCAGGCGTTGCTGATGCCTTCGCAGCCCTGCGCGCAGTTGTTGTCTTTGCGATATACGAATAACGAGTTGTTCTGGACACCAGAAATGTCGACATCCCCGAGGTCAGCTACATGCAGGATTGAACCTAATTCTCTTGCCGATATGGAATCGGTGTGGCGCTCCGCCATATAGCGAAGCACCCTTTTAACCGAATCTGCCGTGATGCGTGTATCTGTCTGCGTCTGGTAAATCATATTTCCGTAGTCGTACCACGTTGATAAACCATTGATGTTGTAGCGCAAGATAGATACGCTATCTGGCATTTCATCTATATCAAGGATAGGCTCGTAACACCCACACTTCTTCTTGCATGGGTCTGCACATGGGTCGCAGCACTGATTACATAAGTTATTACAAGTCATCTCTTACTCCTATATTTGTTGAAACGCTGTTGGGATAAACGTGCAACGAACAGCATGGACGCGCCATTGGCCAGCATTGCCTGATCCTAATAACACACGAGCATGCAGCTTAGCGGTTCGACCTTTAGGTACAATGATTGTACGGGTTGCACTTTCTGACACCGAAGAGTCGGCAGCGGCGAAGTCCCAGCAGCTGTGCGTTGAGGAAGTAATCTCATAGGTGTTGCCGCCAGAGATATCGCCATCGTGCCAGTT
>CAMZIL010000008.1 GCA_947307225.1 uncultured Candidatus Saccharibacteria bacterium
TGCCCAAAAGTGTGGGGGCATTTTTGCCATTATTTTCTGGGCATGGGGTTCATGCAGGCATTCAGAATGCGTTTTAAGCCCATTTTAAGCGTTTTCATGGGGTTTTTCTTGTCGAGATGGTAGATTATACTATTTTGAGCCTAAAATGCGTTGTAGAGCCATTTAGGGGGCTTAGAATGCATCTAATCTATTTCTTTTTGAATATCCATCTATCTACCCAGAAGAAAATCAGGCCGCCGATGAGATTCGCAATGATAGTAGCCCATAGCTCTCCGAGACTTGCTAGCCAAATTAGGCAGATGGCCAAGATCGGCGTGGAAAGTTGCCAGCGTAGAAGATAGAGTAAGTATTTTCTCATCGGCATTATCCTACCAAAAAACCGCTCTTGGTGGGAAATAGAGCGGCTTTGGTAATCATAGAGGCAGCTTTCTATCCATGCTGCTAGTTTGGAGAGCCTCAAGGTTATGGCCGCAGAGAGGAGCGGCAGAAGCTCTGTGGGCATGGTAGCAGATGCTTGGGGGCTTGTCAGAATCGATTCCATGTGCTAAGATGATAGTAATTCGTATCAGTTCGGAAAACCTCGCATTGTCGAGGTTTTTCTATTCCAAACTCCAAGCAATAGTAATTGGAGGTAAATGATGGGCAAAGATGATCCTGGCTATTATGCGGTCATACCGGCAAATGTTAGGTATGACAAGAAATTGCCAGCCAATGCAAAGCTGTTGTATGGAGAAATAACGGCTCTTTGCAATAAAGAGGGATATTGCTGGGCAACAAATGAGTATTTTGCCGAGCTTTATGCAACATCGGAAAAGACTGTTAGCAGATGGATCAAGATTCTAAAGGATAGAAAGTATATCCATTGCACTAATAAGGTCTTTAGGTATGAGGATGGAACAATCAAGAAGATTCGATATATCGGAATGGACAAAAATGTCCTTTCGGAATTGGATAAAATTGAGTTCGACCATACGGACAAAAATGTCCTCGACCATCCGGTCAAAAATGTCCCATATAATAATACAAATAGTAATAATACAAATATAAATATAGATACTAAAGTATCTATGGGCGATGCCCTAGTCATAGAGCCAGTAAGAAGCCAAAGATCTTTGGATATTGACGAGGCTTTCGTTATATGGCAAGAAGTCATGGGCTATCCTTTAGCTGTTGCAAATAAAGAAAGAATGTCTATCAATTCCATTCTCTCTCGTAAAGGGATGGATATAGATAAGTTGAGATTGATGGTTCGCCTAGTGGCAGAATCCCAATCGGATAAATATAAGAGATTCTCTATCTCTAGCTATACTGATTTGCTCTATAAGACAAATGAGTTGATGGCATGGGCTAGGGAAAAGCAAGCGCAGCAGCGATCATCAAGTAATGCGGTAAGGATCTAGTATGGAAAATCAGCTTATCCCCTATAATGGCCATCAAATGACTGCTCTAGGCAATCTGTATGTCGAGAAAGTCAGCGATACGCTTCATAGGGTCAAGAAATTCAAAATCAATTATATCGGAGGAACGAGCCAAGAGATTAGCTATAAGACTTTTGTGAATCTTACAAAGGTCTTGGCTAGCCCTAATATGCCAAAGTTCATCCAGTTCGCGGAAACGGACGATATTGTAGCAACTAATCAGATTGTATCGGTCAAGTCATATGAAACGATTGTCGATACGCGCAGGGAGGAATTGTAGTGAGAGTAAAAGATTATTTCTATCGAGATAAGGATCAAGCGTTCCTTGTGAGCGATAGCGTGAAAAAAGGCATCGAGAAGGCTTTGGCGCATGGATTGCCGGTAGATACTGGGGGCAAGGTGCTTTATCCTATTTTCGAGAATCCATCCGAGCAAGATGTGAGAGCAGGGAAGACTCGTGAGGCTGCATGGCAGATTCGCCCTGATAATTGCCCTACCCTTAGATGGTATTGGCAGATTCAAGAGCATAAGAAGGCTCATGTGGGCTGTAAGCCGCTAGGGGATGGACTTTGCGGATTCAAAATGGTAAGATTCTACGATTGGAATGCGGAATCCGGCAAGTGGGAGCTTTGCCCTATGGTCAATCATGCAGATTCTGCCCAAGAAAAGGTGCTAGATAGCAAATAATTGGAGGTGGAAAGGATTAGGCATGAGAACCGCCTATATTGAGGTTCTTAGAAATTTAACATTTAAGGCTATTAAGCTAGAAACACGCATGAGCGATGCCCAAGTCGCGCGGCTAAGATGGTCGCAAATCAATGGAAATGTGATAAAAACTAGCCGGCAAAGAAAATGTGAGGTCAGCAGGGAAGTTATCAATGCCCTGGCCTTGCTGCCCCATCGTGCCGAGGGTGTGGATTTCGTGTTTTTTGGTAATACCCTCTCGGCTGGCGATCTTGAGCGGCTAGGGGAGCTAGAGAATGGCCTAGAAAAGCCCAAAAAGAGGTTCTTTATTGTAAAAACAAAAGAATCGCATAAACATATTGACAAAAGCATTATGGTCTGCTAGAATGAAAGTAGTTTAAGAACATTCACAAGCAGAATAGGGAAGCCGCAGGAGGTAGCGGAGGCCATATTGGTAATCAACTTTTTCCTATATATCCAATGTCGCACAATGCATAGAGTAAAAAGTCAAGTATAATGCCAATGTCGCATAATGTTGTCAAGCATAAGTCGCTATCTCGTAAAAAAAGATAGCGATTTTTTCATAGATGGGGTTTGGAACTGATACGAAGGTGCAAGCTCCATTGGTGGAAGAATCACATCGGCGCTCAAGGATTAAAGAGGCCGAGGATTCGCCCCCAAAGAATTAAAAGTAAGCCATGAAGGAGGTAATTGTGGCAGGTACGAAAGAGGGCGGCTTGAAAGCAGCTCAAAAGAATAGAGAGCGATATGGCGAGGATTGGTATTCGCGTATCGGTAGAGTAGGGGGAAAGAATGGCCATACTGGTGGATTCGCAAGTATGCCAAAGGAAAAGGTGCAAGAAGCAGGTCGCAAAGGCGGAAAGATCAGCAAGCGCGGCCCAGCAAAGCATCCTCATATCGATGATGAGGAAGTCGCTATCCGCAAGGAGGAGGAGCGCCGTAGGTTGCGCAAAGAAATCAAGCGGCTCCAGCAATCCGAGGAGGAATGGTAATGGACAAGAAAGCAAAAATCTTGATGGCAGTCTTTGGCTCATTGTGCCTAATCTTGGCGGTAGCAGTAGCAATCCTAAGTGGATTCTTGGCATCCAGCAATGGAAAGGTAGCCGAGCTAGAGGATGAGCAAGAGATGCTTGAGGAGCGTGTGATAAATGTCGGCAAGGTAGCGTGCATGATGGAGGCATATGGCCTATCCAGCAATGCAAGGGTATCTGAATGCAATTCGATTGTGAAATTTATCACAGAGGAAAAGACAAATGATGAGATTAAGGATCTGCTCTATAAGACGAATCCTTATCTGTATAGAAGCTAGGGAGGGCAATTAGATGACGAAGAAAGATGAAAAAGAGCTAGATAAAGCAATCGCCTTGATTGAGGATGATCAGCTAGCCGAGGAGCATGAGGAGGAGCTTTTCTATATCGCAGAGCGCCTCTGCCAAATGGATAGCAAAGATTATCGCCATTTCTTGGGCTATATGCGCCATGAGCGCCGCGCAAGAAAGCACCTTGGGAGTATGAGCTTCAATGCCTAGTAACTACTACGACAGGCCGGAGTGGTCATATAGCCAGATGAAGAAGATTCTTAGCTCTGGCATCGATTACGCAGTAGCGGCGAAGCAGGGTTTATTGCCGGAGCCGAAGAGCAAGGCTATCGACTTGGGGCAGATGATCCACAATACCGTCCTGGGCGGAGATGACAAGTTCATCGAGAGCCCATACAAGGACTACCGCACCAAAGAATCGCAGATATGGCGCGATGGCTGGCGCGATAAGGGCTACATCATCGTTGACCAGGAGATGTCGCAGGCTTGCGCGGCGGCTGTGGAAAACATTATCAACCATCCACATGCCAAGACCTATCTTACTGGCCCAGACGTGAAGCACGAGGTCGAGCTCTACGCAAAGACCGCCGAGGGTGTAGCGCTTCGTGGTAAGGCTGACGCGATCGTGTTTCATGATGATGGCAAGACGCCGAAGATTATCGTGGACATCAAGACCACCGCTCAATTTGATAAGTTCGAATGGTCTAGTCGCTACAACCACTACGACCTACAAGCTGCGACTTACACGCTACTTAGCAAGACTAACTTTAGCAACTACTACTTTTGTGTAGTGGAAACTATCGCACCTTATCGAGTTCAGTTCATGCATGCAAGCCTGGAGTTCGTGGAGGCTGGGGAGCGCAAGCTTCGCAAGTGTGTGGATGAGATTTTGAAATTTGGCAACAAAAAACCTTCTTTTATGCTCGAAGATATACCTGATCTGGGGGATCTATCATGGTAGAAATCTGGAAAGACGTCGACGGTTTTGAGGGGTTCTACCAAGTCTCAAACTTAGGCAGAGTTAAAAGCTTGGCGAGAGTAGTCAACGATTATAGGGGCATGGGAAAGCATAACAAAGAGCGCATACTCAAGCCGAAGAGGAAGAATGTCGCTAATAGCTACTTAACAGTCTGCTTTTCAAAGTACGGGACGATAACCACTCACCAAATTCATACGCTGGTAGCAAGAGCATTTCTCGGCGATCCAGAGGCGGGGCAAGAAGTGAATCACAAGAATGGAATAAAGGGCGACAACAGGGTAGAGAATCTTGAATGGGTCAGCCGAAGAGAAAACATCATGCACGCTTCTAGGGTGCTGGGCTACAAGAATGTTCCAGTCAAGTGCGTTGAAACAGGGCAGGTGTTTATATCGCAAACGGTAGCGGCAGAATGGTGCGGAAATGATAGCGCAAATATATGTGTAGCAACTAAAAGGCCGACCAGAACAGCTGGCGGTTATCACTGGGAAAGGGCAAAAATATGACTTTAACTAATGCGGACAAGAAGTATATCGACGCAGTTATCTATCGCGCCGGCGCACATTGCCTAGACATGCTTGCAAAGCGTTGCCAGGAGCTTATCAAGGAGACTAATTCGGACGCTTCACGAGAGGTTGTCGAATCTGGCGCAAAGACCGTTTATCGCTTTGAGGCGTATCTGCGCAAACACTTAGGAATTGATATGAAGGAAGGAGAGGAAGTATGGCTAACGAAGTAGCAAAACAACAGAAGGTCACGATCCAAAGCCTGGTTCACAACGAAGAGTTCGTATCCAAGGCACAGGACATCCTGCAAGACGGCACACCGCAATTTATGGCATCGGTTTTGACCTTAGCTAACTCGAACAAGCTCTTGGGCGAGTGCGACCCTATTAAGCTCTACAACTGCTGTCTTATGGCTGCAGCTTTGAAGCTACCATTCAACCAGAATCTTGGCCAGGCATACATTGTGCCATTTAAGGGCGAACCGCAGCTTCAGATTGGCTGGAAAGGCTTCATTCAGCTCGCACAGCGCTCTGGCCAGTTTAAGCGCATCAACTGTTCGGATGTTCGCGAGGGCGAGATTGTGAAGCGCGACAGGCTTACCGGCGAGATTGAGTTTGATTGGCTAGATGACGCAGAACGTGAGAAGAAGCCGGCCATTGGCTATGTCGCATACTTTGAGCTTCTCAATGGCTATCAGCAGACGCTCTACATGTCTAAGGCCGAGGTTGAGGCTCATGCGAAGAAATATAGCCAGACCTACAAGCAGGGCTTCGGAGTGTGGAAAGACAACTTCGACGCTATGGCTCGCAAGACACTTATCAAACGCATTTTGAATCAGTTCGCACCGCTCTCGGTAGATATGGCTAAGGCTATGGAGTATGACCAGGCGGATGCCAACGGACGCTACCCAGACAATGCCGATCATGTCGAGATTGTCGATGCGGAGATTGGCTCAAGCGAAGAGGAACGCAAGGGGGAATAAAATCACGTCTTCAGGCGGTCAGACGTTAAAGAGCGTAGCAGCACCTAAAACATCAGCTAGGGCATAGTAATAGAAAGATTTTCGTATCAATCGCAATAAATCAAAATCCTTTCACACTATTTGAAAATACGCTTGTCGATGGTTCTTGTTGTTCTAATGTCCATCTTGTTTAGCCCTAGCAGGAGAGGCGGAGGCAGTCATAATCACCTACCCACTATTACATACGGCCGCCTCTCCACCTAGTTCGTGAGTATTGAGAGTTATTCAAGAGCTAAAAGAAGGAGGTATATGGCAAGGCAAAAGAAAGATGAAGAAGAAGTCATCATCGCATTGGTCATTGGGCTGTTGCTAGCCAGCGTGGTCATATTCATGTTTGCCGCAAGGGTTTGATATGGAAGATGATCGATTTTGCGAAGGCAAGCAAAAGTTCAAGAGCGATGCAAGTGCGAAAAGGAGAGCGCACTATCTAAAATTAACTGGTCAAAAGGAGGATAGAGGCCAGCACCCATATAAATGCAAGATATGTGGAGCCTGGCATCTAACATCGGCTAGGAGCAAAGATGGGAAAGATTATAAAAAGGGACGAAACGGACGAAGCGAGCAATTTTAAGATAAGGTTCAAAGGGATTGAACGGTATCACGAGTATAGCAGCATCGCGGAGTTCGTAAAGGAATGGCGAGATTATGATGAGTATGTTCAAGAAGAAATCTTGCCACTTGAGGAGAAAAAGAGCGAGGCTCGGAGGCGCATTGATTTATTCCTTAGAAGGATAAAGAATGTGCCAACGCATAACGACAAAGATTATTACAACTGGAAAGCGAGGGGATAGTCATGGATCTTAAAGCGATGCTTGAAGAATGGCACGAAACAAAGGACTTATCATTGGCGAACGATATTTGCCAGGAACTTTACGACGAAATGGAGGACTTCGAGGATGAGCCTGAATTGGATTGACCTACATTACTCCGGCACTATCTATTCGAAGAAGAACTCGAAGCAGATTATTCAGGTGCATGGAAAGCCGATTCTTATCTCGAACAAGAATGCGAAAAAGAATGAGCAGGACATGAGCGCAGAGTTTGCTTTGCAGGTCATCAAGGCCAAATGGCACCCACGTGGTCGCTACTCGGTCAGTATGTACTTTACTCGCAAAGACAATGTCCGGCGCGATCTGGACAATCTGACTACGAGTGTTCTAGATGCTTTAGTGTTAGGAAACGCGCTACCGGACGATGACATTAACAACATTAAGGAACTGCACATCTACGACATGGGGGTTGATAAGGATAATGTCGGAGTGAGCGTTCATTTGGAAGGGATGAGTTATGGAAACGATTAGTGTTGTTATCTATTGTGGATTAGCACTCGTATTCTTTCTACTGTTATGGGCGGTCGTCATGTCTGGCAAAGACCCAGACGGCAAAGAAGATATAGCGGAATACTGGGACGCACTCGAAAAACATAACAAGGAGGAAGAATGAGCCGCAAATTTAGCAAAATATACGACGAAGTTGATGAAGTATATGGGGCTTCAAATGATATGCATAAAGCCAAGATGGAAGCCGCTGCAAAAATTAAGTGCGCCGAGATTATCGCAGAAGCAATACAAGGCATCTATGCAGGAGAGGAAGAAGAATGAGCAATAAATCAGATATATTGGCCGACTTGTTTATAAGGACGTATGTTGCGGAAGGCGTCAATTATAACCGCTTAACTCAAAGTAGAGCTGGCTATCTTCGTATGATTCTCAGTAAGAGACGTAAGGCGCTAAAAGCCAAACGTAAAGCAGAACGCCAGAATAGAAAGAAAGGTAGAAAATGAGAGAGTTGAAGTTTAGAGTTTGGAGCGAAGACCAAAAGACTTACGACTATAAGTTTCCGTATAATTCCATAGGAGATTTTTATGTAAGTACTCATGGGGTTGTGTACTCAGATTTTGGAAATACTGTTGCCCCAGAGGTTAGACAAAAGGCTTTTGTTATCGAGCAATACACAGGCCTCAAAGATAAGAACGGCAAAGAGATATACGAGGGGGATATAGTTCTTATTGCTTATCAAGGTCGCACTCCTTATGTAGTGATATATCGTGAGGAAGATTGCTCTTTCGTATGTAACAATGAGTTTATAGTAGATTATTTTCATTTGTTTAAGGGTGTGCCTCAATGCTACGAGGTTATCGGCAACATTCACGAAAACCCAGAGCTAGTAGAGGAGGAATAATGAAAACGTCAATAGGCGAGCCAAACAATCGGCGAACTTTCGTAATAGAAGATGGAGAGTGGTTTGTCCGAGAGGCTATTGGGCTGAAAGCTGAAGAGATAATCGCCTGGAAGTTGGCAGAAACTTTCACCGAAGAAGAATTGCGTAGACTTGTTAAAGTCGATATGAAAAAGGTCGAGAAAATGGTTGTCGAAAAGCTTGCCGAGAAGGTGGTAGATAAATGCCTCAAGAGTGGAGTGTTTGGGGGACAAGAATGAAGGTAGAGATTTTCTTCGTGCATACGAAAGAGCCAGTCGATGGTGTGTTCCATTATGCACACTATTTCAACTGCAATGAGGACGAGGCGAAGCACGAGTTTATGGAGCTAGAGCCAAGCATTGCTGAAGACAATATTGAAGTAGAAAAAGTTTTGGTTTTGAAACCTACCATCGCTATCGTAGCAATTAAAGAGGAGGAAGAATGAAGAAGACAGTTTACCGCATCTTAGTGACGCGTTGTTTCGCAGACAAGGACACCGGAGAATCTGTTCGCGATGGTTCGCTTTTTAAGACCAATGATTACGATCGTGCGATGGACATCATCCGCCGGAAGCTAGGCAAGTTCGCCGGGGTTGAGCATCCTGGACGCAAGGGCAACCGCATCCTTATCCATCAAAAGTATTGCTTTAAGATTGGCGGCATCGAAACCGCCAATCTCGCTATTGCCGAAGCATTCAAGGATAGGAACATTGTTTTCGTTTTTGGCGATGCTGACTACACCCAGGCCATGGAGCTTGGGCGGTACCATGATGTGATTATTGATGATGGCCATTCCACCTACGAGTGCGATGTGGCCATTTTCACTAACTACGACTCTGCGCCAGCAATCATGAAGCGCATCAAGGCTCGCAAGGTTTACCAGCAGATCCATGCCGATTTTGAGAACTTGCGCAAGGTGCCTATTTGGAGCAACTTCACATGGACGCCAGACCCACGAATAGACAAGGTTTTAAGTGTGTCTGTGACCGCACAGAAGGCCCTAGAACGCGTTTTTCAGCAAGAGTCGGTAGTTGTACCGAATATCTTGCCAAAACGCGAGGAAAACGCTTTCAAATTCCTTGTAATGAGCAGAGCAACGCCGGAGAAGGGGATTGATGATGTCGTAAAGCTGCTCAAGAGATTCGATGATGCAAATAAAGATTATGTGCTGTTCCTATGCTCTACCATTGAGCAAGCGAATGATTCGGATCAGCTTTATTTGCGAGAGAATCCGAGAGTATTGTCTGTGCAGCCAAGCCCATATGCGAGGGCGCTCATCAGCTCTTGCGATATGCTTTTGCAGTTGAGCAAAAATGAATCGTATTGCTATTCGGTTAGAGAGGCCTTGAGAGAAGGCACGCCATGCTGTGTCAGCGATATTCCAGAGCTAAGAAAGCTCATCAAGGATGGGGAGAATGGCTATATCTATCATGAGGGGATGGATATTGAAAAGCTATTCGATAGATCGCTCAAGAAAAGCATGAAAGCTTATGACGAAAAGATTAGCCCATTGTGGGGAAAAGTATTGAATGGAGAACTATGAAAATCAATAAGTGGTTTATCCTAGCCGGCGGATCAGCTACCAGATGGGAGGGCTATCTCGGCCATAAGAATAAATGCTATATCGAGATTGATGGCGAGCCGCTTGTAGATCGCACAATACGGCTTTTGGAGCAGAATGGCATCCATAACTACGATGTAGTCTTAGAGGGCTACGGAAGCAAAAGAGAGGCCTTTGAGGGCATCGCAAGGAAAGCCCAAGAGCCTTTTGGCATTCTGCTCGGCGATTGTTATTATACCGAGGCGATTATCAAAGATGCAGTTGAGCGAGACGAAACAGAATGGAAGCACTACTACAACTGCTTGCCAAATCAATGGACAGGTTGCACATGGGAGGAGGGCTACATCCATCTAGTACCGAATTGGGAATGGTGGCTCGAAAAGATGAGCGAGTTTAACCGCAAGTGCGATAGTGGGGAGATTCATTTTGGGGCAGACTATCAGATTGACCGCTACTTGCGCGGCTATTCGCCGGATGAGTATCGTGGGGCAACGCTCGATGAGCATGACATTTACTGGAATGATGAAACTGATGATTTCGATTATCCATCAGACTACGACAAGTTTATTGAGCGCCATGAGAAAAACAAGTCAGGCATTCGAGATGATCGCTTATCGGTTATTATCACTAACTACAACAACAATAAGTTGCTTAGGATAGTGCTAGAGAACCTATCGAGGCAAAAAGCCGACTACCCTGAAACCGAGATCATTGTGGTCAATGATGGTTCAGATGAGCGCATAGATTGGGTTCTAGGCTATGGTGCGCAGAACATCGAGAAGCCAAATGGCGGAGTATCATCTGCTCGCAATGTAGGCCTAATGGCCGCTCATGGGCGCTATGTGGCCTTTGTCGATGCCGATGACGATGTTGAGCCTTACTATCTGCACAAGCTCTATGGAATCATGCGAGAGGGCTACGATTACGCGGTATTTCCATTCTATGCAGTATCAGAGAATGCTATTGGCCGAGCGAGGGATGAACTTATCGGCAATTACGCTGTATGGGCATGGTGTTTTAACTGGGATATTATCAAGAATGAGCGCTTTGATGAGAATCTGAATGTGGCCGAAGATGTTGATTGGTTGCGTAGGGTCATCAAAGAGGGCATGAAACGCTTTAAGTCCGCAGATGCAATCTACCGCTACAACTGGAATGCAAACCCTAACTCACTATCTAAACGCTTCAATAGAGGCGATCTCAAATGGAAGAAATCTGACAAGCGCGAATAATCGTGGTATTTGGGAATTATGAAGACTATCACGCTCACATTCATTAAGAAAAAACAAGGGAGCGAGCTAGACCCTCTCGGCAATCCTATTACATCAGTTCAGAATGTAGAGGTTGCTGGTTGCCTTATTGCGCCGATTACTGAACCGAGCAATGCAAGAGAAGAACAAGCGATGCAGCAAGGTAAGATTCAAGTTCGCATCCATTTGCCAAAGACATTCAATGGAGATGTTTCAGATTCTAATGTGGAATGGTGTGGAAAAGTATTCCATCTCGATTCCGATTCTGTCGCGTTTATGAATGAAAATTGCCCAACGAAATGGAATAGGTATTTCAGGGGGGAGGCTATCTATGAGTAGAAAAGAAAATTTAGAGGCAATGGTAATAAGCTGGCTAAGGGATTTGGTTCCAGGCTATCCGGCATCCTCGCAAACCCCTAAGAATTTGCCAAGCAGATTCATCCTTGTGGAGAGAACTGGCGGTAATAGAGAAGCTATGCTCGGCGATAATGCCGAGATTTTGATTGAGATTTATGATAAGGATTCGCAATATGACTGTTCGGAGATTGCGATGTTTATCGGCGATCATATCATGGATCTTTGTGTAGAGTATGAGAATATCACGCATGCAGAGGTCAATTCATGCATCCATCTCGATGATACGCTAAAGCAGTATTATCGCTATCAAATCTATTGCGATGTATTCCATAGCAGAGTGGGGGTAGATTCTACGCCAACGCCTCCAAGTCCAACTCCGAGCGCGTAGAGGCCTTAGAAGCGGAATGAAGGGGCTTGTAGAGCATTTCTGACAAGCCCTTTTTTATGTGCTATTTATGGGGCAACAGAATTAACGCAACTGGAGAAATAGCGGATATGACCCAATACTACAAAAAGAACGAAGAAGGCGAGTTCGTAGAAGCAGACTTGTCGCAAGAAGACATCAATCAAGCTGTAAAAGAGCGTGTTGATAGAATCAATCGCAAGTATAGCGACTATGAAGACCTCAAGAAACAGATCGAGGATTTCTCGGCGAAACAGAATGAGAGTGAGAATCGCATCAATGAGCTTCTTTCGGATAAAGCTAATCTGGAAGATGATCTCAAAGCCTCAAAGCTAGAGGCAGAGAAGATTCGTATCGTCAATGAGTTCAAGCTCAATGATGATTTAGCCGAGTTCGTTACTGGCGATAGCGCAGATGAAATGCGTGCGCGAGCAGAAAAGCTGGCCCATAGCACAGCGCCTAAGACAGCAGATGTAAGCAAAATCGAAAAGCCGGAGCCTAAAAAGTCTGATATGGCCGAGCTTGCAGATAAGCTATTTGGGACAAATCAATCAAACAATTAAATTCATAAGGAATAATCAAAATGGCAAATCCACTCTTGACCAATGCCCTTGACCTTGCGAATCATACCGCATCTGGCATTTGGCAGAAGAACATCAAGTCCGGTATTATCGGCAGCTTGACCCCAGATGATCCACAGATCATGGTCGGCTCTACTGATTTCTTTACTTTCACTGGTACTCCAAAGGCAGAGCTTGTCGGCGAAGGTGCTAACAAGTCCAGCATGGATGGTACTCCAGTCAAGAAGACCAGCAAAACCTATAAAGTCCAGCTTACTTATCGTTTCTCCGATGAGGTTCGCTATGCGGATGAGGAATATCGCCTCCGCTTGATGGAAGCTCTCGCAGGCCGCATCGCTACTGGCGTTTCTCGCGCAATCGATCTCGTTGCTATTCATGGTATCAACCCAGCAACCGGCTCGGTAGCTGCATCTGTCGCAGATTACATCACTAAGAGCGGCAATGGTACGATCATTAACTCCACGAGCGCAACCCCAGAGGTCGATCTCGATGCTGCTGCTGCAGCTCTCCAGGGCTATGGCTATGCTGCAACTGGTATCGCTATGGATCCTGTCTATGCTGGCGTTCTCGCTCGCACTAAGAAGACCAATGGTGATCGCGTATTCCCAGAGCTTGGTCTTGGCTTCAATGTTGATCGTATCGCTGGAATCAGCGCTGCTGTCAATAACACCGTTTCTGGTACTGCAGAAGGTGTCGCAAGCGCAACTGGCGTTGGCGCTATCATGGCCGACTGGAACGCTCTCAAGTGGGGTATCGCTCGCAATGTTCCTCTCCATCTCATTGAGTATGGCGATCCAGATGGTGCTGGCGATCTCCAGCGCACTAACGAGATTGCAATCCGCGCAGAGGTTGTCTTTGGCTATGCAATCCTCGATGATAAGGCATTCGCTATTATCGAACAAGCACAGGTTTCTGCCTAATAGCTTGAGTAAAAGCCGCTCGCAAGGGCGGCTTTTTGCTGTCTGACTTATAAAGCAAAATGATGTATTTAGAGGGTAATATGGCTACGGAAACGCAAAGAAGTTATATCAAAGATTTATCGGTCATGAAGCTCAAAGAGTTCAAAGAGTTCAAAGAGATGCTTTATGCCAATAAAATAGTCGAGCCAAGCTCAAAGATTGTAGGCGAGGCGGAGAGTATTGATGCGGTTCTCGATGCCACTACTGATTTGCAAGCGAGCAAGATGATTGAGGCTCTGCTGGCGAAAAAGGTGCCAGTCCGTTCTAAGGTTTATTCAAATAGTCGCTCCATCAAGTCAATCGAGGGGCTAGATAAGATAAAAGCTAAAATCAGGAGCTGGAATTTCAATGAATTATGATAGCTTGAGCGAAACTATCCTCCAGGATTTGAAAGAGGAAATCGCAATCATCAATAACCCAGAGATAGACCCAGAAACGCGTAGGTATAATCTGGAAATTGTTTTGCGCGAGGTAGGCGAGCAAGCCTATGAGGTTGTCTATCAGATGAATGCTTGGGATATGGATATAGATTATCTCAATGGGAAGACAATCAATGATGCGTATTATGGCCTTGCAAAGAATATCTCGGATTCCATCTCTGTGGGCGGCAAGAGCAATATAGATGCGCAGATAGAGGAATGGCTCTCCAATCAGATTCTCAAGGCGCAATACGATGCATTTTGGAACGCTAAGGAATATGGCAAGTTTCCAACAGTCACGAGAACGGCAAGGGCGAATTGCTGTGATTGGTGCAGAGAGGTTGTAGGCACATTCGTAGATCCGAGTGGAGATGTATTTAGAAGGCATGATAGATGCAAATGCGAGATTAGGACATCAGGCTGGAGGACGAACAATGGCCTGTATTCTGGCGAGCGTAAGGCATGGAAATTTCAAGGATAGAAAGGAGCTAGAAAATGGCTAAGAAAGCAAGCAAATCCAAGAAAGATGTATCAAGTATCAGCTCAAAGCCCAAAGAGGCCTTAGAGCGCAAATTAAGCGTTTTAGAAAGCAATCCTGGAGCGGAGATAGTCGAGGTTCGTCAAGAAAGCGAAGTATCGGTCAAGGCTCTCATCCCATTCTATGATTTAGAATCGAAGTGCCAGCGCGGTGCCGGTGCCGAGTGGAAAGTCAAAGAAAGCAGGGCGGAGCTATTGAAAAAGCTCGGTATTGCAATAGTGTTATAATCAAATCAAAAGATAGTACGATACAGCTCGGTCAAGTCTGGTAATAAAGGAAATAAGAAAATGCCAGACGAAGAACTTATTAGAGAGATTAACAGCCTAGCAGACAAGCTGTTATTCAAACTCCAAACTCTTGCTTGGCCAGCAGGAGAGAAATACTGCTATTACAATGCTAATCAGCAGGTTGTAGATTTAGGCATCTCGATGCCAAAGAATTTTAGAGGCCTAAAGCCTGGTGTCGGTTGGGCATCAAGGGCAGTCAATACGCTCGCGGATCGCATCAATTTCGATGGTTTCGCAAATGATTCGGCAGGGATAAATAATTTGCTCGATGATATTGGGGCTTTTTCTGTATTTGGAAAAGCTAAATCCGATGCGCTTATCGCAGGATGCTCATTCATCGCAGTCTTGCCGAGTGAGGATTCAGTAAAGCTATTGCCATTTACGGCTACGGAGGCAACTGGAAACATAGATCAGAGAACTGGTCTTTTGGATAGTGGTCTAGCGGTGCTTAGATGGTATCAGTATGATGAGGCAGGTGCGAATGCTAGAGGGTGGAGCAAGGTTGGCTTGGTGCCAGCAGATTATGCGCTATTCACTAAGGATTTCACAGCTTATTTCGTGAATCAGCAGCTTGCATGGATCACGCAGAACCCAACTAAGAGGCCATTGCTTCATGTAATCACGCATAGGCAGAGCGCAGATAGGCCTTTTGGCAAATCTCGCATCAGCAATACGGCAAGAAGGATCATCGATGAGGTTGGCCGCTTGAAAGTCCGCTATGAGATTGCTGCCGAGTTCTATTCAGCTCCGCAGCGCTATGTGAATGGTCTTGCAGATGGCTCTATCGATGGCGCGCAGTTCGATGCCGCGCTTGGCAAGGTATGGGCGATCACGAAAGATGAGGATGGCGAGAAGCCAGAGATTGGTCAGCTCGCGCAGATGAGCATCAATCAGTTCTCGGATCAGAAAAAGGATTTGGCAAGAGATTTCTGTGCAGAAACAGCTTTAACTTTGAGAAATCTTGGCTATGAAACAGCCAATCCAACGAGCGCAGAGAGCTTGAAGTCCATGAGCGATGATTTGCTCTTGGAGGCACAAGCTTGCCAGATGGAGTTCGGTAGAGAGTTTAGGGAGATTGCGATTTCTGCTCGCATGGCGGTAGAGAAAATCTCTGCTGTGCCAAGTAGCTTGAAAGCGATTGAGGCAACATGGAAGCCGGTATTCCAGCTTGATATTGGCTCTGCTGGCGATGCAGCATATAAGCTCATCCAAGCTATGCCAGAGCTTGCCGGAACGACTACGCTATATAGGATGCTAGGCATGAATATCCGCGAGGCAGAGGAGCTAGCTAGAAAGGCTAATAGTGCAAGGCCAGGAAACTTTATGTTAGCAGGAGGTCAAGAATGAGCGAATCAATCGTCATTGCGCTAATTACGGCAGGGTTTCCTGTTATAGCTACGGCAATTACAGCTTATTTCCAGTACAGAATCAATGCGCGCAATGCAGCAAAGCAGTCCATTTTGCAAATGATAGCAGAAGACCAACTCGCAGTCTTGTATAGAGAAATGCCAACGAACTACCAAAATATCTTGCACGAATATGATATTTACGCAAAGAATGGCGGAAATTCATATGTGAAAAAGAAAGTGGATGAGTATATTGCCTGGTTTGATAAAACAGAGAAAGAAATGTCCAGGGGGAAAAGATGATGGAAATATGGCGCGATATTGAGGGGTATGAAGGGCTATATCAGGTTAGCTCGCTAGGCAGAGTAAAAAGATTAGCTCATTGGAAAAATCAAAGGACAAATCGCTCGGATAAATACTATGAGTATAGACAGCTAAAGGAGAAGGTACTATCTCCGAGTGTAGCTGGCCCATATTCTAGTGTCCAGTTGAGCAAAGATAACAATATCAAAACCTATTCAGTCCATAGGCTTGTCGCAAAAGCATTTATCCCAAATCCAGAATCTCTGCCAGAAGTGAATCATAAAGATTGCGATGGGCATAACAATAATGTTGATAACCTCGAATGGTGCAGCAGAGAGTACAACTTGAGATATGCCGATAGGATAAGGAAAGCGGCAAAGGCTTGCGAGAAAAAAGTAATGTGCGTTGAAACTGGAGAAATATATGAAAGTGGGAGCAAAGCCGCATTCGCCAATGGTCTGCATAAATCAAAAATAAGCCAAGTATGCAATGGGGCAAGAGAAACGACTGGAGGCTACCATTGGTGTTTTTACGAAAGCAACAGGCCGATGAAAGGAGGGAAGAAATAATGGGCGCAAGTTATGCAACGGTTCAAGATTTGAGCCTATATTGGAGGACGATTGAAACATCGGAAACCGATAGGGCGAATGATTTATTGTCGCTCGCAAGCTCAAGATTAAGGCTATATGCAAGCAATTCCGGCTTTAGCCTAGATGAAAAGATTGCCGCCGATGATGATTATAAGGATGCGGTAAAGTGGGTTGTCATGGAAGCGGTAAAGCGTGCCATGAGTACGCCTATCGATGTGCCGCCGGTTGATAGTTATTCGCAAGCGGCTGGGCCATATAGTGAGAATTATAAATTCACGAATCCATCTGGAGATCTATGGTTCAAGAAGGCAGAACTCAAGACTTTAGGGCTGTCTGGAGTTCAGAGAGCGGTATCTATTAGCCCAATAACAAGAAAGGATATTTATGGCGAACAAAGTCTATAATATGGCTGGCGGCTTGCATTCAGCGGCTGCATATGCGGCCTTTGAAGACTCCATGTATGGCACTTGTGTCGCTGGAGATTCGAGCTTTGCAGTTTCCGCTGGTACTGGCATGAATGTGGTTATCGCGCCTGGCGATGGCCTTATTTCGACTGGAACTGGTTTTGCAAGAAGGATTGGCGCAGATGCAAGCAATACGGTCAGCTTAAGCGCGGCATCATCGGCAAATCCGCGCATTGATTCGGTTGTAGCCTATATCGATAATAGCGTTACGCCAAGCACATCAGTTGTCGATAACACGAATGGCATTTTGAAGTTCAAATCGGTTGCTGGCTCTCCAGCAGCTACGCCATCTGCTCCATCGACAGCAACGATTCAAAGCTCGGTAGGCGCAGGCAATCCATATATGATTCTCGCAAATGTCGCGGTGGCTAAGAATGCTTCAGCAGCAGGTACAATCACCGATGTCCGCAAGGTTGCCGGATGGGTAAGATTGCAGCTATCTACTACCGATATTGGCGAGGGCGCTCCGTTGCCAGAAGGCACGCTGTATGGTGTCTATGAGGAGAGCTAATTATGGCTACATCTGGATGGCAATCGGAAAAAACATGGTACACATATAGCTCCAATGTCCGCTTGATTGGTAATATCAATATCACTGGCCTAACGCATAGTGGGAATACCCTCCGCGTTCAAGGCCAGATCAAGGGCGGTGCTAGAGGCACGAGTGGCTATTATTTCTCATTCTATGACTATACATCCTATGCACAGCCAGAGGGCGGCTCAAAGATTGCTCTAGGCAGTAAAGGCAAGCAATGGAAAGTAGGAGCATCCGATACAGTTGTCAATTTCGATGTCACGCTTTCCAATGTTGCAGCAAGCTCTACATCCAAAGAGTTCTCGGTCAATTTCTATGGCCCAGATACTAATTCCGTAAAGATTACGCTCAAATGGACATTATCATTCGATGCATCTGGTTCAGCTCCAACTGGGCCTTATGCAACATATGATTCGAGTACTTGGAACTCGATTACATTTACAACTGGCGTGGCAAGTACTGGTGGATTGAATATCCGCAATCATGCCGCGGTATTTACTGGATCGGCAAATAAGGCTATCGATAGTGTCCATGCATGGTCTAGCGTAGGGCGCTATGAGTATTACTATGATGGAACGCAAGATTTGAGCCATCAGTTCGTGGCAACGACTTCAAATGCATCGAGCGCCAATTTTTCTCCAATCGAGATTAAAGGCTTGCTGCATTATAAGCTAGGCGTGTATGCAAATAACTCTGGTGGCGAAATCTATGTCATGGAGGATGATCTCCATTATTTGCCTCCAGCTCCAAGCAAGTTCAGCTATACAGATCCTGGAGGGGAGGGAACGAAAGTATTTCCTGTGGTCTTTACTGGCGATGATGTGAATAACTTTGATACCTATGATTCAGCAAATCTCACGAGAACAGTCAGGTATAAGGTCAATGATGCTCCGGATTGGACTTATGTAGTCAATGCAAGTGTCGCAGCAGTTGATGATGCCACATCATTCAATGTGAGCATTCCAGGTAGCCAAAGCGCAGTCATTGAGGGCTGGATGAGCTATCATGGCATGGATTCAGAGGTAAAGACTCTCACGCTGTATAATGGCAATGCCCCATCGAGAGTGTATGCGCCTGTGAATGGCAATTCTAAGCTAGTCACGAAATTGTATGCATCAGTCGGAGGCCAGAGCGTGGAGATTGTAAAGCTCTATGGCTCTGTGAATGGCGAATCAAAAGCCATTCTAGGCTAGTGTGGTATAATCTGCTTGCACCCACATAAATTTGCAGTCAAAAAGCCGTCAAAATAGGCGGTTTTTTGGTTTGAGATGGTATTGTATCCATCTTTTGAATAAAAACGCAATACAAGCGGAATCAGAGCCTTGTAGGGCTATTCTGACAATGGAATGGATGTGATATATCATCATGGCAGAACCGAGCTTCGCATTCGCGTTGTTGGGCTATCACTCCAAACAAGGGGAAACATTATCATGGATGCACAAAATGTATCTTTCGGTAAGCCAAAAGCAGTCGGCGGCGTTTATATCGCTCCAGCAGGAACTACGCTACCAACCGATGGCACTACCGCACTAACAGGAGCCTATGTAAATATGGGCTATATCAGCGAGGATGGCTATGTTCAGTCAATCGAAACTGATACCGAGGAAATTAAGGCATGGGGTGGCGATGTTGTCTTGACGGCACAGTCGAGCTACAAAGAAACCCATACGGTCAATTTCATCGAAACGAATGTCAATACTCTCAAGGCGATTTTCGGCGCAGCAAATGTCACGGAAAATGCTGGCAAGATTACGGTCAATGCAAAATCCACTCCACTTTCCGAGTGTATTGTCGTTATCGAGCTTGCTCTTACTGGTGGCCGCGTAAAGCGCGTTGTCATTCCTCATGCAAAGATTGCAGATCGCTCTGGCGATATTACTTACTCTGATTCCGATGCTGTTGTCTATCCAGCAAAGTTCAGCGCAAGCCCAGATACGAGCGGCAATTACCACATCGAGTATATTGCAACCACCACGCTATCAGCCTAATAAAACAAAAACATATCTCTCCGTTAGAAAAGCCATCCAGAAAGGGTGGCTTTTTTCTTGGTGGCATGATATTACATAGAAAAAGGAGAATGGAATGGCAAGCATTTTAGATAACAATAAGCCAAGAAGCCTAGCAGAAGAAACGGCATCTTATAAGAGTTTGGGCGAGAAAGAGCTATTAGCAATCATCGCAGAGAATGCAAGGAGAGAGAAAGGCTATGTTCAAGCCATCTCTATCCTCATTCTGCTCGATCTGTGTATCCAGTTCGCGCTTGTTATCGGCATCTTTATGGGCTTGAATAAGTAATCTGACTATCCGAGCGAAATCTGCTATAAGAGATTCAAAATAACGGAGAATTACTTATGGCAATTAAATCAGTAAGCTATGATGGCTATCAGTTTGATGTGGATATGGATTGTTTCGATGATGTCCGCTTCTTTGAGTTGAGTGATAAGCTCGAAAGCGATCCTAAGCTCCATGTTGATGTCCTCAAGCTTGCAATCGGCGATAAGGGATATGAGAAATTCAGCAGCCATTTCATGAAGAAAGATGGTCGCTTAAAAATGTCCGCTGTCATCGGCGCTGTTGCCGCTATCTTTGGAGAGGCAGACCCAAAAGAATCAGCCTCTGGCAATTCAGAAAAGAATACCCAGACGAACTAGAGGCAGATTTCCAGCAGTATTATGGCCTAGACCTTGCGGAGGTTAGCTTCGCAAGGGCATCTAGGCTTGTTTTTCAGTTGCCGGATGAATCTCGCCTAAAGCGCAAGTTATCCCCAGCGAATGAATGGTCATGGAATGAGATTTTGCTCAATAAGATTGAGTATTGTCTAAGGATTCTCGCATGGCAAAATTCTAAGGATGCTCAAGAAAAGAATCCTAAGCATTATCCAGATATATTCTTGCCAAGCTTTATCCCTAAGCCAGAGAAGCCAAAGCATAATCCAGAGGAGGCTGCCATGAGCATTGATGAGCTAAAGGAATTTCTGTCAAGGCCAAGAGAAAGTGGTAAGGTAAAAGCAAATGAGTAGAAATGTATCATTCAGCATGAATACTGGCGCAGGGGGCGGTAAGGATATTATCCAAGAAATGGCCGCTCCAATGATCATGGATGCCGCTAAGAGCATTGCTAGTAGAGCAGAAAAGATTTCTAGCTCAATCAGAGTTCATCCGCAAAAGTTCGATGTAGAAGGCCCATATGTAGGCTTGCCCAATAGAAGGGGCGGTCAGCGTGCATATGCAAAGGTTGTAGCAGTCGAGCCAAATGGCGGAGATGCATATTATAACGACTATCAAACACTCCGGCTAGCCCTTGATGCAGGTCGTGTCGTAAAAAGAGGCTAGTATAGGGTGTGGTAATATAAAAGTAATAAATATACGCAACAGAGCGGTCAATCTGGATTAAAAATCGGAGATCGTTCTAAATGGCAGCAAATAATCTCGGTACAGCCTATATAAAGATAGCGCCGCAGATGGAGGGGCTTCAGAGTGCTATTTCAAAAGGGCTTCAAGGCGCTGTAAAGTCATCCGTTACATCAACAACAGCTATTGGCACAATTGTAGCTAAGGGCATGAATGCCGCTATGAATGCGGTGACTAGCTCATTGGATCGCGCAATCTCTAGGGTAGATACGCTCAATGCATTTCCTAAGATTATGAAAAACATGGGCTTTACGGCTCAAGAATCCGAGGATGCAATCAATAAGCTCGCAGCTCGCATTGAGGGCTTACCAACAGCTCTTGATGAGATTGTCGTATATACGCAGCGTTTCGCATCTACAACTGGGAATCTCAATAAGGGGCTTTATAATGCAACGAATCTTGCTATCGCATTCAATGATGCGGCTCTAGCAGGCGGTAAAGGCCAAGAGGCGGCGAACAGAGCATTCGAGCAGTTCGCGCAGGTCATTTCGAGAGGCCGTCCAACGATGCAGGACTGGAAGATCATGATGGAGGTCATGCCAGGTCAGCTAAGGCAGATGGCGCAGTATATGGGGCAGAATAATAAGTCGCTCCAAGAGTATGCTAAGAATGCGCAGAAGACAGTTGATGAGCTTGATGGCATGGATCTGTATAACTGGATTAGCGCAGATAAGAATGAGCATGCCAGAGAGAGATTGCAGCAATTAACAGAATCCCTTATCGATTTGGATAATAAGGGCGGTGGTGGCATTAAGAGCTTCAAGGATCAGGTTGGCGATGCAACGAAAACTATCGGCAATGCGATTCGCCTCATTCCTCTCCGCATCAGCAAGGCTATTGCAGAAATCATCAAGAGCTTTGGCGCAGAGGACATCTATAATGCGATTGATGCATTTACATCTAGCTTCAAGAATGTCGGCAATTTCGTGGTAAAGAATATCGTGCCGGTCATCAAGAATGCGCTCATTCCAGCAATTAAGGGCGCATTTGAGGCGATTAAGGGATTCACGCAATTCGTATTGAGCAATCAGTATGTAGTAGATGTGTTGAAAAATCTATTCACTACATTGGTAGCATTCAAGGCATTGTCTTTCCTTAAAACTGGCGTGTTGAATCTTGTAGGGGCTGGAACGGCTCTTGTGAAGAATGTGTCTGAAGGCATCTCGGTATTCAAGGCGGCGCATGGAGCTGGCCTAAGTTTAGGCTCATCCATCGGCGCTGTGGCTGGCCAAGTTGGGGGCTTGTCTGGATCGATTTCCAGCGCAATATCTACGGCATTGAATCCGGCCACGATTATACTTGGAGGCCTTACGGTTGCGGTTCTTGGCTTGCAAGCAGCAGCTATTGGCTCGACAAGAGATATGAATATCGCATCGAGGAAGGCAAGAGATTATGCAAGATCGCATTATGATTTAGCTAAGGCCGCAGAATCCGCAAAGAAAGCCCTCGATCTGCAAAAGCTAGCGGTAGAGGATTTGAAGACAGCCGAACTTGCGGCAACGAATGATGAAATCGCCGCGATTGAGGCTAAGAAGAATGTCCAGTTCTATCAGCAAGAAATGAATCGCCTTTTGAAAGAGGGCAAGCAGAATACAGATGAGTATCGCTTGGCGGAGTTGAATTATAATAAGGCTCTCGCAGAGCAAAAGATCGCAAATGATAAGCTTGCAGAATCGCAAAAGGTTGTCGCAGAGGAAAAGCAGAAATTGGATGATATAAATTCATCCGAGATATATAAGGCCAATCTCGCCATCGGTACGATCATGCGCGAGAACAAGGAATATGGCTCTTTGGCTGCCCAGCTCGATGCTCTTAAGAATCAGACCATCACTTATAAGGATGAGCATGGCAATATGGTCGAGGCTACGAAAGCTAAGACAGAGGAAATGGTCAAGGGATGGGCAGAGCAGCTTGCATATGGTCGAGGCGAAACAGCTACGGCATGGCGGCAGATTGTAGATATTGCGAATAAAGAAGGCATCTCATATGCAGAGGCTTGCGCTAAGTTCGGTAAAGAAGGCGGTAAAGATTTTACTGGCAATTTCAGCGTGGGGATTAAGCAAGGCCAGCCATTGATGGAAACATCCGCAGAGGGTGCAGCAGAAGCCATTAAGGGCCAGCTAAGGCAAGCAAGCAGGGATGCGACATCGATAGGTTTTGATGTGTCATCTGGCTTGGCAACTGGTATCACGAATGGCAAAGGCAGAATCAGCGCAGCGGTAACGCAAGTATCCAGCTGGGTAAATAGCATGTTCAAGAGCAGCTTGAAAATTAACTCTCCATCTAAGCTCACGCAAGAGTTCGGTATGTGGCTCGATTTAGGCTTGGCAAAAGGCCTCAAAGATTATGCATATGCCGCAGAGGATGCAGCAGCGATGACGGCAGAGCGAACAGCAAGCGCATTTGGCGGTAGTTTTGGCATGAATGGCAATATGAGCCAAGTCCAGCCGCAGAGTGGCCTTACAAGCGGAATGAATGGCTCTAATGGCCAAGTGGTGCAGTATAACACATTCAATGTCGATAGCGAGCTAGATGTAAAGGATGTATCTAAGCGCTTAGGATGGCAAGTAGCAACAGCATTGTAGGAGGAATATGAACAATCAAATTCAGCTAGTATTAAAAAGCTCCACAGCAGAAATGCCGCTCAATGATCATGAGCTAGGCATTTATCTCGTTCCAGAGCTAGATGGTCTTGTAGGCTTGCCAGAGATTAGGACTACATCTGGCGTGAATGCTGGATATGATGGGGGATGGACTTCAGCGCAGAATTATGATGCGAGATCCATCACTATTAGAGGGGTTATTGCAAATCAAGATGTGGCCACGGTTGAGCGCTTGCGAAAGCAGCTCGTTTCTTTGGCAGGTCAAGGCAAGAAAGAGGAGCTAACGCTCGATCTCGTTACGGAAGCAGGCAATGCCTATACGCTGCAAGTTAGGACTATCGCGCTAGATATGGCGATGAAAAGCGTTCTCGAAAAGCAAGAGTTCATGTTGCAGCTAAGGGCAGATGATCCTTTGATTTATGATGCCTCTGAAAGCGCGCATGAGGCATTTATTCAGGTGTCGAAAGCAACTGGTGGTTTTCTAATTGATTTTGAATTGCCGCTTGCTATTACTGGTGGCTCTGATGAGGCCGCTGTGGAGAATAATGGGTTTGAGCAAGTTCCAACTATCACGAAAATGTATGGTGCTTTGCATAATCCTAAGCTGGTCAATCAGACCACAAATCAGTTCATGCAGATTGAAGCAGATTTAGGGTTCTCCGAGGGGCAATGGGTCGATCCTAGCGAGCCAGTTGAAGGCAAAAGTATTACTATCAATGGCGCTCCAGCGGATGCTTCATTCGCAGATATTCAGCTAAAGGGCGATACTTCACAAGCTGGCACGCCAACTCCATCAGCTCCAGTAGCAGTCAAGACCGTTACTGGCGAGAATGTGGTCAAGATTTGTGGCAAGAATTTGGCTGGGGATGCTCTGGTCGGAAGTATATCGTGGAACGGTACGGTGGTCACTTTCAATGGCGATGAGATTAAGGTCAGCAAGACAGGAACAGGCGGTATTACGGCAAATGCCCACACAAAAACTCAATATATGCCATTGAAAAATGGCGAATCCTATGCGTTCAGCATGATGTATAAGAGAGGAACTATTGTTAGGAGCGGCACAGAATCGTATTACTGGCGCTTTTTCGTATATGGCGTGTCGGCAGATGGAACGAAAACGCAATTATCGAATGCTATCTCAATCCCTAATAATACAGCTACGCCATCAGCTACTGCTGTCGTAACGCCAACGCAAGATTATGTTGGGTTCGCACTTGGTACATATATCGCAGGCAATACAACGCCAACCACAGATGGCGATGTCTATTTCGATGTCCAAATTGAAAAAGGTTCGGCCACCGATTTCGAGCCATATCAAGGGCAGAGCTATGAGGTCAATCTTGGGAAGAACTTGTTCGATGCTCCAGTTATTTTATCGGCGACAATCACCTCGTATGCAGGAGGAACGGCATCGGCGACGGCAGACACAATTTCTATTTCAGCAACAAGCTCTGATGCCTATGCTCCAAATATAGGGACAGGCTCGGCGTATATGGGCGATAGCTTCTATGTGGACGTCAAGGACGTAGACAACGCTACGTTATCGTTCTCCGCAAGCAGTTCGAACGGCGTCAAGGTCATTTGCTATGGTTACAACCCATCGACGAATAGACATGTGAATTTAGGCACAGTTAGCTCAATAACGAGCAAAACTTATAGTGTTGCGAGCTATGATAAGATTTTGCTTCGTTTTGGGAATACCGCGAACGGCACGACACTCACATACTCAGATATTCAGCTCGAGCTTGGCTCAACGGCTACCACCTACGCTCCATACTTCACCCCTATCGAACTCTGCAAGGTAGGCAATTATCAGGACTACATTTACAAGGACGGGAACGATTGGAAGATCCACAAAGCGGTTAGCAAAGTGGTGTTAGATGGCAGCGAAACTTGGGACATAGCATCTGGCACATACTACACAGCGGTTATTACAGATTACGCAACGAGCTATAATGTTCCGTTCAGCCAATACTACCCTGGCAACACAAATGTTGTTTCTGCAGGCGCTTGTCCGAGTGGCAAAATTGCATTCATAAACACTGATATGAGCTACCGTTTCTATATTAGAGATTCTAGCTACGCCGATACGACTGCACTAAAAACATGGCTTCAGAGCCACAATATGACAGTGTATTACGCTCTTGCCACTCCAACCGATACAGAGATTACGAATGAGGCTCTTGTAGCGCAGCTTGAGGAGCTTCTCAATAATGCGAGTATGTATAATCCGCAAACGAATATCTCATCGCAGTTTGCGGTAGGCAACGAGCAAGGGGAGCTTGAGGTGTCATATTATACGAGCAAGACCCCAGATATTAGAGATGAGCTTATCATCGACTCTCGGCTACGCACTATCACGCTAAATGGGGTAGATGTCTATCATCTCAAAACGGCTGGATCAGAGTTTATCATGCTGGCTCCAGGAGAGAATAGGCTATCGCTAGAATCTGACATTCCTGGGGACAATGGCTATGCTCAAGTTAGCTATAAGCAAGGCTACCTAAGTATCTAGGAGGGAAACATGGCCAAGTACGCAATAGAAATCTGGAGTAAGGATGGGATACCTATCGCCGATATTCGCCAAATCTGTACGAATTTCTCATGGTCTAAAACATTGAATGGTTCAGAGAGCATAGGATTTACGGTAGATCTCAAGAGGCTAGAGGATATTCTCAAATCTGTGGGCTATGCTAATGATCCATTCGGATTCATGGAGGTGGGGCGTTGCGATATTCGCATCAAGCGCAATGGCAAGTATATCGTGGGCGCGAATATCTATCGTTTCCAATATACATCTAGCTATAATTCCATCACTATGAGGGTGGATTGTGTCGGCTATCTTAATTTCTATAAAACTCAATATATCTCGGCTAGCTATTCCAATGTTCCGCAAGAGGATATTATGTGGGATGTCATAGCTAGGTGCAATGAAAAGTCTGGTGGGGATTATGGCATTAGGAGGGGAACGCATACTGGCGAGAGCGTGAATAGGGATCGCAATTATGAGCGCAAAGAGGTTGCTAGCCTTATCCAGCAAATGAGCAATGTCATCAATGGTTGCGATTTTGAATTTACGCCGGATAAGATATTCAACACATATCAAACGAAAGGCACTTATAGGCCATCGGTTCGCTTGGTCTATCCCGGCAATATCCAATCATTCAATTTCACGAGAACGCTAGATAAGGTCGCAAATTATATCTATGGCATCGGCTCTGGAACTGGAGATGATGCGCTTCAGAGCCAGGCGGAAGACCATAATTCCGAGGAATATATGTATAGGCGAGAGAAAATCTCGATGTGGAACTCGGTCACGGATCAAGGCACGCTAGATGAGCATACAGATTCGGTTCTGCATTCGGCGGCAAATATCATTGAGTTGCCAAATATAATAGTCAGAGATAATGAGCTAGATATGAGCGAGCTTGATGTAGGCGATACCATCAAGGTAGAGCTAGGCGCATTCGCATCCATCTCTCATGTGAGCGGAGATTATAGAATCACGAATATCGTGTGCAATGTCGATGATAATGATTCTGAATCTGTGCAGCTAGATTTCGATGGCCTAGATATTGAGCAGCTAATTCTAAATCAGGAGAATGAGAATAATGGATAGAAGCGCGGATAATATCGGTCAAATCATCAATGATATTCAGAGAGATTTGGAAGAATTGAAAACGATGCAGATAAGCGGAGGGGGAGATATTCCAGATGGTTCGATTACGGAATCCAAGCTTGCAGATAGTGCAGTATCCTCTGCAAAGATTGCGGATGGAGCTATAACAACAGCGAAGATTAGCAATGGCGCTGTTACGGTGGATAAGGTCGATTGGTCTGGCGTGGCCAATCATGCATGGACAGATGGGACATATGCATCTGGCTATAAGGCATCTACCAATCAGGGCTTCATGCAGAAAATCCAAGCTTGTATAGTAGGCGGATTCCTATATATCCGCTGGGGCGCATCTCCAAATACAGGAAACTTTCCGGCTGGGACTGAAGTTATAATCGGGAGCATTCCATCTGTGATAGATGGATTCGATGTTTCAAATCTAGTTCAAGATAGCGGAACAACAAAGAGAATACCGCGTTTCTATGCCTCTGGCTCTGCTGCCGCTCCAGGCATGTTTATGCTTGTCGGCCTAAATATAAAAGTGGCGATGGCTAATGCTTGTAGCTGGGCCTGTGGCGAAGCGATGCTGCCGATAAATTATGATATGAGTATCAGCTAGGAGGCTCTATGGGTAATAGAATCTTGCCAGATGGTTCGGTGCTAGAAGATCCAGTATGGCAGCAGGTCAGGAAGCGTGCGATTGCGAGCAAAGATCCAGTATGTGCGCTATGTGGAAATCCTATCGATATGGAAGCGCCACCGCATACGCCGATGGCTTGCGAGGTGGATCATATCATTCCAGTAAGCCGAGGTGGTGCGCCTTATGATATAGATAATCTCCAATTAACGCATTCGAGGTGCAATAGGCAAAAGTCGAATCGGTTGCGCGAGGATTATGATGATTCCGATCCTAATGCCAATCTTTGCCCTCTCTCTAATAACTGGTAGGAAGCGTATCTGACAATAGCCCATCTTTGGGCTATTTTTGAGCCATAAGTAAGGAGGTTGCTATATGGCAAACTTTGAGCAGCTAAAGCCATTCGATCCTAAGAAAATGGGGAATAAGAAGGGCTATTGCTTGCAAAATGTCGCAAAAGGGTTTGGGGCGTATCCATCATCTAATCCTAGCGGCAGCGCTAAGGCGGATATGCAAGCTAATAAGAATAGGGGAACATTCCATGCTGGAGTGGCAGATATTCCATCTAATTGTGCAGTTCCTATCTATATCCAATCATCCTCGCAGTATGGGCATATCGAGGTATGGGATAAAGGCGTGTATTGGAATGATGGCAAAAAGACCAATAATCCTGGAAAGATTCTAGGCTGGGGCGAATGGTGCAATGGTTTCCAGATTGTAAAGAAATCGAGCAGAAAGTCATTCTTGCCAGCTAAGGGCTATTGGTGCAAGTATGATCAAGATGAAAGGGTAGCAGCTCTAGCTCGCTTTATGCGCAGGGAATTTCCAGCCTATACGCCAGCTAAGGCATTAGGCCCAATCTACGGCGATGCATTAAGCGCGAGCATTATGCGATTCCAAAAAAATACTGGCTTGTATCCTGACGGCATGACAGGGCCGCTCACATATAAGAAATTGCAGAGCTATGGTTTCGTATATTAAGCATAGGCTTTCTCATTGAGAATTTGAGAGCCGAGATGGGTAATTTATCAACTTTTGCAGAAAAAGCCCATAGAAGCGGAATCATGAGCTTGTAGGGCATATTTGAAAGGAATATATATGGCAACAAAGAAATCTAGTGAAGTGAAGCAGAAAGTATATAAGAAAGCTCCATCCAAGAAGGTAGTAGAGCAAGAGCCAAAGAGCATCTTTAGCATCTCTAATTCTGCCTATGATGTGATTAAGAAAATCGTGGCGATTCTGCCGCTATTTACGGCTCTGTATGTAGCTTTGGCCAATATCTGGGGCTGGGGCTTTGGCGAGCAGATTGATGCAACAATCACGGCAATCATCGCATTCTTGAATGGTTTGCTTGGTGTGTTTATGCTTGCTAGCTCGAAAGTCTATCGCAATAGCAAATAGTCTTGGCGGAGGGTTATCCCTCCAGCCTTGATTGGGCTGTTCTAGCGTAGTGGCCTAATAGCGTTAGAACACCCCAACTAGGGCTTAGATCCTAGATGTTCATTAAGAGTAGAAATCCAAGAAAGGGGGGCGTTCCTATGGTGCTTTGGATAGAGATTAAAGGCGAGATAGATTCGCCTTTGCTTTGGAGTTTGATTAAGGGCTATGGATTGAATCTAACCGATCTTATCGATAAGAGTTTGGTCTATGGCGAGTGTAGCTATTCGGTAGCCAATCGAGTGATTGCAATATGCGCTCGGTTCGGCGATATTTCCGCCAGTATCAAAAGGGGGGATGAGAATGAGCAGAAAGAGGAAAGCAAGGCATAGAAAGCAAGGCGGATGGGATAGACATCATATTCTCCATTATCGCCGCTTTTGGAGTAAGGGATGCTTGCAGCTTTTGCGCAGAGCATTCGTGTATGAGCTGCCCATTGAGGTGCATCATGAGCTGCATTCCAATGTTGGATCAGTTCCGCCATTGAGCGATGCAGAGGCAAGGCAGCTTTGGCTAGCATTCAAGCAATTGAAGTATGAGATGGATCTTTTCGAAGCTTTGGAGTGGCTTGTAGGCAATGCGCCTAATCCAGAGTTCGAGGAGGCCATCAAGGAGCAACAGAGATTTCTGCTAGAAAATCTTTAGCCATCTTGTCTGACAAGGTGGCTTTTTCTTGATATAGGGTAAGCAAATAGATTAACTGGACTCACAGGATAAGGAGGTTCTTATGGGAGATATTAAAGACTTGAAGTTCGATGATAAGAACTTCAATATGCATAGCGAGTTCGGTATGAGCCAGCTAGAGCGTTCTTTGCGCAATTTTGGTGCAGGGCGTTCTATTTTAGTGGATAAAGATAATCGTATCATCGCTGGCAATGGCATCGCCGAGGCCGCAGGGCAGATTGGCATTCAGAAAACGAGAGTGGTCGAAACAACTGGAGATGAGCTTGTGGTGGTCAAGCGCGTAGATGTGGAGCTAGATTCTAAAGAAGGCCGAGAGATGGCGCTCGCAGATAATGCAACATCAGCAGCGGATTTGAAGTGGGATGAGGATTTGCTCAAGAGCGAGGCGGATAAGTGGGGCATCGATGCAAGCTCTTGGGGCGTGGAGTTTGAAAAGCCTAAGACTTATGAGGATGGAGCGCTGGGCAGAGATTTCATCATCGTGCCATCATCTGTGCTGGATGCAACAAAGCCGGCATGGGTTGCAAGAAAAAAGGTGTGGAAAAGTATCGTGCAGAGCGAGAAAGGTCGCAAAGAGAATCTCATGGGCTATTCTAAGACGATTGGAGAGAGCGGAGGGACATCCATTTTCGATCCTGTGCTATGCGAGATGGTTTATAGATGGTTCGGCATCCCAGGCGGTAGCATATTTGATCCATTCTGTGGCGGTTCAGTTCGTGGAATAGTGGCTGGAGCGATGGGCAATCGGTATTATGGCAATGATTTGCGCCAAGAGCAGATAGATGAGAATGAGGCGCAGTATGAGGTCGCTAAAGAGCTTTTGGAGATTAAAAAGCCTGTATGGAGCGTGGGCGATTCCGCCGATATGGATAAGGTCATGAGCAATTATGATGAAAAAGAGTTCGATCTTATCTTTAGCTGCCCTCCGTATGCAGATTTGGAGGTCTATTCTGATGATCCGGCAGATATTTCTAATATGGATTATGAGGAGTTCCTTGAGGTTTATCGCAAGATTATTGCGGAGAGTGTCGCGCATCTCAAGCCTAATAGATTCGCGGTATGGGTAGTCGGAGAGATTCGTAAGAAAGATGGCGGCTATCAGCATTTCGTGGAGGATAGCATCAAGGCATTCGAGGATGCAGGGATGGTCTATTATAATCACGCAATCCTAGTGAGCGGCGCTGGCGGTGCTGGCCTAAGAGTTCGCCGCCTAATGCGCAATCGCAAGCTAGTGCATAGCCATCAAGATATTCTAGTGTTCAAGAATGGCGATGTGCCAGATGGGCTAGAGCCTATGGATAGAGAGGCTATCCTTGCGCAAGTCGATGAGGAGCGTAGGCTTTTGGATAATTATGAAAATGTTCTGGTATTTACAAACGCGGAGAATATAAAGGATTTGCAAGCTAGTTTTCCTAAGATCGGAGAGTAGGAATGGATGAGCATAAAGAGTGGTTTCTAAAGCTAAGTGAGAAAGAGTATCGCGATCTATGCTTGGAATGGATTAAGGCAAATACGCATATCAATCTGCCTAAGTTGCAGAGCTATGATGAATGGCTAAATTATTTCAAGGCAATCTCTCCATTGCAGCTAAAGGCGCTTGGAGATATGGGGCAAGGCGTGTTGCCGGTGGAGGCATATTCTGCCTTAACGCGTTGGGCGGATATTCTGAAAAGCCCTCATAGAATCGATAAGATTTATCAAGCAGGCCTCACGAAGCCAAAGAGCGAGCATAAGAGCATTACGGAGCTGGCGAGCGAGAATGATGAGATTGGCGTGCTAAAGGCGCTTAGGGATCAGATTGCAGAGCAGCTTGAGAAAGGTACTGGAGCGAGAGATACAGCTTCTTTGGCGATGAGTATGTCTAGCATTATTCAGCAGATTAAAGATGCCGAGAGAAAGGCTGGGCCTAAGAAAGATACGGCTTTGGCAGATTTGCTCGCAGGAAAGCCTAAGAGAGCGCCAGGCGCAAGGCATGGATCATTCAAGGCGCATACGATAGCGGAGATTGAAAATGAATAAGGCGAATCAGAAGCCTAGAATAGATATTTATCATGATGGAGATATTGAGCTGGCAGAAAAGGTCATTGCTTTGCTCGATAGTTATAATCGCAAGCCATTGCCCTGGCAGAAAGCAATTCTCCGCCGATGGATGGCAAGAGATGATGAGGATAAGTGGGCGAATCAAACTGCCGGTCTGATTGTGCCGAGGCAGAATGGCAAGAGCTGGCTCGCAGAAGCTAGAATCTTAGGCGGCATGGTATTTCTTGGCGAGCATCTTATTTATACGGCGCATCAGGTATCAACAGTCGATGAGATTAAGCGGCGTATTTTGCGCTTTTTTTATGATGCCGAGCCAGAGATTAGAGATTTGCTAACAAATGAGTTTGATAAAGAGCCTAAGAGCTTTGATTATATCGAGCTTAGGAATGGCGGCAGATGTGTATTTAGAACGAGAACAAGGTCGAGCGGTCTTGGTTTCACGAGCGATACTATCATCAATGATGAGTGCCAAGAGCAGAATGATGCGCAAGAAGAAGCGCTGTTGCCGACTATCTCCGCTGGCCCTTTGCAGAATCCCCAGGTCATTATGATGGGTACGCCGCCTACGGCTGGTTCAACTGGCACAGTATTCTTGAGAGCAAGGCGGAATCTCATGCAAGGCAAGGCAGATATATGCTGGCAAGAGTGGTCTGTGGAAAACATCACAGATAATTACGATGTCGAGGCATGGTATCAAACGAATCCATCGCTCGGAACGCTTATCACAGAAAAGGCGATTAAGGCCGAGGCTGGAGCCATGAGCCAGGATTCATTCAATAAGATGAGATTGGGGTGGATTCCAGGCGTGGATGCGCAGAGGGTATTCAGCGATGATGAGTGGAATGAGCTTGCTGTGAAAGAGGTCAAATTGCCAGAAGATCCAGAGCTTGTCTATGCGGTAAAGTTTGCGCCAGATAGGAGCGCAGTCACGCTCGCGGTTGGAGTGCCTATGCTTGATAAAGTCCATGTCGAGATTATTGAAAGAAAGAGAATGAATGAGGGCATGGCGTGGCTAGTAAAGTGGCTGTTGGATCGATGGAAGAAGTGCAATCAAATCATCATCGATGGCGCAGCAGGGCAAGGTCTTTTGATTGAGGAATTGCTAAGATCCGAGCCTAAGCTAAAGAAAAAAATCCTAGCCCCAAATGTAAAAGAGGCCGGCTCTGCTTATGCTAGTTTCTATCAAGCTATTCAGGATAAAAGTTTGAGCCATTATAATCAGCCGATTCTGAATAGCGCCATTAGGACAGCTAAAAGGCGAGACATTGGCAAGGATGGTATGTTTGGCTATGCATCTCTCAATCCAGCCATTCAGATGGATTCAGTTGATGCCGCAGCATTCGCATATTATGGCGCTGTGAGATTCAAGGGCAGCAAAAAAGGCCCATCAAAGCAGGCCTTTCTTGCATTCTAATGGCTGTTGCGGCCACCCTTAGCTCCAGCGATTCGAGCTAAGGCACGATCAGCCTCAAAGCCTTTTGGTCTAGTGTCAGTCTGGCTGCCGCCTTTGCGACCTATTCTGGCATAATAGTTGCTGCCATGTTTAGCAATAATTGTGTTGCGAGCCTTGATGCCAGCGGCTCTCCTCGTAGCGTTTGCCATAATTAAATTATGCAACTGCTTATGCATGATGTCAGAAATGGTCAAGTGCTTATGCCTCAATATGCCTAGTGCTTATGCTTGCCATTGAGTGCTTATGCTTGATATAATAAAGGCATCGCTTAGGAATTGCTATTTATCTTTTGGTTGATCCCTCGGATAAAGTAAGCGTTCTTCATCCTAAGCGATTTTTTGATGTTTTTAAGAGTTCTTGCGAGTTTTCCAAGCTTTTCGCATATTTTCGCTTCTTTGCTCGGCGGTTTTCTTTGCTTCGCGCTTGAATGCAGCTAGTCGCATTGCTTCGCTTCTATTTAGCCAGTTAGCCGCCGCTTGTCTTAGCTCTAGCTCGTCTAGCTCGCGCTCCTCGATTAGCCAGCGCCCCTCCCCAGGATTAGCCGGCGCCGCCGCCCCCCGGATTAGCTCGGCCTCTTGGCGTGTGGTGTGCCAGCTTGCCGCGGCGTGTGGCGTGGTGGTGTTTGCCGTATTTTTGCCGCCTTGCTCAAAATATAGCTTGTAAAGTTTAGCCATAATATATACCCTCTCTTGCCATAAAGCGCCATTTTCGATCATGGCGCTTATATAGCCTTATTTTTTAATATCCGTATTTTTAAAACTCCGGCGTTTCGATAAAGTCCGCGGCCTTAGCCTTAAAAATTGTTTTTAATAGCCACCCCAGGTTGCGCGCGTTCATTTTCACCGCGCTGCTACCGTAGTGTTGCCAAAAAATGTACTTTTTATCCGCGCTTATATTGGCGCAAGGGATAAAATACCGGCGCGTACCATCCGCGTACGCTTGCGCGGCAAGTAAAAACTCACTTTTTAGGGTGTAGCGCTTGCCGGCCCTTAGACCGTCATACATTGCCTTTTGGTTCATGTTTTGATCCCTCTATATATTAAAGTTATTATATACCGCCATTATATAGCAAAATGTGCTAAAAGTCAATACCTAAAGCTAAAAAGCCCTATATATTATATATACACCGCAAAATAGCCAAAAAAGTCCAAAAAAGTCCAAAAAAGTATTGCTATATATAGCACCATGTGCTATACTACAATTAGTAAAGCAACGAAGAACGCTTACTAGAGAACAGCAACGGCCATCTAAAAAGGCGGAAGGCAAGAAAAAACTAACTAAAAAGAAGGGATCAAAAACGATGGAAGAACTACTAAACATCGAAAATATGGGCTACAGCCAGATCGATGAAGCAGCCGATCTATTAAAAGCATACGTAACGGATAGGCCGCGCGATTGGTACGATGATGGGGTTCGGTTAGCTTTTAACCCAACCAGCGGCATGGTATTTTTAACTAACTCGGATTACCAAACGCTTATATTAGAAGATGGCCGCGCGGTCATGTGGTACTTTTTAAGCTACCACGGGAACGAGGGCACGCTTGATAGCTTGCTAGAAGATTACGAAGGCGGCGATATAGAGGCGGAGGACTGGGAACAGCTAGCCGATATATGCGAGGCCAACGGCAAGAATGAAAAGGCCAACGAGATACGCGCAAGAATAGAAAAAGAAGCTAAAAACTAGAGGGATCAAAAAATGACTAGAATCAATGAACTACTAGAGATTGCGAAGCAACCACTAGATACTTACCGCGCGGAACTTGTGGCATATATTGCCATGAATGGCGCAACTAGGTACGAACTAATAAAGGCTAAAGAGCAAGCGCAAAAACTTGCGGATGATATAACCGAGATTTTGGAGGGCTAGAAAATGAAAAGGCAAGAACTAGCAAAAGCATATAACCAGGCCATGCAGCAATACCGCAACCATCAACTAGAGGTTAGCGGCGCATGGTCAATCAACGGCCACGAGTTTTGCGAAAAATATAACCTGAACTATGATGCGGCAATAGAAAACGAAGACGATGCATTTTACTCTGGGTTAGAGGAAGAATACCGCGACCTTTTGGCCGGTATCACTCGCAAGATAGGCGAACTAACCGAGCAGCAAGAAAATAACTTGTACGAGTATGTAGCAGAAAATAACTACCAGATCCACGAGGCTTGCGCTTTTTGGGATGCTATCTTGCAAGAGATTGATTACAAAATTAAGCAACTAGAAAAAGAGGGCTAAAAAATGGCAAGGCACTATAACTTTATTAAGAAAAACTACGATCATGTGCTTAAAAAGTGGGATATAAGCATCACACCATATAAGTATAAGCGCCAGGCGATGGAGGCATTAAGGCAAAGCGCCACAATGATATATAAGAAGAAAAAGGCGTACGGCATCGATGGGGCCGGCATTATATACAGTGTAGTAAAGCAAGGATAAAAGGAACAACGGCAATGAATAGGCAAGAGCAACAGTACTTAGCAGCTATTAAGGGTATTTTAGGCAAGGATTACCAAAAAATAGATTTTATGGCGGCGCGCGAACTTGCGCAATATATCGCGGAAGAAGTCCGCGGCGCTGAATGCGAAAAAGAAGAAGCATACGAGAACGATGCGGATAGCTGCGCGCAAGAGTTAGAGAACGCGGCAAGGGATTACCTATACCGCAAGGATAAAAGGGAACTTTTGGATAGAATAGCCGGCGCGCTTGAATGGCTACCAACTTATGGCTACCAGGATAGAATCAAGGCACTTGCTATTGAAACTTACTAAAAGCTAAAAAGAAAATAACCGACGATGCGATGGCCGGTTATTTTTTTATTATGCGAAAAGTAAAGGCGCGATATATAGGCGCTTTATTTTTTGGCAAGTCTAGGCATGGCGGCGGCGCGATATATGGCCGCCATATCATGGCCGCGCGGATGGATCGAAAAGAAAAAGCAAGGCAAGGCAAGGCGGAACAAAAAAGGGGTATTTTTTGGCAATTTTGGGCCGCTTTATTTTTAGCACTGCAAGGGGGTGACTGCCAGGGGGGGGAGGCCGCCCCAGCGAGCGCGAAAGAAGCC
>CAMZIL010000009.1 GCA_947307225.1 uncultured Candidatus Saccharibacteria bacterium
AACGCCACGCTTGCGGTGAATGCGGTTAGAAAACTTAACCGAAAGGCAAGAATGGCATATAAAAACTTAGGCACTGCTTGGATACAGATAAAGCCGTCCACAAAGGGGATGACCTCGGCCATCCGGTCCGAATTATCAGGGGTAGGAGATGCTGGAGGAGCCGAAATAGGCTCTAAATTTTCTGCTGGGTTTGCGGCTAAGATGGGCATGGTGGCAGGAATTACACACAAAGTTTTTGATAAAGTGGTATCTACCGTTCAATCATCTTTTGACTCCGCAATATCCAGAGCGGACACACTCAACAACTTCTCTAATGTAATGTCTAATCTGAATATATCTCAGGAACAATCGCAGGCTTCTATAGAGAAATTGTCAGACAAACTAACTGGGCTACCTACTAGCCTAGATTCGGCGGCGAGTGCTGTTCAGAGATTTACAACTGCAAATGGGGATGTAGATAAATCTACTGATCTGTTTTTGGCGCTTAATAATGCGCTTTTGGCAGGTGGAGCAAGCGCAGATGTACAATCTACGGCACTAGAGCAAATTTCTCAGGCTTACGCAAAAGGGAAGCCAGACATGGTAGAGTGGCGCTCGGTGCTTACAGCTATGCCAGCACAGGCTAAACAATTAGCTGACGCTTTGGGATATGTCAGTACAGAGGACTTAGGTGAAGCATTAAGAAAAGGCACTTTGTCTATGGATGACTTCATGGCCAAAGTGACGGAGCTAAATACTCAAGGCGCAGAAGGGTTTAAGTCTTTTGAGGAACAAGCTAAGGCTTCTACCGATACAATCCAAACCAAAATGGCGAATGTGCAGACTTCGCTTACGAAGGTGATAACGGCAGCTCTAAATGGTGATGATATGGCTAAGCCTATAGGGCAGTTCGCTGAGAGGGTCAATGAGCTGGCTCCTGTGATGATTAAGGGCTTTGTAAATGGCTTTTTGGGTGTTGCGCAAGCTATTCCAAAGATAATACCAACGGTAGTGCAGGCGGTAGTGGACCAATTGCCGGCCTTTATAAACGGTATTGTGCTTCTATTCCAACAGATAGTAGCCCAACTCCCATCACTTATTAGCGTATTGGTAAACGCTATACCGGTCTTAGTAAATAGCCTTGTGACTGCGATCACAGCACCAAGCAACCTTACGGCAATTTTGCAAGGTTTCTTGGCTCTAATAATGGCGTGCCTCCAAGCATTCCCTGTATTACTGCAGTCCATTATCGAGGCTTTACCAACTATCATCACTAATATAGTTGGCTTCTTGACTGATCCAAACAATATTATGATGATTATACAGGGCGCAGTACAGCTATTTATGGGAATTGTTAAAGCCGTACCGCAAATACTGGGGGCCTTGCTCGGCGCCTTTGGCTCTTTGGTCGGCTCGCTATGGAATTGGATAACGGCAAGATTTGGCGAATTTGCGGCTAGTTTTGGGAACTTTATTGGTGGGATATTCAAAAATGCTATCAATGGGGTGCTGTCATTTATAGAAAATGTTATCAATGGCCCTATAGACATTATCAATGGGTTTATTGGAGTTATCAATGATGCCTTTGGGTGGATTGGTGTAAATCTGGGTAAGATTGACAGAATACAGTTGCCAAGACTTGCCACTGGTGGCGTAGTACAAGGAATAGGCACTGATACTAGCGATTCTAATCTTTATGCACTTTCTAAAGGTGAATATGTGATAAGGGCGGCGGCGGCCAGAAATATTGGGTATGAGAACTTGGATAAGATGAACCAAACCGGAGAAGTAAGCGGTGGACAAACTAACTACTTTACCATCAACGGATACAACAAATCGCCGGAGGAATTGGCAAACATTATTTCGCGCAAGATTGCGTTTAATCAAAGAGGAGTGATAGGATAATGAACGACAAACTCTATATCAAGAAATTTATCAGAGATGATGGGGAAACATTATCATTTGATGGACAGGAGTTGTACCTGGCCAAAGACAACGTGCTTCTGGTGCGGCCAGATCCGAATACCACTGCTGTAGAATACACTGAAGCGGATGGCGGGGAAATGGTAAGACAACATAATTCGACCTATGACCAGCCTGTGAATGGCTTGCTTATCCCTAGGGAATCTGATTACTGGGACCTATCTCTGATACTGGCTAGGTTCTTCAAGATAAATCACACTTACAAAATTATCTATGTGAAAAAAGATGGCTCCATGTTTGCCATCTCTGACGCTTGGATTTCGGCTGGACTACAGATAGTGCCGGTGCCGCACGAAACATACTCAAATTGGAGCGTTACGCTTACAGTTGGCAATTCAGATTGGTTTGAGTATGCAGAAGATGGCTCTGGGAAAGAAATATATGCGAATACAGTTACATTGCCACTTATAGGAAACCTCACAGGAGGCGAAAATTGGGACGATGTGGGGCTTGTAAGTGATAATGTGGGTGAGGAATGGGTACCGGGCCGAGGAGGGGTACAGGCGGTGGATATTGCGTCCACAAAGGTAATTTATCCTGTATGGGTAGTGAATGGGCCTTGTATAAACCCAAAACTCCAGAATAATACAACCGACACCAATGCCGAATATGATGGCACAGTGGCTGAAGGCCAGGCTTTGACTGTAGACTTTACTGCTGGTACAGCCTACCTAGATAGTGCGCTGGTGAGCCGCTCTGTATATGGAGTGGTATCATTCAGGCCAGGCGAGAACATAGTAGGGTTTAACTCGGATGGTGGAGCTACAGATAGTTCTACTATTAGCTGGAATAATGTCATAAGTTAGGAGAAAATATGAACAGACTTTTGCTCTATTTAGGCGATACGCTTATAGGCGATATAAACAAATTTGCTAAAAACCGACATTTAACAGAGACGTTGAAAAGTGAAAGCGACAGCGCAACGGCTGACACCTTCACTTTTGATATAAACTGGAAGGTCTATCAAGAGTTTGTAAGAAAGAGCTTCGATGATGAGCCTGCCAGTATGCTAAAGGTCGGAAAAACTAGGGTGGTGTTTGAAACTGATGGGTATGTAAGGTTTGCGGGGTATTTATCAGCTAAACCAGCTCGGAGCGGCCTAGGAGCCGACCAGACACTATCGCTTACCTTCTATGAGTATTTTGCAAGATTATCTGGGGATTTAGTATGTGACCCGAACAATCTAACGTCGCCCATGCGAGTGTTTACGAATACTCCAGCGAATGTATATGTCCAGGCTCTAATTAACGAGTTTCTAACTAGGGCGCGCAATGCTGGAGAAGCTCTAAATTGGACTTGGGGGACGATAAACCAGCTTAGGAACAAAACTATTACTTATAAGGACTTTCAGACGATTTCTAAAGCTCTGTGCGATGCTATGAATAACATAGAAGGCGCAGGGAAGTTTGATGTGGTATTTAGAACTGATCCGACAGATTATACGCACCAATTTATTGATATACTGAAACCGCGTGGAAAAGGTAAGAGCATAGTGATTAAATACCCTTCTGATGGAGTATATAAGCTGTGGGCTTCTGATTACTCTATAGAAGAAACAAACGAATATGCCAGCAATGTGCTGATAGCAGGGAATGGGCAGGTAGGTAATCCAGCTACAGGGGAACAGACGGCCAAACTTGGCTTAGCGAATAATCCTGATTTTGTGCGAGATTATTGTTACTGGAGGGCGTATGAAACATCATCTAACTTGAATAGCCAAAGCGCAGTAGATAGTTACGCTCAGACTAGGTTATCGCAGCTAGACTTCAAGATAGAAACTCCACAAATATCATTAGTTGGTCGACCTATTGCCTGGGGTAATGCTAATAATATGGATAATGGTCTGGCAGTAGGCGATACTTTTTATTTTGAAGAAAATACAGATGATGGATCAGATCACTCTGGTTATTATCGGATTATTGGCCTTGATACCACATGGGATGATAATGGCGTGGCCACAGTGGCACTAACTTTAATGGAAGATCAATAATGTCAAGAAATATCCCACAAGATATACGGAAGATTAAAGAAGAATTAAAAGCGCTGAAATCGTTTCAGGAGTTACCTGCCGGACAACTGGCTACAAGAGCCGCTACTGCAACTTGGCAAGGAGTAATCGACAATACTAATCCTATTGGCGTTTATAGTATCTTGGCAGCTTTTGAAATGACTTTTGTAAGAACAGATGGTATAAGAAAACCGCCTCTTGTAGATTTTGCTTTTTTAATTAGCCCGCAGATACCGAATAGGAGGAATTATTTGAGAGGCAATATAGTAGCTACCGGTGTGAATAGCGTTACTTATAGAATAACGATAGCCAATCTTGTGTGGTGGCCATACGATACGAGCACTGGAACAATTACTATAGATGGGGCTGCTTATTCCAGTGTCCCTGGTGCTCTATCTATAGAAAGGGTTTTTTCATGAATTGCGAAAATCAAATTTCAGCTATAAGAGACGAGTTAAAGGCTCTAAAGGAGGTATTCGCCAGAAACGCCTCCGATCTAATAACCTATACCTATTCAACATCATTTACTTTTACCAAGAGCGGAGATGTAGTTACTTTAACTTTTATTAGTGAAGATGGTACTAATACTATTGCTTCGGTAGGTGTTGAAGAAAATGCATATTGTAGAAGGATTCCATACGATGGGGGTGCTAGATGGTATATTGTGCCTAGTGCACGTTTCGGTGAAAGTACGCCATATACGCGTACAGTCGTGGTACGCTCTATGCGGAAAGGAAGGTTGGTTATTACATAATGGAACAAGGTCTTACAAGAATAGAAAATGAATTGAAAGCACTCAAAAGCTCCATGCCAGTAAGTGGATCTCTCGTTGAGACATATTGTATAACCCAGCGTTTTACAAAAACACTAGCCAACAGATCAACCAATACTTATACCATTAAATTCACTCCGTTACAGGGGGCTAATGTAAGTGGCTTATCAACATTATCCATCTATGAAGAACAATGGGCTTCCGGGCCAGTGACTTCACGATATAACCCATATTCTTTTGCATCAAATACATCTGGTATGCAAAGTGGTGACGGATCCATATCTTACAGCAATACATTTTCAGCGCAGTTCTTTGATGGCGACACCTTTGAGGTCAGGATCATCGCTAGCGTATATGGCACTATACCCGGCACGTTATCCATAGCATGGTCTTGAAAAATAAGTAATCACAAGAATATGATATAATAAAACCAACGGACGCCACGCTTGCGGTGAATGCGGAATAGCAACTTAAGCAAGCGAGGTCTTATGCGTAGAGCAACTACACCAACACACATATTTACCTTCCCAGATAACGTAGATTTGGCCAATATAAGAGCAGCTCTAATCTCTTATAGTCAATGTGGGAAGAACATCTTAGAAAAAACACTGGATGATTTAACTGTAGATACTGAGAACAGAACTCTATCCGTAGAGCTTACTCAAGAGGAATCTAATCTTTTTGCACCTGGTAAAGCACTGGTGCAAGTGCGAGTGAGGACGAAGAATCACTCATCGCTGACTAGCCAGATGATATGGGTCACTGTAAAGCCAGCTCTTAATTCGGAGGTAATAGGATGAATAATGAGAACTTTAATATAGCGCCAAATGATGAGAATGAAGAATTTACTGTGGAATTTGGGGAAATATTTAACGATGGCGGGACACATGACTATAATGAGCTAGATAATAAACCAAAAATTAATGGCAATACTTTAGAGGACAATAAAACGAATGAGCAACTAGGCATTCCGGTATATACCGAAGGAACAGGTATTAAGCTTTCAGGTAATACTATTTCCGCAGATACGGATGTATTAGCAACGAAAGCGGATCTTAATAGTAAACAAAATGTGATTGTGGATTTGCCTCAAATTCGTAGTGGAGCTGAGGCCGGTGCTACCGCGGTACAACCTGGTGATTTAGCAACAGTTGCAACAAGTGGAAGTTATAATGACTTAACAAACAAGCCTAAGATAAACAATGTTGAATTGGTAGGAAATAAATCTTTAAATGATTTAGGAATTCAACCTAAGGGGAATTATGCATTAGAGAGCGAAATACCAGATGTAAGCAATTTTATTACTAATACGGTAGATAACCTCGTAAATTATTACAAAAAGTCAGAAACGTTTACAAAGCAAGAGGTAAATGACCTAATTTCCGCAATAACTACGATGGATATACGAGTAGTGCAAACGCTGCCAACAGAAGATATATCAACTACCACTATATATTTTGTACCTAAGACAACGGCCGGGACGAATGATGTTTATGATGAATACGTATATGTATCAAATGCCTGGGAGCATATAGGCAGTACAGATATTGATTTAAGTGGTTATCAAACAAAGATAGATAGTTCTCATAAATTAAGTAGTGATTTAGTAGATGACACAAATCAGACAAATAAATTCGTAACGGAAAATGAAAAAACAACATGGAATACGGAAATAGAAAATTTACAAGAAGAAGATGAATTATTAAAAAGAAATTTGCAAACTACAACAGGTTCGGGAGAAGAAGTAACCTTAGATAAAACAGCAGAATTAGATTTTGTGAAACCACCATTACCAAGAGGGAACACAAAACAAAACACTACAACAGGTAAGAATTTATTGCCACCATTAGATAGTGGTTCTCTAAATGGTTTAACATTTACTACAAATAGTAATGGAATAACAACAATAAGTGGAACTACAACAAGTGTAACAACTTATTTTAAAAATGTAAATAAAATATTACCAGCAGGAACTTATACACTATCGATAAACCTATCTTATACACCACCTGCAAATAGTAGTCAATTAATATTACAAGATATAAACAATGTAAGATTAGCAACTATAAACTTATGGAAAATTACAAGCAAAACATTTACTTTAAGTGCTGATACTGAAATAAAAAATTATTACCTTTTTAGTAATAGTGGAATACAACATAATGGAACTATATCAATTCAATTAGAAAAAGGTTCAACAGCAACATCTTATGAACCATATACAGGTGGTCAACCATCACCTAATCCTAGTTATCCACAAGAAGTTGAAGTTGTAACAGGAAATGTAGAAGTAACAATATCAAATGAAAACAATGCAGAAAGCAAAACATTACCTGTATCATTAGGAAACATAGAACTATGTAAAATAGGTAATTACCAAGACTATCTTTATAAAAACAATGGTAAATGGTATAAATACAATGCTATTAAGAAATTGGTATTAAATGGTAGTGAAAATTGGACAGCACATGGGTCAATAGCAAGTTGGTTTTTTTGGGATGGGATTACAGATGGCTTCGTAGATAATACTATTAGTGGTTATGCCTTATCTAATTATTTCACACAAAAAGCCTACAATACTGTTACTTCTCTTAACAATGGTGAGTTTGCTTATGGGCAAGTTGCTGGGTCAACTAGAAAAAGATTCGTTATAAAAGATACTGATTATACAACGGTAGGAGACTTCAAAAGTTGGTTATCAACGCATAATACAATAGTATATTATGTACTAGCAACGCCAACTGATACAGAAATAACAGATGTGACATTAATATCTCAATTAGAAGAAATATCAAAAACATTAAGCTATCAGGGGCAAACTAATATAACAAGTAATACTATTGCTTTGTTTGATGTAGAAGCATATCAAAGTACAAAACTAATATTAGAAGATTTAGATTTGACAAAATTATCAACATTTGATAGTACGAAAACTCAAATATTGAAAAACATAAATGGCTCGTTAATTTGGGTAGATGAATAATGATAAAGGGGCTATAAAAGCCTGAGAAGGAGAAATGAGATGGATCCAGCATTAACACAAATAATAGTGACTTCAATTACAGTATGCGTACCGGCATTAGTTACTGTTATCACTACTAAATCAGTGAAGAAGCAGGCCAATAAACACTCTACTAGATCGGACATCATGCAACTAATAATAGAGGACTATGTGAGAGAGATTAAAGGCAAACCGCCGGATAATTACCAAGCTATTTTGGATGAATATGATGAGTATAAAGGAACGGGCGGGAACTCATATATTCATGAGAAAGTTGAGGAGTATAAGAAATGGCATAAAGACCAGGAAGGAGGCAAATCTCACAGACACCCTCGAACTTAAGCTAAAGAAAGGATAAATATGACTAATAAAAAGAAATCTAACAAAAAAGATAATAAGAAATCGCTCTACAAAGTGCTTATAACGGCGCTGGTGGCCCTTTTAGCTATCGGTGCGGGTGTAGGTGTAAGTATTTCAATTCAAAGCAACGAGGAAGGCTATAAAGCGCAAATAGAGTTTTCTGGTGAGCAGAAGCCAGTAGAAATAACAGACCAGAGTGAGATAGAAAATGTTGAAGGCGGGCAGGGGGAAGTAAAGATTGATGGGGAAACCATCCAGACCGTAGAGGCTGTGGAGTCTGACGGTCCAGTAACCGAAACTGGCGAAAATGAGTGTCCAGAAGGTGAAGAGTGTGGACGCGGGGCCGCTTACCCGAAACTAGACGTGTCTAGCCCACAAGCTTTTGCCAACCAAACATTAGGGGTTTGCCTAAACGTTGATGGGTACTTTGGATCACAATGCTGGGACAGTATGTCTGCTTTTTTCTACAACTACGCTGGTAGAATACTCAATACTTGTGGTACAGGAGCTGCTAAAGGTACCATCGCTGATGGGTGCTGGCAAAAGAATGCAGGGAACGAGTTCGTAATGATCTGGAACCCTAGAGAAATACAGGCTGGGGATATTGCTGTGTACTCTACTGGACAATGGGGCCATATCGGAATGGCTATGGGCGGATATAACAATGGATATTTCGCTTTGCTAGGCCAGAATCAGGGCGGTAGAGCTTGCCCTGGAGGTGGAGCGGCAGGGAACATTATAAACCTGTCTACTAGGGACTTCATTGGTGCATTTAGGCCTAAGGCTTATATAAAGCCTGAACCAGAGCCTGAACCAGAGCCAGCGCCAACCCCAGATCCTACTCCAGCGCCAGCAGAGGACACTTATACTGTGAGGAAGGGCGATACGCTTGGTGGCATAGCTTACAGGCTGGGGTGGTACACAGGGAAAAAGATGTTTGGTGATGATGGAGCAGCACAAAAATTAGCAACTTGTAACGGTATTGTTAACCGCGGTTTAATTTACCCAAATCAAGTTGTAAAAAATTGTTTATAATATTGTAATTAGTATGGATGAGGGGCGCGACCTGTCCCCTCTCTCCATCCTAATAATATTATTACAGGTCGAGGCTGGAGAAAAATGAAAGAAATTTGGAAAGATGTTTATAATTTTGAAGGATTATATAAAGTTAGCAATTTCGGTAGAATCAAAAATCGTCATAATAGAATCTTAAAATTAGGAAATGACAAGGATGGTTACAAATTGACATCATTATGTGGTAAAACACATAGAGTTCATAGAGTAGTTGCTCAAGCATTCATTCCTAACCCAGAAAATAAACCTCAAATCAATCATAAAAATGGTGTCAAATATGATAATAGAGTAGAAAACCTTGAATGGTGTACTCAATCTGAAAATACAAGACATTTGATTGACAAATTAGGTAGAAAACAACCCGATACTGAAAATAGAAAAATATTTATTCGCAGACTAGAAGATGGAAAAATATTCAAAGGATTCAAAACTACTGCTAGAGAATTAAATATAAATTCAGGTCAATTATATAATGCTCTTAATCACAAAAGTAGAGTCAGAACTGCTGGCGGTTATCATTGGGAATATGTTAAAAATGATAAATCGTGGGCTGATTATCCAGGGCAAGCGATAAAAAGAAAATAGCTAATACAAAAACCACCCCTGTGAATTGGGGTGGTTTTTGTGCGGTAAGACGTAAAGCTAACCGATAGCTATCCAATCTAGAGGAACATTTTGCGTTGATCCTTGGATATGGTGAGCGCCAAGTTTTGCGGAGCTAACAGTAATATCGGTTGCAAAAACTGCCCTAATTGCTAGCCAGTTCGTACAGGTTGCTACAATTCTCGGTGTGTTCTCGAACGATTCTGGGAATGTAATATCGACGGTTTTATCTTGTCCATTTGGAACGTTTGGTATAGTTGCCTTTCCAAACATTATTTTTTTATCACCAAATCTCATCACGCCACTTGACCCGAATGTCGCCCAATCAATCTTGTTTATCATGTTATAATTAAATCAACTATACGGCACACTTCCGGCTTAAAGGTGGAATAGTAAACTTTAAGCAGGAAAATCTTGTATGACAAATCCAGACAATATTGTAAGAGTAAGAGCTAGAAATGGTGGCCGAGCTAGTGTATATGAAGCTAATGGCTGGTGCCAGGCTTATGGATCAGGTATCCTAGAAGGAACGGGGGTAGTTCAAAACACTGTGGCCAATATGACCGTCCTAGTAGGCGGCTCATCTTCTAAACCAGACGTACTAATTGCACAAAACCCAGCCGGCTATAAAATCGCCCTAGATTTAGTGGGCCAGCAGCCAGTTACCATAACAGCACCGGCTTCAAATAGCCGTATAAGCGCAATAGTGGCCTATACAGACGATTTGGCGCTAGAATCCACAGAAGATACCGTAACAGGCTCTCCAGCGTCCTGTGGGCTTATTGTAGTGAATGGTAGCTCCTCTGCTTCGCCAAGTGCGCCAACTGACACTCAAATCAGAAACGCTATCACCTCTGATGGAGCTACTGGTTCGCAGGCCTCTTACGCCGTAATAGCGACCATAAGAGTAGCCAGCAATACCACGTCTATCACTAACGCTTTGATAACTAGAAACCAAGCTGGAGTCCAATCGTCCAAGATTGATTTTGCGACATTAGATATTAGGAGCGGAATAAGCAATATAACTCTCCCAGCTGGTAGATGGCTAATAGTAGCTGTCGCTAATGTTGTTACAGCAGTTGAGGGGTCATTTTCTACAGAAATAACGTGGCTAGGAACAGCAAAACGTTTCCAAGGATACAGGACGTCCAATCAAAACAGAACCCAGGGCTGCTTTACTTGGGCTACAGTGATGGACGTTTCTGCTTCAACTACCTACTCAATTACTACTAGCGGAGATGCTTGCGAAATATTTGGTAGACAGTGGTGGGCAGTTAAGCTATCCAATTAAGTTTAGCGGTGCTACAGTTGGGAATATCAAATTCACCCTACCCTACTATATTGCTTTGTTATGCGTTTTATGCTAAAATAGTTTTAGATAATAAAACAAGCCTTTCGTGAAACATTATGGAGTAGCGAAGGTTTTTGTGATGTAAGGTTCTCTTTCGTGCAAAATTATTTAGTGCATAAAGGAGGCAAAAATGGAGAAAAATTTTAACAAAAATATAGACCAGCCCTTCGGATGGGAACCGAATGACATTATTTTCAACCCGAATTTGTCATTAAAAGCCAAGGGCCTATGGCTCTATATGAATGCAAAGCCAAATGGATGGTTTTTTGCGTCTGAGCGTATAGCAGCAGAATGTTCTGACGGTATTACCAGTGTAAGGGCAGCGCTGAAAGAACTAGCTGACGCGGGACTTTTAAGGTGGAAGAAAAAAGGTGATGGAAGGGTAATTTACACCTTAGAATCAGTAAGTTTTCCACATGTGGAAAACCCAAAGTTAGGTTTTCTGACTTTGGGTACTGAGCCAAAGTTAGAAAACCCCACAGTGGGAAAACCCCACAGTGGGAAAACCTCACTCATAAATAATAAAGAGGAAGATAAAGAAAGAATAAAAGAAAGAAAGAGCGATTCGTCTGCTGGCTTGGCTGGCAGTGGGCCAGCCAGCAGACTCAACATTAAACGCGAAGATTTTGCCGATGATTACGAGTATGAAAAAGAATTTTACAAAAGGAACACTGTGTATTTAGGCGCAAATTAACAACTAACTGGAGGTAGAAAGGAAATGAAATGGCTGTTGATAGGTCTTGGAGTCCAGCTTACCTCCAGAAACAAAAAGAAGCTATATGGTGGTTATTAGAACGGGGGTTGACCCCAGAGGAAATCCGAGTATTACACTGGGGGTGCGTAGATGACGCTGACAAGATGTTTATCTTCCGCACCAAAGTAACTTTTTTGAAAGCTGATCTAAAAACTTGGCAGATAGAACGTAGCGAGTATGAGAAGACATTTAAGATACCACTAAGACACACAGAGTGTGAATGGTTTTTTCTAAAATCGAAGATACCTTGCCCATGGATGTTTACTAGGGAAAGGCCAAAAACTTGGCGCAGAGAGGGAAGCAAAGAATCTCTTTATTCCCTAGCTGCTGTTGAAAAGATTTGTAGTGAAACCCCCTCTATTGACCCCTGTAAATGTCTTGAATCTGATAGCATAAACTTATTGACAAAAATGGATAAGTTTGCTAATATAGAGGTATCGAAATTGAACATTACAAAAATGAAAACCAAGGAGCTTGAAAGCAAGACATAGGTTTAGAATAATGCGGCGAATGTATTGAATCGCGCATTTCAATAGATCCTAAATGTCGCACAATACAGATTGGTAATCCTGTCAAGTTTATGACATAACCAATTAACAAGCTCCGAAAAGGGGCTTGTTTTATTATCTGGATCAGTTTCGGGTAGATTAACAATTTGGAGCAATACCTTAGTAAAACTATTATCTGCTCAGTGTCGGAGAGGGAATCTTTTTCGGTTTTTTTGTAATGTTCAACCCTCTCCAGCTCTGGGCAGATACAGCGTCACCGGCTTTAGGCCGGGAAGGATCTTCCATTTATACGCCTTTTCTTAATAAAACATCACCCTTGTTCATTTCTTATGGACCATTTTAACTCCACTGATTCTTCCTAGCGTTAAGTCGGTGACGATAAAAAACAAAAAGGAGTAAAAATGAAAATATTTAAGAAAATACTGATAATTTTGGTTTCGATTGCCGCAATACTGCTAATTGGCAGTGCAGGTGAATTAGATCACCACGAGTATATCGAAGCAAACTACTACTATTCAAATTAACAAATTAGGTGCGGAACAGACGGTTGCACAGTCTGGAGTGTTAGAGCGCCCACCCAACTAGCACTCCAACCTGTGCAGATTGTCTGCACAAGCACACTACAGGCGGCCAACGGGTTTTTGGCATATGAAACTTCGCTTTTAGTTGGCCGCCATCTTAGGAGGAGATATGAAAATTAAAGTGAACTACAATGAGCTTGAACAGACAGAATCGGTCTGGGGACCGTTTATCTTTATCAGGGATGGCGATAAGATAAGAAACTTTGAGGTTAAATGGTGATGGCGGAGAAGAAATTCAAGACGGTTGACATCAAAGGGAAAGAATATGTTGAAGTCAACGAAAGAGTAAAATACTTCGTCAGAGAATACGCAGGATGGAGCATAGAAACTGAGCTTTTATCAAATGTAGACGAGATATGCGTGTTCAAGGCCACAATCAAAGACGAAAACGGCAGAGTTATGGCTACTGGACATGCTTACGAGAAAGAGTCCAGTAGCTTTATTAACAAGACTTCGTATATCGAAAACTGTGAAACCAGTGCTGTAGGGAGGGCGCTAGGGTTCCTAGGAATAGGAATTGACACCTCTATCGCTAGTAGCGATGAAGTAGCGAACGCGGTGAAGAATCAGCCCTCTGGCGGTGGTAATAAGGTAGATTTCGATAAAGTACGCACAGAAGTAAAGAAGATCAACAGCCTTGGGGCTTTGGGTGGCTATTGGGAAAGTTTGAACTTATCCGAGAAGCAAAAGCAGGTCCTGAGAGCCGATTTTAACAAACGTAGAGAAGAAATAAAAGGAGGTGGAAAATGACATGGAGTGATGAGCCAACAAATGCACAGCTAAGTGCGCTCTATAACATGATTAAGTGGAAGGCTACCGGCGATTCGGCTGCAAAAGCTGTCCAATGGCTTGCAGAAAAGGCCACTAGACGCGAAGTAAGCTACGAGTTGAAGCGGGTTAGGGAATTGTATCAAACACACGCTCTAAACGCTTCTAATTGCTTTGTAGGCGATATTTGGGAGGGGTTTGAACATGAATGAAGCGGAACTACAAAAGCAAGTGGCGATCTACATCAGAATGCAATATCCTGATGTTATATTCCACTCCGACTTTGGTAGCGGGGTCAAACTAACGCCATGGCAAGCCAGAATGCAGAAAATGCAAAATGGTGGCAGAAGGGCTTGGCCAGACATGATGATAGCTGAGCCAATTGGGAACTACCATGGGCTTTTCATAGAATTGAAAAGAGAAGGAGCTAGGCTTAAGAAACAAAATGGAGAATGGGCTTCTAGCCATATTGCTGAGCAAAATATAATGCTTAACGAACTTAGCAACAAAGGATACAAGGCAGAGTTTGCAATCGGATTTGAGCAAGCTCTTGATTTAATTGATGATTATTTAGGAGGAAAACATGCCAGGAACACGTGAAGGAGCAGCTAAGACTGTCTTAACGAATAAGAAAAAACATGGGGAAGATTTTTACAAAAGAATTGGGAGCAAAGGAGGGGCCAACGGCAAAGGACCAGGGTATAAAGGAGGATTTGCCTCAGACAAGGTAGGCGAAGATGGATTGACTGGCCGACAAAGGGCTTCCATAGCCGGGGCTATAGGCGGGTTTAAGAGTCGCAGGGGTCCTGCAAAGAAAGATCTAGAAGAAGAAATAAGAAAGGTATCAAATGAGTAATGAAGTAATAATAACAGCGATAATATGTATGACTTTAATTGTAATCTCGCTGTTTGGGGGCAGGTACAAGAAATGACAGAGATACAAGCACTCAGGTCTATAGAGAGCATATCGGAAATGTATTACGATAAAACTAAAGATAAGTGGTGGCTAAAGTTAGCGATCTATGCAGAAAAGAGGCTAAATGAAACTCAAGAATAAGAAAACTGGGGAGATAGGTAATCTAGTCCTCAATATAAATCCAAATAGAGAAAGCTATTCTGTGCTGTCTACTGAAAATGGTGATACTGTCTGTGGCAATTTAGTATTAGCTGATTATGATTCTCTCGCCGAACTGAACTCGGAGTGGGAAGATTACGAAGAGCCGAAGACGCATTGGATGATAGACACTTCTGTATTGGAGCCAGTGCGAGAAATCGCAGGAATGCCTTACGAGATTGATAAAGAGATTGGAAATTGGTTTAGCACCAAAGAAGAAGCCGAGGAGGTAGTGGAAAAGCTCAAGGCATTTAAGAGGCTGAAAGATAAAGGGTTTAGGTTTGATTTATCGCCAGCATTAGGACATTGCGATGATAAGAAATTCGATATTAGTATTATAGGTACTATGCCAGCAAAATGGTGGTATAACGACAAAGTTGTTGATGATATCCATTATATTTTCGGAGGTGAAGAATAATGATGCCGGTTTGCCAATACGGACGATGTACTAAAACTTCTGAAATAAATATTGGGAAGCTCAATGTAAAAGACGAAGAAGTTATAGCTGGACATTGGGATACCACAGTCTATCTGTGTAAAAAACACGCAGATAAAATTGCAAAAAAATTGCATATTGAATTTTACGAAGGAGGTGAATAATGATAGGCACTGAAATTATTAGAGCAGTTTTGAAAACTGTGTTTGGGCATGAACACTATGTCAGGATGTATGAAGTCATAGATGATGATATGATTCGAAAGAGTGCCATCGATATTGTAAAACGCAAAGAGTATGAAAATGGCGACAATGAATACGTTGTGAGGATTAACTGGCGATTGCTAGATAAATTTATAAGCGAAGGAGGTGAAAAATGAGAAAGGTAACAGTAAGCAAACTGCAAATAGCGCAGGCGGAGCAATGCGTGGAGCGATTAGACAAATATGTGCGCATGCTCGACGTGAGTATCGAAATGCTAAAGTTCGCGAAAGCGGAGAGCCAATACAACCAGCTTCCAGAGGAGTTTAAGATGGTTTGCAGAAGGGATTTAGAAATCGTCATGGCTGATTTGAAATCGTTGAAAAACGAAGCACAAGGGATGGCGCTAGCAAAAGCTGAAAAAGCAAGCGATTTAAGAATAGCAAGAAGTGAACAGTTACGAGGTGAAGAATGAGAGGTAGGTGCGATATAGTTTATTTCGTAAAAGAGTCTGAAACTAATGACGAGCTTAGGTATTCGCTCCGAACGCTAGATAATTGGCCTTATCGGTATGTGTGGTTTTGTGGTGGATGTCCAGCTGACCTAAGACCAGACAAGAGATTCAAAATCACACAGAAAGGCTTTAATAAGTGGGAAATAGTTAGAAAAAATATCCGCCTGGCACTAGAGAATGAAGAAATATCAGAGAATTTTTGGTTATTCAATGATGATTTCTTTATTCTCAAGCCATTTACCACAGACACGCCACAATATGATGGGGAATTAATAGATTATATTGAGTCAATTATAAAAAAGAACAATGGCTCTGAATCTCAATATACTTTACGGCTCAGAGGCACTATCGAAGCGCTTGAAAAGATTGGTTGCACTACGCTTAATTACGAAGTACACAAGCCAATGCTGATAAATAAGCAAATGGGCCTAGAGATACTAAATAGATTCCCAAATGTACCAGGTTTTAGAAGCTTGTATGGTAACTATTATCAGATTGGTGGTATTAACAGGCAAGATATGAAGATCAGGGCCACTAGCTATGATATGAGCGTGGTAGATGAGTGGGATTTTTTGTCAACATCGGATGATAGTTTTAAGAACGGCGAAGTGGGGCGGTATATCAGAGAAAAGTTTAAGGAAAGGAGTAGATTCGAGGTATGAAAGCTGGTGTAGAGCTACCAAAACAAGAACTAGACTACGACCAGTGGCTTGAATTTTTCAGAAAACAACCTGCTGGTAGGCTTTCAGAGTTCGAGCGACTTAAAAATGAGATACCAACTGAAGGATACGCGGCCCTGAAACGCTGGCAAGAAATTATTGAGAACCCATCTAAGATGGATAAGCTATACCAAGGCCGTTTGAAGGCTGAAAATGACAAAAATATCATGGAAGTAGCAGTTGGAGATGATGATGAGGTGTTTTATGAGGCTTTGATTCGTGAAAACGTACAACAGCTCAATTCTTCCAACGTGTCAGCACAAGAAGCCGCACGTCTAACGCAGAATCTCAATATTTTTCGCAAAGAATTGCATGAAATACGGTCTAGGAAGCCGAAAAAAGGCACAGTTTTGGAAAAAGTGCTCGAAAAGGCCGCAATTCCGGCAAAATCTAAGACAACAGGGAAAAAGAAGGCCTCTAAGACGGCTTCCAAGGCCAGTGTAAAGAAAAAGACGAGTAAAGTATCGTCTAGGAAGAAGAAAGATGTTACAAGCTAGCCAACAACCACGTTTGGATATATTCCAGCCAGGCGATACAACGAAGGCTGAGCTTCTCTTTGAACTCTTAGAAGAATATGGTATGACATTCTTGCCTTGGCAACAGTTGGTGCTTAGGCGCTGGTTGGCTGAAGATGAGAACGGGAACTTTACTAATCTGGACTGTGGCCTATCAGTGCCTAGGCAAAATGGTAAAACAGAGCTTATTGTGGCTCGCATTATCTATGGGATCATCTTTAGGAAGGCAACTGGCCTATTTACAGCTCAGAAGCAGGATACGGCTGACGTAGTGAAGCGTAGAGTGCAGGATTTTTTCTATGAGAACGACTACGAGGAGATATTCAATATGCTGACCCCACGCTTTCGTGAAAAGCCTAGAAACTATGACTTTATGGAGTTTATGAATGGTGCTAGGTACTCATTCAAGACTAGGACTAGGCTTGGTGGTCTTGGTACTACTAATGACGAGCTAATCAACGATGAGGCAGCGGATATGACGGATGACCACCAGGCGACACTCATTCCTACCGTTTCAGCGGCTAAATCAAAGAATCCTCAGGTGATCTATTGTGGTACACCACCAATGGCTACAACTGTTGGTGAGGTTTTCAGTAGAACACGAAAGAATATCATGACTGGCAAGGCTGGCTGTTGGACAGAGTGGAGTGTAGACCATCTGACCGACAAGAATGACGTGAAGGCTTGGTATGAAACAAATCCTAGCCTCGATACATTCCTCATCCGTAAGGCTATTGAATCAGAAGCTAGAGCTTTGGCTCAGGATGACTTTAACCGTATGAGGCTTGGTTGGTGGAGTGGTGTAGAAGATAAGCGTGCGATCCAGCAAAAGGATTGGGACGCGCTATTTACCGAGAAGCCAGACTTTGATGACGAATATAAGCCAGTCTATGCTGTAAAGTTTAGTCCAGACCGTAGTGATTATTCATTAGTAGTAGCCCAGCCACTGAAGGATGAGAAGATCCATGTAGAAGTAGTTATGCAACGACCAATGTCTGAGGGCTGGTCTAAGCTATCCAAATGGCTCATAGATCGTTGGCGCAACTGTGCCAAAATTATCATTGATGGAGCCACTGGCCAAGCTATTCTATATGAAGAATTAACTAGGGCTGGTGTAGCGCCGAAGAAGATTATCCAGCCTAATATGAAGGAGATTGTAGCAGCCCATCAATTTATCTATGACGCAATACAACGTGGGGAGCTTAGCCATTACAATCAGCCACTCTTGAATCAGACTGTACGAGTTACTAAGATAAGGCAGATGGGAAGATATGGCGGCTTTGGTTGGGAGTCTATGAGCAAGAACATGAATACCAGCGCACTAGACGCAGCTACCTTTGCATTCTGGGGACAAAAGGTATTCCCAAAGAGAGTAGCTAGTGGCGGTAGTATTGAAGCTAACAACCAGAAGTGGAAAGATATATTGAGTCAATTATAATGGTAAAATACAGATATGGAAATGAGAAAATGTAGAGTATGTGGAGAATTAAAATCGCTAGACGAATATGCAATTAGGAATAAAGAACGTGGTTGGCATAGTGGTACATGTAAACAATGCACTAGAAAATATTATAGGGAGTATCGTAAATCACATATTGAAGCCATAAGAGAAAGTGCAAGAAAATATGTAAAAAAACACAAGGAAAAGCACACAGAATATAATCGCAAATGGAACCTTGAAAATAAAGAAAGAAAGAATGAATGGCGCCGAGAAAAAATGAACGATAAGGAATATCGTGATAAATTTAATGAATATAGACGAGAACGTTACCATAAAATAATGGCTGATACTACAGCTAGAGAAAAAAGAAATACATATGCTAGGGAATTAGAACGAAAGAAAAGATTGGACCCAGAATATAGGAAACTAAAAACAGACCAATCTATCAAACGTAGAAAAGAAAGGATTATCAGTGATCCAGTATTTAAGCTAAGTATTAGAATAAGAAATCTAATTCGCACATCGTTGCTTAATCATGGATATACTAAGAAAAGCAAAACGTACGAGATAGTAGGTTGTGATTACGAGACCTTATGGCAACACCTAAAGCAAAGTTGGCTAGACAATTACGGGCAAGAGTGGAACGGCGAGCCTTACCATATCGACCATATAATACCCCTAGCCACGGCTAAGACCGAGCAAGAGTTAATAAAACTATGCCACTACACCAACTTGCAATTACTAACGCCTTTTGACAATATGTCTAAGCATGATAAGATCACCATGCCCTTGAAATAGGAGTAGGATTATCTATTGTTTTCATGTTGTCGGATGGTATTTTGTTGCTCTTTCTCATATTGCATATTCTATGAGAAGGAGCCAGGTTATCAATATCATAAACACTACCACCCCTTGAAACCGGGATTATATGGTCCATATGAAAGCTTAATGGATGATTACTAGGTAGAGAATAGTCTATTGGTTTGCCACATATATGACAGACGTCCGACATTGCCATGACTCTTTTTCTTAATGCTGCTCTAAGCTCTGGATATTGTTTTCTTGGGTCTTTGGCTTTTGCGAAACTTCTTTTGTTTGCCATTGTTTTCATTATAGCAGACTCCTTGTGGAAGTGATTGAGAAAAAAATGATTGAGAAAAAAATTTGTTATCCACAATTTCTGTACATAGAGAGCCTAACAGAGGGGGGGAGTGGTATATCCCGGCCTCTCCACCTGCCGAGCGCGGGGTAGTGGTGGGATTCCCATGGGCCAATAAAAACGGAATTTGTCAAAAATGGGGGTTTTGGGGTTTTATGATATAATGAAATCAATAATACGGCACGCTTCCGGTCATTATGCGGTTAGATTAACTAATCGGAGCAAATATGACCGAGAATCAACGTAACTATCTTGCAGATTTAGCTGGCCAAAAGGGAATTAGGCTTAGTGATACTGACAACTGGTCTGTAGCTAAGGCTTCAGATGAAATTGAACGTCTGAAAGAAATGCCAGACGCTACTTTTGATGAGATAACCGAAGAAGAAGCTAGAGAAGTAGACAATTTGGTGGATAATGCGCTGACCGAACTCAGCAAATGGGGATTTGTGGAGGGTAGGAAATGAACTTTTCACTTACGGCTAAAGATTTAGGCAAACAAACTATCAAGGTAGTCAACTATATACTAGGGCTAAATATATCACCGGCAGAGAAAAGAAGAAGATTGACTAGAGCTTTTGGTGTAATTGGTAATGAGTTCTTTGATAAGATGTTTGCCGACAATAGCAGACTTTTTGATAGTGAGGCCATTAAAAGCCTAGGGTTCCAGAACCCAGAAGATCAGGTAGAGCGCTTATCAGCCAAAATGGTGCAGAATTACAACTTAGGCCGCAAGAATGATGAAATTGTGACTGGATTCTTTGATTCGGTGCTAGCTGACGCTCAAAAGGAAGCGTTTGATAACGGTGTATCTTTGGGCAAGGTACCAACATTAACTAGATCTTTAGTGGGAGAAACATGTGGCTGGTGCGCAGCTAGGACAGGCACTTTTGTCTATCCGGATTCAGAGTTATTTGCTAGGCACGATAATTGTGACTGCCTGTTCGTAGTACAGGGATATAATTCACGCAACGGCATACTAACTAATTATAGAAAGGCAAGGAAATGATAGGAGTAAGTGTAACATTCAAGAACCACCCAACGGCGGAGGGCTTAGAAACCTTTACCATAGATGACTGCTTAATCGCAAATAATGGCTCTCCAAACGTGAATAGGCCACAAATACTTATCCATATACCCAAAACGAGCGACAGGGACGTTGACGGGGCTTTTGTGAGCTATGAGGGCTATGAATGGCACGTCATAGGCACAACTGTGGCGCAGATGGATGGTAATACGCCGACACGATGGAATAGATACGCAATCGCGGAGCGAATAATAGCATTATAAAGAAAGGAGCTGACATGAAGATTCGCAACAAGCAAACCGGACAAATATTTGAGGTATTAGCAGGGACGCTATATGCCAAGAATATCTTTGAAGAAGTAACAGACGATGAAATCAAGGTAGGAGAGCCTACAGTTGAATTTGAGATTGAAGAAGTAAAAGACGAGCCGAAAGAAGAAAAGAAACCGGCAAAGAAGAAAACTACAAAGAAAGGAGCTAAGAAGAATGGCAACACCAAGTGAAACTAGCTTTGCTACAGTAGCTGACCTAGAAGCGGCCTGGAAACCGCTAACTGCTGATGAGGAAGCTCGCGCCGAGGTGCTTTTATTGCAAGCTAGTAATTATCTACGCCAGATCGCGATAAATAACGGTAGAGATATAGACGATAATATAATTGCTGATCCAACGGGGGTATATGGAGCCAACGTGAAGATGGTAGTAACTTCTGCTGTACAACGTTCGATTGCTTCACCTGTAGATATGATGCCGGACGCTTCACAGTGGAGCCAGAGTGCCAGCCCATACTCAGAATCTATGAGCTTTACCGGCAACGTATCGTCAACGCTTTATTTCAAAGATAAGGAACTGAAACTACTAGGGCTTGGCTCGGTGTCTGGCAATTTAGGTATTTCAGTATTGAGAGGAGTAAGATAATGGACTGGGGAGATATAAACAATAAACTTAACTGTTCAAGGACTAAATACAGCTTCTACTTTGGAGATTATACATATCCTGATTTTCCTAAAGGGAAGATGGCTAAGAGATTCCCTGTACAACACGTTGGTTGGGGTAGGAGAGCCGTAGAAATCCGAGCCAATAAAACTAAATTTGACCGGTTTGAGAATGATACATTAGGGCTAAATGAGCTATTTGACAAATACAGGGTGAATGAAGCCTTTGATAAGATAAAAGACGATGTTTTGGTGTGCGGATGTGGATTCTTGGTCGTAAATGGTGATAGAGTGTTTCCATTCACTGCAGAGGAGGCTACTGGTACATTCTCTTGGTTTGACCAGAACCTAAAGAATGGGGTGGCCGTATTTAGAGAAGCTACTAAACGCCGAAGGTACGATATGCCGCAAAGGCCAGACGCATATGTAGAGTATTATCCAGACCGTACAATTGCGCACGAGAATGGTGAGATAACCATTGCACCAAATGGCACTGGAAGGCCTCTAATTGGGCTTCTAACGCATAAATCAACCGCTAAACGACCATTCGGGCAAAGTGTGCTTGCAAACGCCGCTAGAAGCGCTATAGTGGACGCTTCACGCACGATTAGGCAAGCTATGATCGCCGCTTACCATTACAATACCAAAGTTGACGTATTGCTTGGTGTAGATAGTGATACTGCCGTAGATAAGGTCGAGAGTCAAACTGGAGATGTACTCAAGGTTGGGCCAAACGAGAATGGGCAAATCCCACAAATAGGTGAGTTCGCACAGCACGCTATGGCACCATTTAACGATACGATCTTGGTATCGGCACGCAACTTCTGCTCTGACACTAAACTAAGTCTAGTGAATCTTGGTATTAGCTCAGACGCGCCTCAGTCTACAGAAGCTCTTGAGATAATCAATGACGATCTAAGGGATGACATAATAAGTTGGGAAAATGAGCTGGCCGAACAGCTCAAATACTTCGCTGTTACGCTGTGGATGTACGATAATGGCGTGAGTAGGATTGACGAAAACCTACAAGAAAAAATCAGGGCTATAAAACCAGTGTTCCTATCCGTCTATAGGCAAGACGTAGGCAAGTTTGGTGATGGCCTGGTAAAAATAGCTCAACAGGCTCCAGATATTGTCAAATCTCGTTCATTGTGGCGAAATCTTGGGCTTACATCTGAAGAAATTGATACAGTTATCGCTTCAGCAGGGCAGGGTGTATGAGTACAAACGTTGAATTATGGGAGATAGTACCAAACTTTGAAAATTATGAAGTTAGTAGTTTGGGGAGGGTTAGAAATAGAAAAACTGGGAGAATTATAAAACAAAGCCTAAATGAATATGGATATTGTCTAGTGGATCTACATGATAACGGCACTTCCAAACATTTTAAGGTACATCGACTTATCGCAGGAGCATTTATCACGAATGTAAACAATAAGCCACAAGTTAATCATATAGATGGGAATAAGGCCAACAATATGGTGTCTAATCTGGAATGGGTGGACCAGTCCGAAAACGTAAAGCACTGTTACAGTAGGATCAGAAAGAAAGGGTCGCCACCTAAGCAAAAACCGGTGGTCTGTGTAGAAACTGGTAAAATATACGATAGCATATCGGAGGCAGCTAGGTGTTTTGGCGTAACGCGAAGAAGCATACAACGTGTTTTGTTCAGTGATAAGCTAACTGCGTGCGGTTACCACTGGGAATTTGCATAGTTTGCCTGTGGAAAACTCTGTTGAAAACTTTTAGAAAAGTGTTATACTCAAATTAACGTTTAACTTTACGGAGGAAAAAAGGATGGCGACTTTTTACAAACTAAACGACTCAGGCGAGTACACAGAAGCTGACAACGATGTGGAGGATTTATTCCGGAGCAGATCTGACGAGATCATCAGGAAAAAACTCGAAAAGGCTAGAGAACGAGAAACGGGTAAGATTCGCGCCGAGATTGAAGAAGAAGTGCGTGCAAATGCACTTGAAACTATCAAGAGCGAGCTTAGAACGGAGATTGAATCTGAGTATAAGCCGAAATTAGAGGAATCGGAAGCGAAAGCACAGCAACTAGATATAGCGCTTCGTAGGAAAACCATTGCCGCTGAGTATGGGTTTAAGCCGGACACCGAGCAATTCTTGGGGAATGGCAGCGATGACGATATGCGTGCTAAAGCTGATGTTCTGAAGGCGAGTTTTGCTGGTGGCAGAAATACCACCATTGAGAAGCAAGCCGAGCCTAGTGTAAGTAAGTTGCAACAAAAGACTGGTATTACAGTCGAAATCTAACTTCAACTTAACTTAACAAAGGAGATTTATTATGGCAGTTACTGATCTGCATTCTCTTGACATCTCTACCGCTATCGACAAGATTTTTGACGGTGGCGAAGCTAGAGGTGCTGTTTTGTCATTGATTGACGAAACCCCTTCTATCAACGTAGGCCAAAATGTGCCTCTAGTAATGGCTGGCCGCGCCAAAGGTGCTTTAGTCCACGAAGGTGGTGTAAAGCCTGATAATGGCCGCCAGGTTACTCCAAAACCATTTACAACTGTGAAATTAGTTTACTCTCAGAGAGTAACTGATGAGTTCATGATGTGGGATCGTGAGCGCCAAGGTGATTTCGTATCTCGCTTGGTGTCTGACTGGACTCGCAAGAGCCTTCCACGCGACATCGATACTGTGGTTCTCCATGGTCTTGATCCAAACACTAACACTCTTGATACTAACTTGAGTGATTACCTAACCAAAACTGGTTCTAGCATTGCTGTGCCTGCAACTGGTTCTACTGCTGCTGCTATTGACACTGACTTCGCTACTGCTGTTGCGGCTCTTGACGGCCAAGACATCACTGGTGTTGCTATCGCTCCAACTGCGGCTGCTAAATTAGCTACTATCACTGAAGGCTATGAGAAGAAATACCCTGGCCTTGGTGTATTCGGTTTAACTGGTGGTACTATCGCTGGCAAGCGTGCTGCTTCTACTCCAGAAGTTGCTGCTAACGGTACTGAGCTTATCATCGGTGACTGGAGCAAACTATACCTTGGTTTCGCTGGTGCTGCTGACTGGAAAGTTATAGAGTATGGTAACCCAGATGGCGGTTCTTATGATCTACAGAACGTCAACCAAGTTTGTATCCGCATGGAACTCAAATTCGGTTTCCGCGTGTTAGATCCAGAAGCATTTGCTGTTGTAGCTGGTGCTGAAAGCTAATAATAACTTTAACAGGAGAACGAGATGAACAATAAAGACAATATTACGATTGGTCGTCCGAAAGTCGGCGGGGCCATCTACTATGCGCCTGCCGGCTCTACTCTCCCTACTGACGCTTCTACGACCCTCGGCAGCGCTTATGTGAACCTTGGTTATGTAACTGAAGATGGTGTAACTCTTACAACTTCTGAAGAAACCGACATGATCAAAGCCTGGGGACCAGAGAACGTAATGGTAAGTCAGACTGACTTTGGCGAAACCGTAACTTATAACCTACTCGAAACCATCCGACCTGCAGTATTGCAGTATATGAGAGGTGCTGAGAATGTGGTTATAGGGGCAGATGGAGCCATCAAGTCTGGCACTACGGGAGAACAGTTACCACGCGGAATCATCGTAGTTGACACTATCCAGAACAACGGTAGTGCGAACCCTCGCTATCACCGTATCGTTTATGGGGATTGTCAGATTACTGACCGCTCCGGCGACCAAACCTACAACAACAGTGATCCAGTAACCTTCCCAGTTACTATCACTGCCTTCAAATTCGGCTCACAAGCAATAAGTGGTAAACAAGTCTATCATGATGACTTTTGGACCGCTCCTGCTAGTGGGTCAGAATCATAGTTCGCCTCCTAAGAACTACGAAAAGACCGCTATCTCGGCGGTTTTTTCGTGCTATAATAGGCTTAATATTAGTTACGGCACGCTTCCGGCAAATGCGGATAATCTTAAAAGGAGGCGATATGTCTAAAAAAATTGAGCTTTGGGAGGGATACGAAGTAGAAGTAAATGAGCAATTATTAGATGATTTCAATTTTGCTCAAGATTTGGCTATAGCACAAAAAAATAATGATTTGCCGGAGTTTGTATCTATGATATTTGCTATCGTAGGCGGGGAAAAGACCTACAAGGCCGTAGAGAAGCATATAACAGAGGAGAAAGGATATTTCTCCCAAGAATCTATGCTGGAGATAATCGGTAAGATAGGTGAAGTTCTCCCAAAAGCTGGCAATCGTGCGCAGAGGCGTTCGTGGCAGACTACGAAATAATAGAGGCGGATTTCCAGCAGTATTACAACCTGGATATTGCTTCGCTGAAGTTTCGTAGATACGCACGATTACTGGTAAACCTGCCTATGGAGTCTAGGTTTGTGCAGAAGTATTTGCCCTCTAAAGATTGGGACTGGGATAAGGAAGTCCAGTCACGCATTTTACAGATGTTGGATATTATATCTTGTCACCTTGTGAATATGCACAGGAAAAAGGGAACGAAGGCTATAAAGCCTAGTGAACAATTCCAGCCTGACTATGTGAAGGACGCAAAGAAGATGGCAAAAGAAAGTAAGCGAGAAACAGCCAAGGTAGAACAGGAGGATTTGGCGGCCATATTTGAAGCTCGCAATAAAGATGTAAAGAAATTAGAGGAGATAGGGAATGGCAAATTTGACACCCAAACATAAAATTGGTATTTATTACGACCAGAGTGGGCTTGATGTTATAATGACAAGCCACGAGATGGAGGAGATGGAGAGAAGTATTATGCTTCAAAAAAAGAGCGAAATCGAGGCGGCCTTTTTGCAGACATTCGGCGTGCCAGGGAATTTCAAATTTGAAGTAATAAGATCAAGCCACAACAGAAAATGGAGCAATGGATACCATGGCAACCGCGTAATATATAGAATACTTCCAGACAACAACATGGATAAAGGACGCACTTCTGCGGTTCTTAAAGCTCACCCAGGATGGATTGATCAATTTATCTAGCCTCTAAAATTGTGGCCGCACTTTGTACAATAGTACACTCTGGATTTGTTCTGCAATATCCGTTTACTTAGCCACACATAACCTTTGCCTTGGTTCTTTTTAATGATCGCAAACCACCAGTCAAAGAAAATGAGTACATAGAATGCTAAAACGGCCTTGAGACACCACCAAATGCACCAAAAGAACCCGAATATAATGAACCAAATGAGATTATGGCGGCTGCGCTCTGCAGTCAATTTTACTTTGCTACTCCCACATTTTGGGCATTTAGGGTTTATTGGCATATGAACTCTCCTTGTTTATTATGTTATGATATAATTATACCAAATAACGCCACGCTTGCGGTGAATGCGGTTAGAAAACTTAACCGAAAGGCAAGAATGG
>CAMZIL010000010.1 GCA_947307225.1 uncultured Candidatus Saccharibacteria bacterium
ATATCTTGACCACATTCTCGCCAGTAACGGTCTTGACTGCTACTGGAGCTGATGGAGTTGGCGTGCCTGCTTGTGAAGTATCGCCCTCTAGCTGAATATCTGCGAATCTAGTTGCACCGACTGCACCCTCAATATTCAGAGCCTTGCCCTCTTCCGTTTCTGTTTCCGTGTCATACTCGATTGTAGAATGGTCAGATACCGCACCGTCAGAATCCCAGACAAGACCGCCCTCAACGTCGCTAGACACTGGTACCGCCTGCGAATTGGCCGAAATCTCCTCGCCGTCAGAGTTTTCGTCATAAGTATAGTAATTCACATCCTCAAAATTCAGCCCTACGTGATATTCTGGATGAATTTGCCATAATTCCTTGACCTCTGGAGCATCTACAAGGTAGCCACCCTTGCGTTGCCATGCGTTGCGATCGCAATCGACGTAAATAACCCTAAAATGATGTCCTTTTGAAAAAAATGCGAAGAATGCGCGCCTAAGTTGCTCGATCTGCTCCTTTGGCATCGTGGCATCGCCAACATAGCCATCAAAACTCTGAACGGAAGCCCTACGAACCTGACCAGCTAAGAGTGTGCCATCCGTACCCTGCTTCGCCACCTCGTCATTCTCCATAACATTGGCCGAAAAATGAAGCTGTGAGCTCTTGAAGTCGTATCCATTGTCGCCCAGCAAAAACCGTTCTCCATCGTCCCTGATAAACAGAGCTAGAATGAAGCTCCTCGCATTTACTGATACTACGCTCATCTTGCTTGCCTCCTTATACTTTGCATCATGATATGACCAATATTTTCAGCGTCTAGCTGGCTCGAGATGTTGAAGTTCTGATTCTCGATCGTGATTCCCGAACCAATTCTATCTTCCTCATTAAACTTGTCAGCTAGTGCGTTTGCCAACATTCCGCTCCAGTTGTCAGTATTCTGACTCAATGGCAAAACGACCTCCGGGCCTGCCTCGCCGATCACGGCTCCAGTCGCCCCGGCGGCATAACCACCTTGTGCGAGATATGGAATTTGCGGAACTCCAATCTGACCTACCCACTCGAATGGCTTGATGCCCATAATGTTAATGTTATGAATACCGCTCAAAATGCCGTTGATCGCGTTGAATGGAATTGCGACGACACCGTTGATGCCGCGGATGATTGCATTGACCACCGCCTTGAATGCGCTGACAATGCCCTCGACAATGCCCATGAAAATCTTGCCACCAGTCGAAAAGACTGCCTTCACGCCTTCCCATGCCGCCTTGAATACGGAACCGAACCACTCTGCGACCGAACCAAATGCCGCCTGAATCCCAGACCATGCCATTTTCGCCCCATCGACGATAAGATTCCACACTCCACTAAGAAAATTGACGATCCCAGTAAATCCAGCTGTTATGAAGTCAAAGAAGCCCTTAAGAATATCCTTGCCAATCTGCGTTTGCGTGAAGAACCACACCAGAGCCGTTGTGAGCGCCACAACCGCTGTAATAATAATTCCAATCGGATTCGCGTTCAAAATCGCATTAAACACTAAAGTAACTGCATTGACGGCCGTCTGAATCGCCTTGTATGCCGCCAGCGCCGCATTTATCGCAATAATGGTACCAGCAACAGTCCCCAAAACCGCCAAAATCGGCCCGATCACGTTCCAGTTTTTAACAATGAACTTAATGACCCCTGCCAAAATCTTGCCAACCTCTTTGATCGCGTTGCCAATCCCTTCTGCCAAAGCCGCGATATTTTCAGAGCCAATCTCGTCAAGAACTGCCGCGATGCCCTGCGTAATTCTGCTGTGCATAACAGCGATTGCATTCTGGATACCGCCTGTGGAATTCTTTGCTTGCTCCTCGAAGCTCTTGAAGTCGCCACTCCCCTGCGTGTTCATCTCGGAGATTTTCTCCATGAACTCGTCCATAGAAACAGAGCCATTCCTCAATGCTTCGCCCAACTTGTCTGATGCATTCTTGCCGAAGCCCATCGCTTCTGCGATCTGATTCAACTGTGCCGGCATAGCCGTCATAGCCGAACGCCACTCCATCATATCTGGCTTGCCTTTGGCATACGCTTGGCTCAACTGCTCAAGAGCCGTAGCCTGAATATCAGTAGATTGACCACCTGCCAAAAGAGCATTATTCAATGCCAAGAAGATGTCAGTAGATTTTTTGACGTTTCCATTCTTCGACGTGAAGCGTTGGACTGCGCTTGCACCTGCATCGAGCGTGGTTGGCAACCCCTGCAACTTCTCGCTCATCTTCGCGATAGATGCCTGCGCATCATCCGCAGAAACGCCCAAGTTAGACATAATCTTAGGGAAGTTGTTCAACGTATCTACACGCTTAATTGCCGCGTCGATATGCGTAGAAACAGCGGTCGCAATTGTTTGAACACCAGCCGCGATAATATTGCCTGCCGCAACAGTCCATGCATTGGCAAACTTGCTACCGGAGTTCTTCCCGGTACTCTCAACTTCCTTTTCTACTTGCGCTTGACTCGCCTTGAGCGTCTTGCCGTCAAAAACTAGCCCAATTCGTAGCTCGCCAACCGTATCCGCCATTATGCTTCCCCTTTCGTGATTTTCTCATTTATTTTGATCTGTTGAATTGCCCTGCCAATCGGCTCCTTTGCCTTCTTGCTCGTCGCCCCTGCGATACCGGTCAATGTGATGACTGACTCTAGGTTGTTGATGAGCCTCATTTCTCGGCCTCTCTCGGCCTCTACAAGCCGCCTCATTCTCCAATCCGGTATAATTCCCATGTTCCACGCTTGATAGGCCTCATAGCCGAATCTAGCCATGATTTCGGCCACATATGCATCGACCATATCGAACTTCTTCGGCTTCGACGATCCTTTGGCCACATTCTCGTGAAGCTCCTTCAGTTCTTGCTCCGATACAAAATCAGAGAGCCGACGAACTCGAACCGGCGCCGCCTTCTGCGACTCCTTTACCCGGTTAAGTGTTAATTCGGCTCTCCTCATCGTACCTAGCTTTCTTCTTCTTTGTAGGTACCGTCGGTTACGTCAAGACGAACCTTCTTGGTCAAGTCTGCATCGCCCAAGCGTGCGGTATATGCCGGATAACCATCCGAGCTGTGTTCAGCCGCATTGTAGATGATTGGATTCAATGCGAGTGTGACCGTAGCAGTATCGCTTCCGCCAAGCGTGATGTCGCCATCCAAGCTAGGCAAACAGCGAGTGAATTCTACGTCAGCCGTTGAACCATCATCACAGATACCCTGTGCGACGACAGAATAATATTCGCCACCAGCACAAAGATCATCAGCACCGCCGAAAACTACGTTGCCAGCAAGACTGGTCGCGCTCGCATAAGTAGCTTCTGCCCAGTTGCCGATTGCTTTGCCAATGATCTTGGCATTATCTGCTAAGAACTCAATCGAAGCAGAGAGCGAATCAAAAGTGCCAGAGATAGGCGTTTCCGTCGTACCCTGTGCGCTTGCGCGGCTCTGTTTGCGTGGAGCGAGATTGAACGTGATATAAGAATCCTGGCCTAGATCACTTGGCTCAATCGTCATAACTTCCCAAGCGGCACCAGTCCATTTGCGAAGTACGATACGATGAAGCTGTGATAGAGTTTGAGTTGCCATCTAAATACTCCTTCTTAGTTAATATTCTCGTCATAGACAAGCTCTACGCTTGCCATCTTCACAATCAGACCATTTTCAGTCACTCCGTCGTTCTGTGGTGTTGTAGCACCCCTCAAACGAACGTTCTCAAACTGATATGAATAGCTCGTGCCGTCAATGCTACCGCTCAATTCGCAGAAGCATAGATTTTTTGTGAGATAATCGCGAATCGCCTTGTGAATAACTTCCGTCTTGGCCTTGTTTGCAAAAGCAACATAAAAGTCAGCCGTCGTGCGAAGATTCTTGCCATTCCTTCCAGAGTTTGCCCCCGGACGAGTCACGATCCACACCCCTTGAGCCGGCTTGCCGTCTTTCTGAAGCGGCATCTCCTCCCAAAAGAAGTCCTTGTTTTTAGTCAGACCGCCAACGTTGTCCGCCACCATCTGATTTAATAGTGCTAAAGTTATCATTCAGTTAGATTCCCAAAATATTTATTCTGCCAATCATCTTCCATGACCGAATCATATGCTCTGTGCATATAAAAACGCGTTTCAGGATGAAGATTGTTCTCATATTCCCTGCGCTTCGCATATGGAACTCTGCTGTCGCCAGCAACGATAAACACTTGGCCCTGTTCCGGAGCCACTCGAATACTATTCCGGAGCGCGCCTGTCTTGACCGGAGCGTTGTACCTTGCGCGACTTGCAATATCGAATGCCATCCGCATGATACCGCCATTCATTCGCCTCTGAAGCTCCGTCAGAGCGCCATTGTTCCATGTGAGCTTGATGTTGCTAGGATTCATCGTCCGCTCCAGCGAATTCCGCCGGACGAACTCTAAATTCGATATGCTCAATCACTCCGCGACTCTGATTCTTGCCAATTCCTACCTCTATAATGCGATAGTATTGGTCGGCCGAAGCCTGATACCAGTAGTAGCTTGAGATATATCTAGCAATATTCAAGCCCGGCATCTCACTCGGCTTTGCATAGATGAGCGTGTCGGAACGAATCGTGTCCGCACTCGGCGAACGATCTAAATCTCCCTCATTTGCCTCATCTACGATGACTGACTTGAATCCTTTGTCTTTCCAGAGCTTGCCGACTTCCGTATTTTCAACCAATTCCCCTAGTTTCCAATCATCTGTGATGATCGCTTTAGGGAACGCATTAAAGACGTCCGCCACAGCAACCCCCTTGAGCTTTGCCAGCGCAATTGTAAATCTTGCTTCTTTCTACCGCCATGCCAGTATCGCATTGTGAGTACTTCTCGATAATATCCGAGTAGTTCTTCGCAACTTGAGCAAAAGCATTGACGGCACCGTCATTCTCGAAACTGATTGTAAAGTTTCTGACACTCTTTGAGCTAACACTAGCCTCTGGAGTGCCTTGCCAGCGCAGAACCGCACAGATGAAGTTTGCTAGAAGCATTTCTAGGTCATCTGCCATCGTTTCTGGCCAGCGATCTAGGCATAGAAACGACGCGAGTCGAGTTTTCGCCACATCGACAATCCGTTTCCATTGTGCATCAGTATAAGATACCGTTTCCCCTGTCCATAGCTGATAATCGTCTTGCGTCATTCCTAATACCTTTCTAAATTGCTAATTAGCTTTCGTCGGATGCTTTGATACCAACAGCGGCGCCCTTATTAACAAGACCACCACCGATGCAAGCGAGAACTTCCCAGACATACTTGTTCGTATCGATGTCGTAGTCAGTCAAGCGCTCTGCGCTGTCATCGCCAACAGTATGGTAGGATGGAAGATCAACGATGATACCACCTGTGTAATCGCCGAGCATCTCATTAGTGAGCCAGCGTGGGGTGATGATGCGGCGAATGCCGTTAATGCGTGGATCGTTCTTGTCGATACCATTAGGGAATACTGGGAACGAACCATTCAAGCTGTTCTCAAGGTCAGTAAGCGCATCTTCAGTAGTGATGAGGGTGCGATCGTAGCCAGCGACAACGCGGCTTGCGGCCTTAGAGATGATTGCGCGAGCAGTATCGCCTGCTTCTGGAGTGTATTCGACACCATAGATGCCCTGTGCGTCAGCAATATCTGCAACGATTGGCAAAAGTGCATCAAATTCAGTTTCGCCAGATTCGCTGGAATCGGTAGTGATACCACCAACGAGGATAGCCTGGTCGATAGCGTCGAGCAACTTGCGTGGCATCTCGCGGAGTACGTAGCGAACGATTGCGCTGGAACCGATACCACCGTTGATCTTGACCATGCTGTGGTCGAGCTTCATGAGCTTGTAAAGGTCAGCTGGAACGAGAACGCGCTTTGCGAGCTCAACAGCTTCTTCCTCTTTGGTCTTGCCGCGAACGTGGCCAGTTGCACCGCCTTCAGAAGCGGCAGTACCGGCAACCTCGAAGTTAAGGCCGGTATGGAATACATGATTGAAGATACGATCTTCATCTTCGATCTGCTCAGAAACAGCGTTGATAACTGCCTCTGGAACTAGTGATACATTATCTCCCAGGTCGATGCCGTCAGCTTTGGCCTGTTTGCGGAATGCATCCTCAAACTTGGTCTTGTCGCCAGCGCAATCTAGAAGTGCTTTACCCCAAGCCGCAACAGCTGCGTCAGTCTTGAGATAATCGGTCGTGTTAGACATAACATTCTCCTGCTTAATTTCTTGCTTATCTTTGATCACAACAACATTCTGCTTAAGAGAGTCTTGTGATTCTTCTTTGACTTCTTCAACAACCTCTGCTTCAGCTTCTTCGACCTCTTTGATCTCTTCGGCTGGAGCTTCTTCAGTAGCTTCAACATCGTCCGTTGCCGCTTCAGCGGTTGGCTCTGTTTCATCTTCTGGAGCTTTGGTCGTGAATTCGTCGATGACCTCAGCGATGCGAGCGTTCATAGCGTCGCGCTCATCTGGAGTCAATTCATCTAATTTTTTGACCATTAGACTTTCTTCCTTATTATTAGTTGCTACCCCATCTATCGCATCCGCGCTCCCTTGAGCCTCTGCATCAGCGTTGATAGAGTCAATAGTCTTAGCGCGCGGATCGTTTCCGGTCAGTACCATCGAAATCTCGCGCAGAATTCCGATAGGCTCTGAAATCTCGTACCCTGTACCGTAATAGCCATCAGGATACCAGTCCATTCCGATTGAATAACTTGCATGTTCGCTTATTGCCCACGCGTGATCAGCCAATGCGTCGCCCTCTGCAAAATACATACGAGCATGCAAGCCGTCCTCCTCCAGCCAGACTTTGCACGAACCGAACTGCTTCTCAATAGATGGAACTAGCATTCCTTCTACGATCTCGCCATGATCAGCCTGTGCTTGAACGGTATATTCTTCAGTCTGCTTGTCAGGATCGGTAGCTAAATCAGCGATCTTGAGCAATTCGCCGTCCGTACTCATAACATAAAGATTGCGAATGTCGCGCTTCTCGCCTGATTCCATTAACTCGCCAGAATTGGCAAGAATGTTGCGAAAACGCTTCGTCGTAATCTTCGCATCGGTTCGGACTACCTTTGCATCTATAAATCTAGCCTTCATAGTTCCCTTATACCTCCCATATGGTGCGACTACTTCTCAATCAGAATTAGAGAAAATGTACCAGAGCGAGTGACAGAGCCAGTTCCGTACCATTCATGCAGACGTAAGCCGAATTTGTCCGAACCACCTACCGCAGAATTTCCCCATACGAAATCACATTGACAAGATTGGCTCGTAGATTGTGCCGTACCAATGATATGGATACCGCTAAAGTCGGCCAATGCTGATGGCAACGTAGCAATATTCGACACGAATGCGTAGTTCTGGCCACCTGGAGTGAATGAGCCTGATGGGCCCCAGTTGCCACTCTGAACCCACATTTTCTTGCCATTCGGCAGATAGCTGACAGTCCAGTTGCCATCTGCTGTTGCCGCATAAGAAGTAGCATCCACCTTGGCACGAGTGATCGTATTGTTCGCAAGCATATTCCCTGTAATCTCGCCATCCGCAATATCTGCCGCTGAAATCGCCACATGATTTTGCGTAATGTTGCCGCTCGTAATCGTTGTCGCACCGGTTGGAACCAGGATCGTCGCCAGCGTTGCATAATAAGCGATAGAACCAGTACCGCCATCAGCTGTAATAGCTGTGCGAATCTGCGCATCAGAAACGCCAGTCGTGCCGCCCTGAACTGCGATGATTCCACATACGCTTGGAGCGTCTGGAGTAGTATCGTCGGCCTGAGCAGGATTATTCGCATAAACTACGATCGCGTCATATCTGTTGCTAGACAATCCTGCCGCCGCAATCTCAACGTCGATACCAGCCGCAAGTCTGTTGTTGATACATGTACGGTTGCCTAAGTTATCCTCTGCAATTGCCACGTCGCGAGTCCCTGCTGAACCGCCTACGGTCAAAACCATGCCGGACTTTGGAACTACGGCGAAACCACTAAGCGTGCCGCGTCCATTGACCAGCTGTACAATATCGTTGAATGCATTCACACTCGTTCTAGTGCCATAAGCCGCATTCGTGCCAATGGCATCATTTGGATTCGTCATCCTTCTCCTCCTTCTTATTTAGATAATCCGCACAATGTGCTACACGAATCTTAATATCTACTGTTTGCTTGCATCCCCGGCAATTCAAGCGAGCGTCCATTGACTCGCTCGTATCGCCTAGAATGCGTCCGCACTTTGGACACGTAATCTTAAAGCTCATTGGCTCTGACCTCCTCATCGAAGTAGCAACGGCAATTCGGATGAGCGTTCGGGGTCTGACCATAATCGTTCCATCCAGAGTGCTCCCAGTAATGCTCGACACCGTCATATGTTTCATGATCCGGGAATGCTTCGCCGCACTTGACCTTCACGCCGTTCATCGCCTTGCATACGTCGCAAGCGGAATCGTCGCTGATTCTCCACACTAGGTCGATCTCAACGCCATAATTCTGCTCAATGTACTTGTCGGACTCGATTCGACCGGCCTTAACTGCATATACAGTTTCGTTGCGAGCAATCAACTCTGCCCTAGACTTCGGAACTGCGGCGAGAAGTGCTTTCTTGAGCCTGGATGCCGGCCAACCTTCCTTTGCCGCCTGATTAAGCACGCTCTGGCCAATCTGCTTCGCATCATCGCCAAAATTCTTCACTAATTCAGCCGTACGGCCAGCTAACTTCTTATGAAACTCTTCTGACAAGTGATAGTTGCCATTTGCGAACGCCGCGCCAATTTCTTCTGATACTTCTTTGCCGTAAAGCAACGCTTGAACAGCTTCTACACCCTCAACCACACCATCTTCTGCATCTTTGATGAGAATTTCGTTCAATTTTTCGACCAATTCTTCCGCCGTAATACCCGGATTCTCGGTCAAAATCTGCTCTGCGTACTCGACCAGCATCTCATAAATAGCCTTCGCACGTTCTTCGCCTTCTCCGAATACCGGAGCGTAGCCATAATCGTCGTCTAAGGCCTCTAGCTTGCGCTCTGTTGCGTTTTGAGCGACAGAGTCGATAACTAATGCATCTTGAGCTTCAATCGCGCCAGAGCCGCCCTGATTGACCTGAATCTGGTACTGAACGGCACGCCTATCCTCACGCTCGTCATCGCGGAGCTTCTCTGCGTACAATCCTTGAGCCGCTTCCAGCCATTTATTTGGCAAGCCAAGAGCTTTGACTGCCGCCGATGGCAACGAACCATCGCGAATCATCTCGCGAAGCGATTCGGACTGAATTCTTGCCGTTTCTGCCTTCACTTTCAAGCGTTCGGTCAATTCTGGCAACTCAAGACTGAACTGGATGCCATAACCTAAACCGCCTGTAATACGATCTAGCTCGTGCTGGAACTGGCCCCAAAAACTCATAAGAGCCGGATATACGCGGCGCTTGATGAACTGGTAGTCGCTCAACTCTGCGTTGTCATACTTAGCAGATGAGTCATCGCCGAGAATGAAGTTAGAAACGCCAACAGCCTTATTTAGCTTGTCATTCACGATCGCGATGATGTCCTTGATTGCAAGCGTTGCGTTGTTGCCCTGGATCGTCTTAACCTCAAGCTCGTCGCCTTCAGAGCCATCATCTAGCAACTGTCGCCAGATATATACCGTCTTGTTGCGATTCTTTGCACCAGACAAGCCGTTCTCAAGCTCTACGCGCTTCTTCTCGTAGCTATCGCGAGTCCTTGCCTTAATGAACGTAATTGTTGCCGGAACTGCACCGTTCTCGAAGAATGCCTTCTGGTACTGCGAAACAAGATCGTCAATCTGCGACCAGATGAACACCGAACTTGCCGGCGAAACACCCTTGTCCAGATTGCGTGGATTGCGTGAGAAGCGGAGCGTAGCCACCTCATCTTCGCCAATCTCGATGATGCGACCTTCCATGCTCTCGATCGTCCAGTAATATCTACCGTTGCGAACTCTGCGCGATCCTACCGGCAAAATCGTGTAGCCCTCGACCTTTCCGCCTCTGCCTAAATGAACACGAACGTTCAATTCGTCCTCTGTGAGCCATGTGGCGAACATAGCATCTGCAAACTCCGCCCAGCCCATCGAAACGTTCGGATCGAGCAACTTAGCAATCTCTGGAGTCTTGCGAATGTCTAATCTTGCCCCATTCCGGCCGACACCGTACGGGATGACGGACTTCATATCGTTGATTAGTGGCCTAACCTGTGCAAAAAGATTCTCATAAGCAGAACAGAGCGAATTCACGTGGATCTGATAGCTCTCTTTCTGCCTAATCTCCTGCTTTGTGCGACGGCCAGAGATAGCGTCCCCTATTCTCTGCCTAAGACTCATCCTCTGCCTCTACTTTCTTCACTCGGCGCTTAGTTTTCTTTTTCGGCTCCTCTTTCACGATGAAGTCTGCAACATTCTTCGATACCTTGACTCCGTCCGTAAAGAATGGCATATTCACGCCCTGCTCAATTGCTAGACGGATATATGCGGCCGCTCCGTCCGCGTAGAACGGAACCTTTTCGATGTTGAAGTTGTTTGCCTGTGCTTCTGCGAGCTGATTTTCTGCCCACGTCTTACGCATACCGCAAGCGAAACAGTCAGCGAAGATGAGTTTCAAACTATTCTCCATTCAGCGCACCCTCCAGCTTCTCATTCATAACTACATCGACCTTATCGAGCATGCTCTGGCCGCCGACAAGATATACCTGCAAGCGAGCAATATCGTTCAGCCCTAAATTTTCGTCGATAAACTCTGCGACGGCTTCCTTCTTGTCGCCGAAACAGCCAGAGATGATCTCAATGGCTTCCTTGACCGCTGTTGCGTCTGTTAGTTTGATAGTTTGTAGCCTTAGCCTCGTTTCGACGTCTAGTTTTGGCTCTACCACTAGCCCTCCGAAGTCGATGGCCTCTAGCTGATTTTTGAACTCTAAAGCCATATCTGCTCCTTTTAATACTGCCCCCTATATATTCCTCATATGGTGCGAGCATCAAAAAGAGCGCTCACTTAGAAGCGCTCTAAATGATTCTGCAAGAAGTCAAGCTGACTCTGAATAGCGGAGCCGAACTCGGCACTAGGCGCGTTCTCAATTAGCCACTCTAACGCGTCGAATAAGGATAGCTCCTCATCGACTTTCTGGAATAGAATCCACAATTCTCTGGCTTCGGACTCGCTTAGCACTGGTACGGCATCCACCGCCGAATGCAATTCCTGATGAACTGCCTTCGGCAACTCATAAACGAAGCACCTCCTTAGCTTCAATGCATGAGTCTTGCTCCACTCTTTGCGATAGAACAGTATATGATGGCGATCAGAACCACTAGATACTCGACTAGCTTTCCTTCTCCTTCGCTTGCTCATTCATAGCCACCTCCTTGCCCAAAAGAACTACGTGCGTCTGGTTAAAATATACCGTCCGGATGGTGCTAGAAGTCGAATCTAGGCTTGAACATATCATCAACTGCATAACGAAGCGCATCCATCAAGTGATCGTTGCCATCCTGTGGCTCATCTTGCAATTCGCCGGACTTCTTCTTTCTCCATGCATAGCTCAAGTACTCACGCTCGATATTCTTGCCATAATACAGCACTTGGTTCTCTGAAACGCGCTCAATGCCCCTTAAAACGCTCCCAGCGTCCTTATTTGCGCCAATGCAACGGAACCCGGCCTTCTTAATCTCGGCAATAATCTCCGGCCTTGCTGAATCCGCCACGATCAGAACAGAATGGTCAATCCCTGCCGCTTCCAACATCGCCCCGTACTGGCTCGGCAAAATGCCCTTCTTGTAAATCTTCTCAACCACACCGATCTTCTTCTCGCCACGATCATATACTGCGACCAGAGCCGTTTCATCGTTGCTAAAACCGAAGTCTAGGCCGTACCTGACTAGAACACTGCCATCCTTGACCTGCTCCTCGCCATTGGCAAGCTCCCAACCCTTATATACGTTGCCCTCAAGCGAGCCAATCTGACCTAGACCATACACGATCCACCAGTTGCTCGGCTCCTCACCGTCCTTCGGCTTATTCTCAAGGATATTCGCGCGCTCCTGTGCGCTCAATGCTTCGTTGTCCTCAAACGTCAAAACTAAAAAACTCGTCTTGTCTGCCTGCTTTTTGACCAGCTCCGTATGCGCCCAAAACTCTGCGCTCGGATTATAGTCAATGATAGAAAAATCACGCGAGCGGTCGGCCATCTGTTTGAATACCTCATAAGAGATACCGTTCGCCTCATTTACGAATAGAACATCACGTCTAGGGCCACGCGCTCCCATCTTATCCACCGAACGGAACTGGAGCACACTCGAATTTGGAAACGTGTATTGCGAGTCTGTTATGTTCCATCTCATCGGCTCCCATATATTCGCTTCCTTCATCACGTTCTTGAAGTCGCTCATCGCGCCATCCTTCAAGTGAGCATAAGACAAGCCCACGATCGTAATCTTCGACTCCTTGTAGCTCATAGCATAGCCAATCAGAAGCGTCAGGATCGCATATGTCTTGCCGGCACTCATACCGCCCTGAATAACCTTGTAGCGTGTCGGCTCATACAGCGTTTCCTCAATCTTCTTCAATGCACTCGTGATAGCCATGTCAGACCTCAAACCTGCTCTTATAACTGAACCGTTCCCGGAGCTGTCTGCCGACCACCCCCTGATGGAATGAGTCGTCTTGCGTAGAAACGAAACGATGACCCGGCTCTAGCTTCACGCCCATCTTCCTGATCTTGTAGTCCGGCTCATCCACTCCGCCAATCTTCGCGTAGTTGCCATATAATGCTCTGAACATTGGTTCATCCGGGAACTTCTCCAAAACCTCAAGAGCCTTCTTTCGATTGACTAGAATCGGCCGATGCACCGAATAATTCAGCGTGCCAAGCCCAGCCGCCTTCAGCGTTTCAACAAGATGGCTCAACCTACTCGCGTATTCGCCAGCATTCCGGCACCGATAGATATGATCCTCAAGCGTTCCCCAATATGACTGCTCTAACTTGTCATCGCATGGCTCAAGAATGAAAAAGTCGTCATTGAACAGCCAAAAGTCCTTCGTCAGCGCGTCATTCTTGCACACCTCAACCAGCATATTCCGGACGTTCTCCCACTTGCTCGGAGCATTCTGCATAATCATCATCCAGCCATCTGGCTCCAAGTCCTTTGGCTTTCCACCGGCGAACCACACCCTGTTATACTGAAAATTCTCCTCGACGGAGCGCAGAGAATATACCAGCTCCTCATTCTTGAGCGTGTCCTTGACCATATACACGATGTCATACTTGCCGGCGCCCTTGAGCGTGAAGCCAGCGTCCTTGAACATTTTGCACGATCTTAAATAATTCCGTCTGTGCAACAATCTGTTCCGCCAACCCTTATCTTCTGTCTTCTCTATCTTGTTTGTATAAGTGTCATCCAGCTTCTTGCAAGCCTTGCTATCAACTGAACCGCCCCGGCATATCGAATACATATCGTCCATATAATGAGCCACCAGAGCGTCTTGAGCTTGCCATATCTTCGGAACGTACTCAAGTAAATCAACGTTGAACATCTCGTCCTCGCCAAAAAACATATCGCTCCTGAACCGCACAGAATGCTCTGTGATGAGTTTTCGAGAATAGACCTTATTCCATACCATCTGCCAATGCTTCGGCGGCGCTGTGCGCTCATACGAGCCTTTGCCGACGTTTGACCACTTCACGTCCCCGTCGGCACGAATCCGTTTCTGATTGAACTGAATAATCGGCCACTTATCCAATCGTTTCGCATAAGCGACCATCCTATCCAGCGCATAAGGCAACAGCGCATCATCTGCGTCCAGAAAAGCGATCGCTTCGCCCTGTGCTAACTCCAATCCCTTATTCCTCGCCGAACTGACTCCGGCATTCTTCTGTCTCACGATCTTAAAATCTGTGAATTCCTTGAGAATATCCGAACTGCCGTCAGTTGAACCATCGTCGATCACGATTACCTCAACATCTGCTCTCATCTGATTAGCAACCGAATCAAGACACCGCCTCAAAAACGGCGCCTTGTTATATACCGGAATAATCAGACTAAGAATCGGCTTCTCCATTCTTCTTCCTCTTGGTCAAGTCAATGAGCGGCTTCATTTCTGTGTTGTAATTCTCGATAACTGCCTTTGGTTGGCCATAGACCTGATTCATCATCCCCTCAATTTCTTTCCATTGACCCTTGTGAATACAGGTTGCCAGCTTGCGCTCAAACAGCGGAGCGTCCTTGTCCTCTGCCACTGCGCGAAGCTCGGCCTCGGATAACTTCAACATTTGCTCCAGTTTGTAGCGAGCTGTGTCCTCTTTTTTCCACGCTCCATTGTGTCTTGGATTCCCATTCGGCTGACCGAATTGTGTCGCCTTGTTGATAGGATTCCCATTCTTAAGCGTTTTCTCCTGCTCTGTGGTGGTTGCCATTAGAATAATCCCCATTCTGCGAGTTTCTCGAACCCGCCTAAGTTTTTAATGTAATCACCGGCCATCTCGACTACCTCTCCATATGGCCAGTATTCTCCTACCCCATACTCGTCTTCGAACTTGACTGCCTTGTCGCCAATTGCACAAAATGCCTGGACTGCTTGGCCTTTCCTTTGAGCCATCAGATGGCAAGCGATATTGACTGCTACGTCAGCCTTGCTCAAGTCCTTGCCATGCAAGCCTCCGCCAGTAACAGCTCTGCCCATATCACTTCCTAGCTTGCGGTTAGTAGCTCCAGTATCTACGTCCGTACCGCCCGTCCAGTCGCCAAGTGGATTGACCGTAAAATCGAAGTCTGGCAAAAGATACTGCAATTCCGCCTTGTACGCTCCACTCTCTACGTTGCTCTGGCACGCGATAATCTGTCTGTCCTTGATGATGAACTTGCCGTCGCTCGGATGAGCCTTGTAGCTCGCTCTGATGACCGTAGATAGCAACCTCTCTTCCTCGCTCGTTGGCACTCCCTTGAAGATACCATTGTCTCCACAGCGAATCTCCTTGCTCTGGTTTTCTGCTAGATGAACATCCTGCGGCACTTCTACATAATCAGTTATAGTCATGCCGTTGCCCATGATACGATCGACGGTAGCCAGTATTGCCCCTTCTTCAAAATGAACGCTCGTTTCGGCGATGATATGGCAATTCCCATGCCCGATAAGCACCTCAACTGCTATCTTCGGATTCTCTTGCTTCTTATATGCCAAATCGACAATCGCTCCGGCGATTCTATCTGCTACCTTATCTGGATGTGATGGATTTACTTTCTCAATCATTTTACCTCCGCTTTGTGATAATAAAGTTTCTCTGCTACCGTAGTGCGCTCTGTCTTTGAATTATTTAGTAGTGCCAGCTTATTGAAACTAGCTATTTGTTCAAACGGCGCATCATACTCAGAAATGAAGCAGTCATATTTTAGCTTACGCACCCATTCATCAAACTCTTTCGGATTAAAATCATTGTCGGTATATTCGGCCGTTCCTCTATATGGTGGGTCGCAATAAATAATCACTTCGTCATACGGATATTCGAGCTGCTGTAGATATTCGAGCTGCTGTAGATATTCGAGCTGCTGTAGCCTTGAGCAGCATTCCATCTGAGTTAGAGATTGAGTTAGAGCTAACTTATCGGCTAGCTCCATGCGCTCAATAGCGATGGCCCTATTGCCGCCGATTTTTTTAGCTTGGCGAGTGAATTGTAGCCGCCTAGTATGAACATCTGCGCCTTTAGGCATCCTTAGCTTACAGCCAAGCATTTTGTTTAGATCTTCAAGCGCTTGCTCGTCTTGATTTACTATAACTTCAAATGCTAGGCGCTTAGGCTCTTCTATATCTTTGCCAAATAGATACGCTTGCCTGTTGTTGCCGAATGACCATACTACTGACACGAAAGCGCTGAATGGATCGTCTTTGCCCAGACACTCCTTAAACTCTTCTCTGCTAATCCAGCGAATCCAATCATCTGGGATCTTATTATCTTTCAAGAAATTCAATAAATTGACGATGCCGGCGTTCTTTTCTGTATAGAATACTTTGAGGCCAAACTGCTTAGCCATTAGGCTCATCGCCGCACCGCCGCCGAATATATCGAAGAAATACTTAGCCTTAGGTTTTTTCTGTAAAATGGCAAGCATTAGAGAATAGGCGATATTTTGCTTACTCCCCATATAGGGCAATCTATAAGGATAGACTTTGCTCGGTATCTGCATATCTAAATGCCTTCTCTTCGTTTATATGGCCGCACGCTGGACATTGGAGTAGCTTTTTCTCGGTGCCAAGCTCGCCTTCATCTGAGAATGTTTCATCTTTTTGCCAATCATTCTGAATGCCCCAATCTTCCAGCTCGCTCTCATCCCACTCATTCGCCAGAATATCGAAATCCCAATCGCCATTATTCACATTATCCCTAATGACTATCTCACGCTCTCTCGCCTCGTCTAAGCCATGAAGCACGATAACTGGCACTTCACTCATCCCAAGCGCTTTGGCCGCCTCATAGCGCTGATTACCGCCTAGAATGACATTCTTGCCAGTCCTGTCCGAGCAGATAATCGGCCGAGCCTCGAAATAATCAGGATTGCTCTTGATGCTTGTCTTTAACTTCTCAAAATCAGCCTTTTTAATCGTTCTCGGATTGTTTTCGAGCTTTACTAGCTCGCTTAATGGCAGATATTCCGCAATATTCTCAAGTTTCTTCACGAAATTCACTCCCTTTCGATTATTTTTCCGTTTAATTTTATGTCCCTAGTGGTGCGATGAATCTGAATGTCATACTTCTGCGCATAAAAAATGCACGATAACAGGTCAAGATTCTTATTCCTAAGCATCTTTCGCCTAAAATCGCGCCAACCACCAGTATAACTCCCTAATGGAGCGAACCACCTGTGAAAAAGATATGTTATGTTGTGTTTATCGCCGACAACTTTGACGGCTATTGTTTCTTTGTCTTTGAATGCGATCGTGATGCTTCCTAAATGCCGCACGATCACTCCATTTGCTACGAACATCTTGTACCTCCCTTATGCTCATAGCGCCCAGCCAATAGAGTCCAGATTAAAATTCTATAATGTCCGCCCCCTCCTTCTTCCTTCCTACATATTCATCTATGATCCGCTTGGCCTGGTCAAACCCTACTGCGAACCTAGCCCGATAACCATTCCTTTCGAGTGCCTGCAACATCTTTGCCTGCTCCCTAATATGTTCATCCGATACGTATGATCCGTCGCGCTTCAAAATACGAACGCCGTCCTTTTTAAGCTCTAAAAATAGCCCATGAATCACGACAGGTAGTCCGTCCTTTGATTGCATGAGCTTCGGCTTTGCGATGAACATATCCGGCCAGCTTCTACGGCCGCCATTCAAACGTTTCTGTTTGATGGCTTGGCCCATTGTGAGCTTCACGCCTGAACCAAAATCGCTGTGGAATATCACGTCAGGATACTGCAAGCGAAGATAGTCCGCGACTTGTGCTTGTAGTTCTAATTCTGTCATTTTACGATCTTCCTCCTATATATCTTGTCCTCCTCTGCGATCTCCTCCGCTTCAGCGTCAAGACGTTCGTATTCCTCTAGTTGCTTCTTGATCTCGATAATCTCGACACCGTCAGCACTCGTATTGCTACACTCACTCATTTCTTCCCTTTCTTTTCTTCTTCGATCGTTCTGATGACCGCGATGACGATCCCTAATATGATCGCAATCAAAACTGATAAGAACATCGCTCCCACAATGAGCAGAGCGAGATTCGTGATAACTTCCAATTCATTCATTTTGATACCTCCTTACATTTAGCTCTTGAATAACTCTCAATATTCACGAACATGGCTCCGGACGGAGTGTATTTTGTGGATTAGAGCAAACATTAGCTCGAAGCCGCCCGGAGTGAAACCATAGAGATAGCACGATAGATGAAGATTATTAGCAGAGAACATCATCTAAAAAAGTCATTCAAAACAGAGGTGAAAATGACCAATTACTAGGTATTACTGGTTGTGCTATCCCAAGAACTAGCTTGCTCTTTTACGCCTGACCAGCTCATCCGAAGGCATTTTATTATTCGACTACGGTCGGCTCTCCGCAGAGCCATTCGGCCGCGTCAGATAAGTCAGAATCTAAATCCTGCATCGCGCAATTCCTCGATATATCTTTTCGTAATTTGAGCCATGCGAGTAGCCATTCTCATCTTCTCGCCCTCCAGTTTCTCTGGAGTGAGTTTGCGATACGGCTTGACCTCGATGGAACGAACCTGGATCTTCTTTGGCGCGACTGGCAATTCCGGCGGCAAAAACTGCAACTGCTCTGTCCTGCGACCCGGCAATCTCCTGAAGCTCTCTAAATAGCTGTCATAGTTGTCGAAACGCTTGATCGCCTTTCCAATGTGCGTACCGTTGCGGCCTAGTGCTGTTGCTACTTCGGCCCAAGTCTTGCCGCACTTCTTCAGACTCTTTGCCGCTTCCCATTCTTCCCTTGAATATCTCTTTGCTTTCATAACTACCTCCTAACCGGCGACTCCTATTCGCCCTTAATTGCCGTCAAACGGTCAGCGATCATTTTCTTGATGATTGCCAACTGCTTCTCGGTCGGATTCGTGAGCCTGCGCTTCAATTCGACCGCATATTCTCTGACCGAACCCTCATCGTCTATCGCGTCAAGATCAGCGCGAATATCATCGAAGCTCACTCCACCATAATTCTTCCTGACCGGCTCGCCCTGCTGTACGATCGCGTTCGCAACCTCATCAGCAGAAGCATATTCGCCGCCGCCGAACCCTAAATTAGCTAGAGCTCGACCAATTGCGCTTGTTTCGCAATTCTCTAGTGCGCTCGTTCTGTTAATCATGCTCGCGTCGCGTAATTCTTCTGCAAAACCTGTGGCAATCACGCGATCTTCTTTGTTCAAAATGTCTGCTTCCATGACGACGATCTTATCGTCGCGATATGCGACCTTCGTGATGATTGCCCATTCGTCTTCGTACTTCTTACGGAATTCATCAACTCTCAAGGCAACAGTTTTGTATTCTTTGCCATGAATATTCACGATCCCTTCCTTATTTTGTGCGCTCATAATTCAATCCCTTCGTAGCTTTGGCGCGCTCTTTCTGAATCTCCGCCCTGCGAGCGCGACGTTCTTCAACCTTGCTGATCGCCTTCGTTGCTCTGCGGAGCTTCAATGCGCTCTTAATTACTTCTCTAAATTCCCAGCCCTCTAGCTCATTAAGCTGACTAATAATTCCTGCTAGTTTGCCGTCCCACACCAATTCTTTTTTACTCATCATTCCTCCTAGATGTTGCCCTGAAGATACTTCATCGGAGCGAGTAGCTTTTCAATCTCCTCGTCAGTCTTTTGAGTTACGATGAACTCTACAATCGATTGGCACTCCTTCGCTCGTGCGTTCTTCGTCAGACCGTAGCCTTCCATCAGACAAGCCGCGATCGCAACATTTTCTACACGCTTCTCTAAGCGTTCCTGTTCAGCTTCTAAAGATGCAACCTTGCTATTGCTCGCGGATAGAGCCAAGCCCAATCCAATGATCGCTCCGGTCGCCCCTACGATGACGATAGCTAGTGCAATCGCCAACGCTCTAATTTGCATTTTCATTTTGACTCCCTTCATTTATTCCTTTTCTTTCGCCGGGCCTCTGCGCGATATTCTTCCGCCCTTAGCCCCTGCGATACGTGCAAGCTCGTGATTGCTTGCGAATCCCCCCGTGTGGCCATTCTTGCCACCCTTGCGGCCAATCTCTTGGTAGAACTCACGTCCGTGCCTAATCAGATTCGTCATCGCCGCTTTCTTGCCCCCAGCCTTCGTTCCAGCCATCTAATTCCTCCTCTGTGATGTCTTTGCCTTCTTCAATCGCTTCCCATACTGCGTCTTTTATCTTGCTCATTGTTCCCCCTCTACTGAACCAGGCCAGTTGCCATCCTTCATGCCGTCTGCGTAATCTTGCGCTCCGGCCTTGCGATTGACTCTGATCCAGTTGATTTTGTTCAATGCTAGATTCTTCATGACTCCTCTAAAATCCTCGCGGATATAAGGGTCAATGTTGAACCCGAACTCGCAGATAAGATCATCGACGAACTCTGTTGCGACCGTAGCCGCGACATCGCTCTTGTCGTATGGCTTCCCCTCTGCGACGAACCCCAATGCGCGATCCGTCATTTTCTCCCTAGTGATAATCATTTTGACTCCTATTCGGCGATGCATTCGCCGGTTGTTTGATTATATTTGCCTTCGCCACAATTTGCTTCGCCCATCTTGGCGTCTGCACTTAGTAGCACAATCATTCCTGCGATCACGATGACCGCGACCAAAAACTTCTTTACCGATTCCTTCATATTGACTCCTTTGTTTTAGTGTTTGTGTTGCCCAATTGTTAAGGTATTCAGCTACTTTCAGCGACCGCTTATCTAATCCCTGCGGCTCGACTGATTTTTCGCTTGGGCCTCGATAGCGTCCATAGCTTTCAAAACCCCAGTTAAAAAATCACTCGTGCTTGCCGAGTGTTTGCGAATTGTTTGATTTATGTTCTAATATGCATTGTGCGACTTTACATATTTAGATAAAATTCGAGTATTTACTCGGCTCTATTCTGTTATTCTTAATGTCCTGCTGCTTGCTTATCCCTATAATATCATACCCTAACCATAAATGCAATAGTTTTCTTCAAAAAAGTGGCCGTATTCTCGGCCACTCCTACGACAACAGCTTTTCTGCAATTAGTCTAGCCAATTTTGCCCGATCATCCTCCTCAACAGGGGTAGATACCCTTGCCGGCGGCTCTGGCATCTCTAATAACAGGGAAGAACGCTCAATTTTGAACACCTTCCGCCCCTGAACCGGCAGAGAAGCGATCGCGTTGTACAGCTCCGGACTCAACTTCACTTCCCTGTCGCGCCATGTTCGGAGCTTGCCGTCGTGGAACTGCGACCACTCCATCCTTTGAATTTGACGATCACTAAGCCTAGCCTCGTGCTTCAGGCTTGCGATCACAAGATTCTGATAAACAGAATCAGATACTTGCATATAAAAAACTCCAATCCACCTCCTATTATCTTTCATCTAACACCTTAGCCTCCTCAACGGTCGCCTTATCCGGCATAGCCGACAGCGACCAGCAATTGCCGGACTGATTCCACTCGATCATCGCCGGCGCCTTAATAGCACAATTGCCATTGTCCAATCTGATGCATTGGCCACACTTCTTTGTGTGATCGCCAACCTTCCAATACCAGCGAACCACCTGTTCGCCGAAACGATTGACCTTCCAAGCCACGTATTTGGCCCCTGGAAGCCCCTTCGAACTCCAATTCGGGATGAATTCCATCTTCGGCAGTTCCTTGTCGCTTAGGCCAAAAATATGGCTCGATATGTCCTTCGTTAGGGAATTGTCCGTCCTGAACCACACCCCATCCTTCTGGTAGAGATAGTAGTCAGGGAATTGCGGATGACAACTCATTTTGCACCTCCTTTCTTATAAAGCGCCCAATCGTTCCCTTCTTCCCTAGCCTTCCTCATCAGCTCAAGAACCTTCTCGCGCTCCTCGTCGCTGATGTCCTCGACCTCCGTACCTCCACGATCGTAGAAACGGATCGTCGTGCCAGGATCGTCGATCTTCTGCCTAGATTCCCACGCTTCGAGCTTCGATAGCTTCTCGTATTGGCCTTGTAAATCACGAAAACTCGCGATGCGCGGAGCATACTGATCGCCGGATCGTATCGCTCTACCTACCAATTGAACCACCTTCTTGGCTCCATCAAAGCCACGCTTCCTAAGAAGATTCCATGCGGCTAAACGATTGGCTTTGGCAACATTAGCTGTCAGGCCAGTTTCATGCTCCCATAGCTCTAAAAGAGCATTAACCTCGTGATTCCCATATTCAGACTTTTCCACAGGCTCATTCTGTGGCTCGCCACTATCTACTTTAGTAGATATATTTACTTTATTCTTTACTTTATTCTCTGTGTGCGAAATCTCGCATGTCTGCTGTGCGAAATTCTGCACACCTGCTGTGCGAAATATTGCACACCTAAGTGTTCGAAACCTACCATCGAACCCGGATTTTTCCACAAAGCCCAACTCCACCAGCTTATTGACCGAATCTATGACTGTCCGGACGGATCGTTTTACTCGCTTCGCCAACCATGCATTTGAGCCATAACATTCACGAAAACTCGCGATTTCGCCATAAACTAGCTTGTCTAGTGGCTCCAGCTCATCACATTCCATGACCTCTGCCGGAATCCACACCCCCGTATATTCCTTAATTGGATTGTTTGCATCTAAATTGTCCATGTTGATCCCCAAATAATCTAAAAATTGTTATTTTGGGATTTTGAACAGCAAAAACTCCGAATTTATCGGAGTTTCTACTTGTTAGCTCTGGACGCTATTAAGGCCATTCTATCACGAATGATTGAATATGTCAAGCGCACCATCTTCATGATATAATAGCCTTGCGGTGCTAATCCCTAACCGCAAAAGAATTTGCATATTCAAGATGACTCCTAAACGATTCTTGATACGAAAAGACGGCAAAACGGCCGTCTTTTTTGTGAGATAGGTATTCTATCAACTTTCAATAAAAAACTCGCCAGAACGCGAATTAAGCGTTTTATATGGCGAATTTTTATTTGACTAGTATGAAACTAAGAACTGCCGCGATGATCGCGCCAATAATAGCCCGGATCGTCCATGTCAGCGCCGACTGGAGCTTGGCAATTTCTTCCTTGTTGTCCTGCGAGATAGACAACGCAGAATCCGCAGTCTTTGAAACTGCCTTATAGTCCTGTTCTTCGAGAATCGTTTCAATCTTGACCAGCCGTTCGCGAATCTCGACTAATGTAATCTGATCTTTGTCCGTCATACCTTCCTCTCTCCGCCGACGGCCTCCCTAAAGGATAACTGCGAGTGAAACTCCTCTAGGGAATCGGCGGTATAAAAGACACCGGGAACCTCACGCTCCCGGATGACCCCTACCGAGTGATTATAGGGGCCATCTCGGAGCGCGAAGCTCCGACGGTCTATCCTTTGTGATAGACCTCGCTTGATTTTTTAAGAAACAGACCGAGCAGAGCGTTGATAAAACAGATGACTGCCTCGATTGTTGCGTTGATCTCAGCGCTGAAGCCAAAACCCCAGATGCTTGCCAGCGTGATATACAGAGCCGCAATTGCTGGCAACACGATCGTCGATAGTGCCTTCAAAACGTCATACAATCCATTCGATATTTTGAACATAATCTACCCCTTGAATCCATATTCCTTAAGTTTTTTGTATGTGAGCGGCCCGGTCATGCCATCGGGGTAGAGTCCGACATTTTTCTGGAATCGCATAATGCTCGCGCTTAATGCGTCGCCGTAAATCGGCCCCAATGCCTTAGCCGGCGTTTTAGGGAATGTGTTCCGCATGAACTGCGCAAGCTGTGCGACACGCTCGTCCTTGTCATATTTGCACCAATATCCCTTTGTTGGCAAAAAGCTCTTCGTGGCCTTCTTTACGATCTGAAAACCGTTGCACCATTCGCCCCAACCTATAATCTTGCCCGGATTGGTTGTTTTCTTGCCATCATTCCAAAACGTGCCTTTGTCATCAACCTCGATATGGCCATATTTTGACGATGACTGAATGTAGATCGGAACTGCACAATTCGATGGAATATCTGCCGTTCCAGCGTGAAACGTGCCTTTGTTTTTGTTTGCCTGCATATCCGCCTTCGCACTTGCGCTTGGCTTCGCTGATGGATACGCGCCGAACCCCTTGGCAACGTTCTGCAAACAATAGCCTTTCTTCGTCCCCATGTTCTTGGCGTTGAACGGCTTGACTTGTTCGTATAACATATTCACTCCTTATTTTTCTGAATAGAGAATAATGCTCTAGTGGTGCGACTAGCTCAATCTGCGAACTGAAACGATTTGCCTAGTGCTCTGTATAGTCGCATAGATTGTCGTTTCCTCTGTCTGCCAATAGCTCCACACCACGAGTATTTGCGTATTTCCGACTGGCGACTCAAGATTATACATGCCAGCCCACGACTGACCAATTTCATCCTTGCCAATAGAAGCCCCTACATCCGCCAAGATTGGCTGACTGCCATCAACGTAAGTAATCTCATAATACTGAGTAATGTTGTGGTCGCTAACTGGGATAGTGATTGTGAATTCTGCCCAAAATGTCTTGAAAAAACTTTTGAGCGGATGAGATGTCTTGAGTGCAAGCACTTCTCTATTCATAGCTCTGATTTTATTTTCTAATGTGCCCATATTAGTGGTCTTTCGTTAATACATAGCTAAGAGTGAAATCTGACGTAGCAACGACCTCAATAACGACATTGAATGGCGGAATTGTGCCACCTCCGTTGATGATTGCAGTGTCCGATTCTGAACCAACATATATTTGAAAAACGAATTGGCATTTATAGCTAGAATTAGTTCTCCTGTCTAAAACGAATCTTCTGCCCAAAAAATCCTGCGGACTTTGAACATACGCACACGCAAGGAATGCCTCGTCATCTGTATTGACAGTTATACGAGCCGAATATTCACTCGCAGAGCCTCCAATCCCATCGCTGACGATATGCATAGGAATAGTGACCGTTTTGGATATTGTTGCAAAAGTTGAGCTTCCCCTCATCCCAAGAGTCTTGAGCTTATTCAGCTTGGCCTCGATGTCTCGGATTTTCATTGAAAAACTGTTATGCATTTTCGACCCATTCCTCGTATTGTGCGATAGATTCTGCTACCTCAATATCTAGTATTGAAGTTGAAACGACCTTGTAAAAATACTGAGTGACAATCGGTGCGTCAATCCCAAGTCCGGCGTCGAAAAATGAATATTTTGAATCACTATGTTGCATCATATAGTTGCCGATTGACGGAATGTTCCCCATCCCATCTGCTTGGATATAGCCCTGAATAACTGGATTTAGTGGTTCGCCATCATGGACTGTAATCATAATCGCAAGAAAATGCGAATTTGGCCAATCTTCAGACCACCTCCTTGCTGGAGTTGTTGCCTCATAAGAATAAAACTCAACTGCTCCTAGCCCTACTTCGTGTGCCGTCTGAAGTGCTACTAGCTCACGCTCAAGATTAGCTAGATTTTTCTCAAGAGACTTTTCATTCACGATTCATCCTCCACTCGCTTCAAAACAGGCTTGATCGTTTCTGCTCCTGTTGCGCTGACGGCAACAGATAGCTCCTGTACCCTGAACCATCCACTCGTCTGCCCAGTCAAGTCCTCATTGTTCTGCAGTTGGATCGTATCGCCTATCCAGAGCTTGTTAGGCGCGTCCGTAGGCTGTGGAGCGATCTGACGACCAGTCAGCGTGATTTGCGGCTCCCAGCGCGCGTCCTGTGCGTCAGCAAGCCTAGCATTGGCGTTCCTAGTCAATGTTTCGAGCCTACTAATCGACGACTCCTGATACATTGTTTCTGCGTAGCCATATTCTTGCACGAATTCAGCATTCGTGGCCGTATAAGTGATCGCCGTATTCTTTGTGGCATCAGAGCTAATTTCGCCAGCGCCAATTGCGATGATTGAGCTCGCAAAACCATCAACTTCTGAAGCACTAATCGAAACGGCACCGGTTGCGCCAACCATCGGATACCGAATCACATAGTTTTGGATCTTCTGGCCGAATTCTGAATCTTTGATGATGTTGTACGTACGATCAGCATCCCAATACAGATCAAATGGGCCTGCACCGGTCAAGTTGTCCGCACGATCTGCAATTGCGTCCTTGATCGTCTTGTAGTTGTCGAACGTCTGCTGAATTGAATTGAACGTGCTGACTGTACCAGCCAAAAAGTCGAAGCCCTTTCCAGCCGTCGTAGCCCTAGAATCAGCCACTTGAATCCAGCTCGCAAAAACAGCTCCAGCCTCGCCACTCTGTTGCCCAATTGGATACATATAAACACCGGCCAGAAGATTCGTGTAGCCGTCAAAACGAAGTGCCAAGTCCGCACTCGTGCCTCTCGGCTGATATGCCGGCATGGTAGCCAGATAGCCACCAATGACCGGCTCCCCGTTGCGGATTACGCGGCAATCCAGCGCATATGGCTTCAAAACCTGCTGAATGTCCGTCCCACGTCTGCGGCACCATTCATCAAACAGAACGTCATTGACTGTAAAGTCTATCGAATCAACGCCAGCCATTGTCCTGCGACGTGTCCAGACAAGATTCTGCGCAAGTGGCTGAATGTTCCCAATCAGCGTGCCATTTATTCTTAGCTCTAGTGTATATTCCGCAGTTTCTATCATCCTACGATCTCACTCCATCCAATTTGACTAGCCCCATCGCCCGAACCGGTCGAATAAATGATTGTGTTCGCACCTGGAGCAAGCGATACGAATTCCCCTACAACATCAGACAAGACATTCAGACCGTCAAGCATAGCTGTCTGCTCGCCCATATCTATCACGAGCGTCTGACCTTCGGCAACCAATCCGATATATTCAATCGTTTCGCCAGTTGTGTTGTTCTCAAGTGTTGGATTGAGCGTCGGCCCATATATAGTCCAGATAGGATAGACATTGGAGATAGAATCATTCAATAGAGTGGTAGAGCCACCTGAACCGCCCTCCTCCCATTCATAACCGCCTGCTGTGAGAATGTAGCCATATTTTGTGAAGTATTCTACGTTCAGAATTGCCTGCTCATTCCCAACTGCGAATGTGCTTGAGATATTGCTTTGCGGACTGTACATGTAGCCATTTGCTAGAGCCTCAAGCTGTGCCACAAGAGCCGCATTCGTAATCTCCGTATCGGTTGGGGTGGCAAGTTGAAAGTATGCTACTGGGTTATGATTTTGAAGCCAAGTATTGAACAAATCCGTACTCGTGAGAGTGCTATCACCAGTTGCTACCCATAAATTGCCCGAGCTAGTAATACCGAAGTGGTAATCTCCCGACCAAGCTGTACCTGAATAATCGAACTGGTCGCTGTACCCATCACCTGCGGCTACGCCATAAGTACTTGCGAAACCAGAGAAGAAGAACTTGCCGTCTTCGCTTCTTCCCCAACCAGTCAGCGAACTAAGCGCGATTTTTTCTACTGCCTTGTGCTTCTTCCACGTTCCGCCATCGTTCCAGATATAGTCCTGATAAGTGCCGATTTTGCAGAGTTCGATAGGGGTGAAGTATGGAGCGTAGGTGGTAGCCGTTGAGCCAA
>CAMZIL010000011.1 GCA_947307225.1 uncultured Candidatus Saccharibacteria bacterium
CCGGCAGATTTACAGTCTGATGCGTTTGACCACTTCGCTATCCCAGCGAATACTTTGTTATTTTAGCACAAATGCTATCCTATCGCAATAAGAGAAAAGGTTGAGCCCGCCGTTTTGCTGGCGGGCTCTGAGATGGTTATCCCGAATGGTCTTCGAGTTCCTTATTGAGTATAGCGATAGTTTTTAATACGCTCCTTTCGTGCTCCGGCTTGCATAATTCATATTCGATCATCTGCTCGTACATGCGTTTACGCATCTTCATAAGCTTGATGCGTTCGCTTTCTGGGGCGAGCGAAATTACGAATAGCTCAATACAAGCGCAAATTTCGTCTTCTTTGACCTGAAACACATTCGGTACAAACATTCGGTCTTCGTTGCCTAAGAATAATTTGCAGTGAAGGGCTGATATAGTTTTATACCAACTTGTCGCGTTTTTGTCGACGAGGGCGTAGTCTTCCTCCCATTGCGAACCTGAGTTATCCACGTATCTTACAACTAAGGTCGTGTCATAAGGCATTTCGCGATGAAGATGTTCCTTGACCATGTCTATTTGCTTGAAGCGGATCTCTGTACTGATTCCGGGACCGATTTGAATCTGTTCTTTTACTAGTACCATCTTATTACCTCCTAAAGATCTGCGTATCGCGCTAACTCATATATATTATATCATGATTATGCTTAAAAATCAAGGGGTACAAAAAAGCACGAATAAATTCGTGTCTTTTCGTTTATATGGAGCCGCAAATCGGACTTGAACCGATGACCTGCCGCTTACAAGGCGGCTGCTCTACCAACTGAGCTATTGCGGCATAAAAAACGTTGCGTGCGTTATCTATATTTTATATGATTTTGCGCTTTTTGGAAAGCGGCTTATCTTTCTGCTTGGCTCCAGGAAGATCGCTTTTTGCGGCGCGTGATACGCGGCGGAAAGTGCGTCTAACGGTCTTTTTCTCTGCTTCTGCGGCGGCTTTTTCAAGCTGGAGTTGTTCGATGCGCTGGCGGACGAGCTCTGCGTTTTCTTCGTCGCCATTATTCTCGTAGATTTCTAGCAGATGGCGAAGGATGACTGCGCTTGGGTTGAGGCTATATGCGGTTTCTAGGGCTTCAATTGCCTTGCTGCGTTCGCCGAGCTTCTCAAGGGCCTTTGCGTAGGCAATATAGCGACCTGGTTGATCGCCCTCGATATCAATAGCCTGAGCGAAGGCCATAGCGGCCTTTTCATATTTGCCGGTTTCGAGGTAAATTAGGCCAACGTTGTGGAGGCTAGAGGCATTGTTATCAAGGCTCTGTGCGATTTCGAAACACTCGACGGCCTCTTTGAAGTGCTTTTCTTTTGCGTAGAGGATGCCGAGACGGTTATATGCGGCAGCGTTCTTTTCGTCAAATTTTAGGATAGTTAAAAGCGCTTTTTCGGCTTTTAGCGGTTTGCGCTCGCGCATTGCGGTCTGTGCCATACCCCACAGTTTTTTGATTTGTGGAGTTTTGCGGATTTCTTCTTCTTCGTCGTCTTCGGTGAGTTCGTTATATTTTGGCACAAAAAATACTACAAAAAAGGTAAATATAAGAATTAGCACTGCTGCTAGCATATGCTTATTATATCATATTCGCTATGAGCTGTAGTTTGACGTGGCCGTTTTTATCTAGCGCGTCTTTTGTAGCGATGAGCTTTTCGATTTTCTGCAAGAATGCCGGGTTGCCGCGCAGCAGGTATGATTTGTACATTAGGTCTATGCCGCACGAAACAACCGCGATGGCGGTCGCGCGCGGATCGTCCTTGTCGTGCTTTAGAATTTTTTCGACTACATCTGGCAGGGTCTTCTGATTGGCGCTGACGTATTCTTTGGCGAGCGAGAAAATATCGACGTCCGCTTTTGGTGGTTCGCTAATTTTGTCCGTTGTTTTTAGATAGTAGTTGTTTGCTCTAGAGCGGATTGTCGGCAGGATGCCATTTGCATTGCTGGTTAGGAAGATATAGTGAATGTTTTCGCCTGGCTCTTCGAGGGCCTTTAGAAATGTATTTGAGGCAGATTCGTTAAGAGCCTCGGCGTGCTCTACTACGATATAAAGCTGGTCTTTCTGCTTGTTGTGAGCAATTTGGGCGGCCTGATCGATTTGTGCTTTTGTTATGTCTCTGCGTGTTTTGCCGGTGTTTTCGTTGATTTCGAAAGAGACATGGTAGGATTTTGGAAAGAATTTAGAGAAGTCTGTCTCTGGCGGTAACTCAAAAATCGAAAAATTGACTTTCTTTGCAATTTGCTCGACCTGGCCGAGGTCACTTAACTGCATTGCGGAAACTCTCCGGCAATGGTACCTCAAACGTCATGCGCTTCCCCTCTGGAATTGTGATTTCTAGGGATGTTGCGTGGAGATACATGCGATCGGCTTTCGGCGATTTTGGATTATAGACTGGATCGCCGAGGATTGGCGTGCCGATGTGCGCCATATGGATGCGGAGTTGATGTGTGCGGCCGGTGCGTGGTTTAAGCTCGACTAGGCTGAAACGTTCCCCGCTCGCGATTACTTTGTACTCTGTAGTTGCTTCACGACCGTCTTTATCGACAATGAAGGTTGTAGGCTTTTTGAGATTGCGTGTTAGTGGAACGCTAATGAGAGCGTGCGGCTGTTTTGGCTGGCCGACAACTACGGCGTAGTAGGTTTTGTGAGTTTTGCGTTCTGCAAACTGTTTTTGGAGCTTTGATTTTGTTTCTTCGTTTTTCGCAACAATTATTACGCCTGATGTATCGCGGTCGAGGCGGTGAACAACTTCGCCAAAATCTTCAATGGCTGTTTCTGCAAGATATGCGCCTTTTTTGATCGAGAGCATGCCAGCCGGCTTATTAAATACGATGACATTTTCGTCTTCATAGATTACTGGTGGGCGATTTTCGCTATTAATTTCTGGCTTGTCGATGGCGTAGTTGTTTTCGACACTTTCGTCGATAAGAGTGTTGGCCTTGTTGATGACTTCGTCATTTACCTTTACGCGTCCGTCTTTGATAAATTTCTGGATTGTGCCGCGCGTATATTCAGGAAAAGTTTCCAGCAAAATCATATCGAGGCGTCTTTTTGGCGTCTCGTCGGCAACGACATTATTCTGCGGTAAGTCACCGTTTATGCGTCGCGAAAGTTCTGGTTTGCTGAACTTTTTGGCCATATATCTGTTATTTTAATATCTTTTTGGTCTTTTTGCGAGCATGAGCGCTTTGCTGCGGCTGGAACTTGCTGCTCTTGTAAAACTTTTGAAGCTCTTTGTAGGCATTGTCGTAATGAGTCTTGAAGTTTGGGAAGGCTTTCAAAATACGGCGTTGCTGCCAGGTAAAAATGCGGCGACGGCGCTGGTTGATAGTTTCGATGAAGCGGCGGCCGTTGCGCTCGAAGAATTGCACTACGCGGCCTTTCATCAGGATGGATTGGTACTCCCGGAGCGTTTTGTTGAAGCGTGCGAAGCTCTGGTTGGTAGAAATGACGTCGATGGCGAATAAGAAGCCTAGAATGCTGGCGATTAGTGTGTTATGCGGTATACTCTGGACGAAACTAAGGATATGCGGATGGAGATAGCGAATTCCAACGGACGCCGCGCCAAATACGATGAAGCCGTATAGGCAGATTCTGCCGTTGATATTGAATTTCCATTCGCTATAGTCCCACCAGCGCGCTTTAAACATCTTTTCCATTACATAAGATGTGGCATATTCCAGTGCGCATGCGATGGCACCGCCAATAAAGAAGAGCGCGACTGGGTTTTCGATGAATTGTCCTGCATATAGAAAAACCAGGCCTCCGGCGCCATAGATAGGGCAATATGGGCCGTTCAGAAAACCGCGATTAACGAAGCGATGCTCTTTGTATAGACTCCTAAAATCCTCCCATAGCCAGCCTAGGAAGCTATAAATAAGGAAACAGAGGAAAATTTCGGCGATTGTCATCCTTTTTTGATCTCCTTGATTGTGTCGTCGAAGAATGGTTTCGAGAAGGTTTCTTTGACGGCGCAGACTTTATCGGCAATGCAAAGTAGGACGGATTCGCGATAGTGTGGAGGCGTAATGTTTAGCGGGAACATATGTCGCGCTATCATGTTCGCCTCTACTGGATTAATGGTAAAGTCGTCTGCGGCGTTTTCTAGGGCTTTTGATGCATGTCTATAGCCATGCATACGTCCGCCGTCTATGTGCCAGTCGTAATTGAAATAATCGTGCAGAAGCGAGCCTCTGACTAATGAGGAGTAGTCGTGTTTTAGATGGGTCATTTTTGCTAGGCGAACGCATACGCAGGCGACACTGATAGAATGCTCCATAACGGATACGTTGCCGTGCTGGATATTGTTGTCGCTCGACTGATATTTGGCCGATTCGAGAATGTCGGCCCCGTAGAAATTTACCGTATTCCGAATAATACGTTTGCGTTTCGCTCTGCTCATTTTACTTGCGTAGACCAACTGCCTTTTGAACGAGCGCAAGCTTTGCATTTGCGACTTCGTTGGCGTATTGCTCACCCTTTGCGAGAATCTCTTCGACTTGTTCGTCGGTAATTTGCGCAACTTTTTCTTGGAAATCGGATAGGAAATGCTCGACGGTATCTGCAACTTTGCGTTTTAGGTCGCCATAGCTTGTCTGCCCTGCCCAGTCTGCGATGACGTCTTGGATATCGCGATCGTTTAGTAATGCCTCGATAGTGAGAAGGTTGCTGATGCCCGGCTGGTTGATCATATCAAAGCGGATTACGCCTTCGCTATCGGTTGTTGCGGACATGATTTTCTTTGCTGCCGCCTTCGGATCGTCGTTTAGACTGATCTTTGACTTTTCGTTCGTGCTGGATTTGCTCATCTTCTTGGATGGATCAACGAGGCTGCGAATGCGGAGACCCTTCTCAAGGTGCATAAACTTCACCTGTTCGCGTTCTGGTGCTGGTACGGTAAATAGACCTTCGCCGAACTTATTATTCATCCTTGTTGCGATATCACGCGTGAGCTCCAAATGCTGGAACTGGTCTTCGCCGAGTGGGATGTAATTTGCATCATAGAGAAGAATATCTGCGGCCATGAGAATTGGATAGTTAAAGAGGCCAACGGTAATGGCATCAGCATGCTCTTCGGACTTTTCTTTAAACTGAGTCATGCGGCTAGCTTCGCCAAAGTAGGTAAAGCAATCAAGGATCCAAGCGAGCTCGCTATGTGCCGGTACGTGGCTTTGACGATAGATATGGATGTTTGAATTGTTCGTATCTAGGCCTGCGGCGATATAATACTTGATGCCTTTGATGACCTGAGCGTAGAGCTTATCGTGATCGATTGGTGTCGTGAAGCTATGTAGGTCTGGGACGAACATGTTGATATTGCTGGTTGCGGCATGCTCGTGAGCGAGGTTTACCATTGATTTGTATGCGCCAAGAAAATTGCCAAGAGTTGGCTCTTCGTTTGCGCGTACACCTGTTAGAATCGTTTGCATAGTTGTAATTATTATATTATTTTTTACGTATTTTTACTATTTTATGGAGGAGCTGTTTCTCGTATTTATCGGAGTAAACTAGGACGATTGCGAGATAACATACGAGGAATATTGCGGCAAATGCTACCAGTTTTAGCCAAGTAAAGGTCATGCTGCTGGTGATGAAGATGAAGATTGTGGATAGGACGGCGACTGGTAGACAGAAAATGATCATGTTTTTCCAATACTTTGGAATATCGATATGAATTTTCTTCCAATAGAATAGGTTCATCGTGATAATTTGGCCGGCGATGTTTGCTAATGCTGTGCCGATTGCGGCGCCAATGCCGCCGTATTGTGCTGCCAGAGGGATACTGATCGCGATATTTAGGATTGCAATTACTAGATAGATAATCGAGCGGAATTGATGCTTGTTTTTGGCTTGGATAATCGAGATGCCAATGTTCTGCGTGAGCGGGATTACGGCTGGAGCGATGAGCAGGAGAATGATTGCATAGGCATCCATGTAGCCATCGCCGACCCACAACTTGATAAAGAATCTACCAAATACCGTGAATCCGGCGAGGATTAATACCATGATGTACATCTGTAAACGAGACACCCTAATAAAGATATCTGATACTTTTTTGTCGCCGTCCTTCTCTTCTAGTGTTTTCGTAATTTTCGGTAAGAAGAGGCTGGAAATAGCGGTCGAGAAGTTTACGTTCAAAGAGGAGATCTTCGCGCCCACTGCATAGACAGCAACGACGGCGGTTCCGCAGAGGCTTCCCAAAATCACCTGGTCGGTGTTGTTATATAGGTTGTCGATAATGATGTTTAGAAATACCCAGAATGAATATGCGGCGATTGCTTTTAGTAGACCTTTGTCGAGGTCTTTTATCTTTAGGCTGATGCGCATCTTTAGCTTCTTGAAACAGTAGAACATAGTCATGATATGGTAACCGAGCGTAAATACACTGGTAACGATTACCATGGCGATTGACTTGCCGCCCATAAATAGGACAGGAATCATGACTGCTGGGATGGCGAGGTTTTTGACGATGTCTAGCGCTTTCATGAATACGAAGCGCTCGGATGCGATAGCATACGAATCGAATACGCTTAATGGGAACGATAAGGATACAGTTCCGATTAAGATGAGCATGATGATCTTCGTTTTTGCAAGTTCATCTGGGCTTAGGCTGCCGCCAAAGAGGTTATTGACGTTGGCAAATAGTATGAGCCCAATTATGAGCGCAATAAGGCCCGTAGCGAGGTATAGTAGCAAGAACATGCCATTAATTTCATGCTCTTTCTTTTTATCGCCTTTCGCTTGATTTTTTGCGACAAAGCGAATCATGGCATTGCCAAAGCCCATATCGAGCACGGACAGATATGCGATAACTGAGTAGACGAGAGAATATAGGCCGTATTCGTTCTGTCCCATCATGCTAAGCATGAAAGGCGTATAGAAGAACGTCACGCCAATGTGGACTATCATATTTAGATAGCTGAACACTGCGCCGGCTTTGATCTGACTTTTCATTATTTGTTGATTTCTTTCATTAAGATGTCGACGACGCGCTTTGAGGAATTGCCATCTTTGTATTTATGGTAACGGTTGAGCGCCCACTCTTCGTCCTTTTTGGCCGGATCCTTGCCCTTGGCAACGTTTTCGATAAATTTCTCGAGCTCTGCAAAATTGACGATGAAATTACCGCGCATAAAGTCTCGGTAGTTCTTTTCGGCAAGCTCATATGATTTGGTGTATTCTTTTTCGTCCGGAACCGCTAGACCAACAGGATTCTTCAGTAAAAGATAGTCGTAATAAATTGAGGAGTAATCGGTAATGAGCGCGTCTGTATACTTTAGTACGTCGTAGAGCTGTTCTCCGCTCTTGCCAAACGACGAGTTCTCGTACAGTTCAATATTGCTGAGGCTCAAATTATTAATCGTCGTTCTGTCTTCGGCCGGGTGGAGGCGAATAATTAATCTGACTTTATTCTTTGCGAGAGTCTGGTTTAGCTTTTCTAGCTGAGTCTTGTTTTCGATACACGGGACGCCGTATGGGAAATGGATACCGGTATGCATGCCAGCTTCCGTATTGTGGTTTCGATAGGTTGGCATCCAGATGATGGTCTTTTCGCCTTTTTTGGTAAGACCTTCGATCTTACGCTTGCTCATTAGACCGTCGTTGCGTGGGAACCCAGTAGAAACGTAATTCTTTGCGTCACCCTTGAATTGTGGGAGGTGCGAATCTAGGAAATAGTCGGATAGTAGGATATTCACATCGAAATCTCCGCAGGTCCAGCAATAGTCATAGGCGCGCTTGATGCAGGCGCCATGAGTTAAGTGAATACGGAATTGAGAATGGTTAACCTTCTGGACGAAACGGTTGCAGTCGATGATGTATTTTGCGTGGTAATTGTACCATTTACCCTTTTTCGTGAAGCGTCCGACAAAAACCACATTCTTTTCAGCCGGGTATTGTTTTTGGTCATCGTAAACTAGCCACACGATCTTGTGGTCTTTGTTGACACCGCGGCGAATTAGCTCATCGTAGACGTATTTCGTGTTGTCGCTAAAATCCGGTGAGCTTTCGAGCAAAATTACCTTTTTCGACGTAATCGGAAGGTGGTAAATAATCTTTTTGATCGCTTTTTTAACCATATCTATTATTATAGCATTTTCGGCATAAAAAATGGTGGAGCACAGGAGATTCGAACTCCTCACCTCTTCCATGCCATGGAAGCGCTCTACCAAATGAGCTAGTGCCCCGACGTGGTTCTAATTATATCTTATGGCGTCTTTTCTGTCTAGGTTTCGGCGCTTATGCTATAATGACAGTATAAGTAGTGGAGGTAATATGAAAACACTATTATTGATAGTGGTGGGAATATTATTCATAGACTACATGCTTGTCGCTGGAGGTACTCGTCGCGACGACGAATAGCGACAAGTGCAAAATACCACCCCGAAAGAGGTGGTATTTTGATTGGTCTTTCCAGTTGCGAATTAACGCTTGGAGAACTGTTCGCGTTTGCGAGCGCTGCGGAGACCGTAGTGCTTGCGTTCCTTTTCGCGAGGATCGCGCTTCATGAGGCCGGCTTTCTTGAGCACTGGGCGGAATTCTGGGAACTCCGTAACGAGTGCGCGAGAGATAGCTAGCTTGATAGCGTCAACCTGACCTGCGACGCCGCCGCCCTTAACGAGGACAGTGATGTCGTATTCTTTTTGCTTCTGAGTAAGAGCAAGTGGATCGGTGATTTCGGCCATAAGAGTCTTGTTTCCGCTAAGGAATTCAAGAGCTGGTTTGCCGTTAATCGTGATCTCGCCTTTACCCTTGTAGAGGCGTGCGGTTGCGGTTGCTGCTTTGCGGCTACCGTCACCGTAGGTATACTTTGCATTCTTAGCTGGCATTACTTAATCTCCTTTGGCTGTTGTGCCGTGTGAGCGTGCTCTGCACCGTTGAAGATGCGGAGGCGAGCTAGGCGATCAGCTGCTAGTTTATTCTTTGGCATCATACCCTTGACTGCCTGCTGGATAGCGAGGCTAGGATCTTTCTCGATGATTTCAGCGAGGGTAAGATCAGTCAAACCACCTGGGAAACCAGAATGGCGATAGTAGTGCTTGTCGGTCATCTTGTCGCCAGTAACCTTGATGTTCTTGGCGTTGACGACTACGACGTAGTCACCATTGTCGGTATGTGGCGTATAGGTAACTTTGGACTTACCCATAAGCTTGTCAGCGATAACGACTGCGAGCTTGCCGAGTGGCATAACGCTAGCGTCGATAATCCACCATTCGCGCTGAATCTCAGAAGTCTTTTGGCTATAAGTTTTCATTACTTACTCTCCTTTTTGACTTCGTCTTTGATCTCGTCGACGAAAGAGATGGTTGCCATCTCTGCGTTGTCGCCACGGCGGAAGCCGGTGCGTTCAATCTTGAGATAGCCGCTATCGCGCTTAACCTGTGGCGCAATAACGTCTACGAGCATGTTGCCCATAGTCTGATCGTCTAGACGAGCGATTACGATGCGGCGGCTTGCAAGATCACCTTTCTTTGCAATAGTGATAAGCTTTTCTGCTGGGCGGCGAATCTCTTTTGCCTTTGCCATCGTAGTATTGATTGATTTGTACTTAAACAAGGAGCGCATCAGACCGCGTGTTAGTGCAGTGCGTTGGTCGGCTTCGCGACCGAACTTGCGCCCTTTATATCCATGGCGATGCATTTAAACTTTTAACTCCGTAAGTTTTTCGCGAACCTCATCGAGAGCCTTTGCGCCGAAGCCCTTGAGCTCTTTGAGATCGCTTTCTGATAGTACGACGAGATCGCGAACGGTATGAATGTCATTGTTGAGCAATGCATTTGCAGTACGTGCGCTGAGGCCGAGCTCCTCGATAGGAAGCATGAGACCAGATTCGTCTTCTGCGGCAGTTGCGGTAGGTGCTGGTGCGGATTCGACCGTGGTGCTACCGGCAAGTGCCTTGTATTGGTTAACTAGGATAGCAGCTGCTTCCTCAAATGCCTCACGTGGAGTGATGGTACCATCGGTGTCGACGGTAAGAGTAAGCTGCTGAAGATTGGTATCCTGGCCAACACGGGTGTTTTCTGCGTTGTAACGAACGCGAAGAACTGGCGTAAATACGGCATCGAGGGCGATCATATCATTATGAACGCGCTCTGCGCTGGATTGCTCCATGCTGAGATAGCCGCGGCCAGTATCGACAACCATGTCCATCTTGAGGGTGAACTTTGGATCATCGATGTTGCAGATAACCTGCTGTGGGTTAGCGATTTCGACCTCTGCTGGAAGTTTGATATCGCCAGCGAGAACAGTGCCGGTACCCTTTTTCTCGAGATGAATCTCGACAGGAGCATCGGAATGGGATTTGACGTGGATGTTCTTTAGATTGAGCATGATGTCAACGGTATCCTCGACGATGCCAGGGACTGCGCTAAATTCGTGAGTGGTGCCCTCAATGCGGAATGCAGTGATAGCGGCGCCTTTGATGCTAGAAAGAAGAACACGACGTAGTGAATTACCAAGAGTGTTACCGTAGCCGTAATAGAGTGGCTTGATAACAAAGCTTGCGCTGTTTTCACCAAGATCCTTGATTTCTGCTAGCTCTGCTTCGTGAATTACTTTTGTCATACTTCTCCTTTTTAGCGCGAGTAATACTCGACGATTAACTGTTCGTTGATGCCCACCTCAGCTTCTTCACGCTTTGGCGTACCAGTGATTTCAATCTTCATTTTCTTTACGTCTGCCTTCATCCAAGAGAGAGGTGCCTGGCTAGAAGCACCGGCGACGTTTGCTAGGTTTACGAAATAACTGTTTTTCTTTGACTTTGGACGAACCTCGAGGACGTCACCTGCGGAAAGACGGATCGAAGGGATGTCGACGCGCTTACCGTTGAGGGTGAAGTGACCGTGAGAAACGAGCTGACGTGCGGAGCGGCGAGTTGCTGCGAAGCCTGCACGATAGACGACGTTGTCTGCGCGGCGTTCGAGATATTCAAGAAGTTTTTCGCCAGTCATACCTTCGGCACCCTGTGCCTCACGCATGAGCTTTGCGAATTGCTTTTCGAGTAGGCCGTAAATGCGGCGAACTTTCTGCTTTTCGCGGAGCTGAGTCAAATAAAGACTACCACCGCGAACGCGCATATCGGCGTGCTGACCAGGAATACCGGTCTTCTTTGCCATGATTTTTTGCGCTTTTGGAGCAAGTGCATAACCTTCACGGCGAGATTGTTTTCCAATTGGTGCAATATCACGTGCCATTATGGTTTCCTTTCTCCTTTAGGACGGCAACCGCCATGTGGAACTGGGGTTACGTCGGTGATGCTGTTGATGGAAATGCCCATCGTGCTGAACGCGCGGATTGCGCTGTCGCGGCCAAGACCAATGCCCTTGACGTAGACATCAACGCTGTTCATGCCGTGATCGCGCTTTGCGATTTCGGCGACTTTTTCTGCGGCGATCTGTGCTGCGTAAGCAGTACCTTTCTTAGAACCGCGGAAACCGTTAGCGCCTGCGGAAGAAGCGGCGATGATGCCACCGGTCTTGTCGCTTACGCTGACGATAGTGTTGTTAAACGTAGCCTGAATATGCACTTCGCCGGCCTGGACAATACGTTTGCCCTTTTTGCCACGCTTTGCGGCTGCCTTAGGTGCTTCTTCAGCTGCTGCTTGCTCCACAATAGGAGCTTCTTTGACTGCTGTATCTTCTGCCATAATTTACTCCTAAGTTTTACTTGCTGCTTTTGGCTGTGCGCCGCCGACTGCGATAGCTTTACCTTTGCGAGTGCGCGCATTCGTGCGGGTGCGCTGACCGTTGACTGGTAAACCTGCCTTGTGGCGGAGCCCCTTGTAGGAATTAATATCCTTAATACGTTTAATATTGTTTGTTACGAGACGTTTGAGGTCACCTTCAACGGAATATTTGCTAGAAATAATATCGTTAAGTTTTTGCTCATCAGCCTCGGTGAGATCTTTCACCCGAGTGGTAGGCTCAATTTTAGCCTCCGCAAGGATGGCTTTAGATGTGGTGCGACCGATACCGTAAACGGAAGTAAGTGCAATCCACACTTGCTTTTCGCTAGGAATCGTAACACCGGCAATTCTTGCCATGCTTAACCCTGCCTTTGTTTATTCTTAGGTTTTTTCTTGTTAATGACACGTAGAACACCTTTGCGGCGAACGATGATGTCATCAGGGCTAATTTTCTTTACACTAGCACGAACTTTCATGTATTGAAAATTACCTTTCTGAAAGCGCTAAAACTATATCTATCGCAAAAAAATATTTATGGTTTTTGTTGCGTTTTCGGTTAAATTTAATCTTTTTGGCGGTAGCTGATTCTGCCCTTCGTTAGATCGTAAGGAGTCAACTCAACATCCACCTTGTCCCCCGGGACCAGCCTGATATAATTCTTGCGCATTTTACCAGACATATGGCCGATAATAATATGACCATTCTCAAGTTCGATGCGAAATTTGGTCCCTGGAAGGGCCTCAACAACTTTACCGGTAAGTTTAATAACTTCCTTCCGGTTATTAGAAACAGCCGATGAGTCGGCCTTCTTTGTGACCTTTTTCGATCCCTTTTGACTAGCCATAAATTACAAGATTTAGTGTAGCAGATTTTGTCAAAAAAGTAAAGACTATTTTATCGTCGCGCGCACAATTACGATCGAATTGAACGTATCGCTATTTTCGTCTGCGCGGCGGACGGTGACTAATGCAACGGTTTCTTTGTCGTCAATGCGTTTTTGGGCGATTGGCAGCTTGTCTTTTGCGTCTGCTTTGTCGATAATCATGATTTCGCGTACGGAATACTTGAAGGTTTCATCGTCACCGCGGATGAGGGTGATTTCATCGCCTTCTTCGAGACTGTCTAGATTGGAAAATACTCCATGCTTGGTTAAACCTTCGCTTACGCCGCTGATTAGGATGTTGCCGCCTTGGCCTGGGTTGCCAGAGCCGGAATACCAAGATACATTAAAAATGTTATCTGGGAGCGGTAGAGTGTTCTCATTTATGCTGCTATCCTTTACGCGTGCCTTAATGTTTAGGCGCTTGATGATCAGGTAGCGTGGAGAAGTGGTGTAGGTTTGATATTTGTCGATATCGGCCTGCGTAGGTTCGTTTTCGCTTGGATTCTTTGCGTCCTCGATGCTAGTGATGACTGATTGCTGAGGATTGCGCGTTTCGGCGCTTTTATTTTGGTAATAGCTATGTTCCCATACGAGGATTTTGATCATACAGGCAACAATTGCGAACAGAACAATAATACCGGCAATTTTTGTCGCTTTTGCTGCTCTTCTGTCGATCTTTAGGCCCATCCCTAGATCTTCCTATTGATAATCGTCGTAAGTGACCATTAACGCGCGGGAATTGACCTGACGGATGTTTTCAAGTGCTACGGTAACAACGATGAGGAGACCGGTACCCGACACAGAAATGCCTAGTGGATAACCGATGGTCTGGATGAAGATGTAGTCGGTGATGTATGGAAGCATTGCGATAACGCCGAGAGCTAGTGCGCCAAATAGATTCAGGCGGTTAACGGTACGGCTGAAGTACTTCTCGGTCTTTAGGCCTGGGCGTACACCCTCGATGAAGCCGCCCTGCTTTTGTAGGTTTTCGGCGATTTCCTTCGAGTTAAAGACGATGCTCGTGTAGAAGTAAGTGAACATCACGACAAGTACGAAGTATACGATTGGATAGATGAAGTCCTTGCCCTGGAGACCGACGGACTGGTCGAAGTTCTGTGCGCTAGGTGCGGAGAACCAGGAGACAAGGTTTTGGCCTACCTGGCTGCTTGGATCTGCGTTCTGAATGAGCTGACCAACGAAGGCAGGAACGGAAAGGAATGCGACGGCGAAGATGACTGGGACGACGCCAGCTGCGATGAGCTTGATAGGCATGATAGATTTGATGCCGCCATAGGCAGAGTTGCCATGGACACGCTTTGCGTAATTGATAGTGATAATACGCTGTGCCTCGTTGACTTTGACGAGGAAGTAAAGAACGATGATGAGGCCTACGCCTAGCGCGAGCATGATTGCTGCCATTGCTGGGTTGATTGGCAAGTTGATCCAGCCAAAGAGGCTGAGGCTGCCTTGGCTCGTATCGAAGAGCTGCGAGAGCATGTTTGCGAAGGTGGTTGGGAAGGCGGAAATAATACTACAAAGAATGATAGTGGAGGTACCGTTGCCGATGCCCTGTTCGGAGATGAGCTCGCCGAGCCACATGAGAAGTGCTGAACCGGCGGTCATAGCCGTAACGGCTAGCGCCCAGTTCTCTGGCGTAAGAGATACGGCGCCTGTTGAGCTTTGAGCGAGGACGGTATTAGAAAGGATAAAGATATATGCAATAGATTGCAAGACAGCAAGAGGTATGGACGCAATGCGGGTCCACTGATTGATTTTTCTGCGGCCAGTTTCGCCGTCTTTGCTGAGTTCCTCCATGCTTGGGATAGCTTTCGTGAGGAGCTGCATGACGATGGATGCGGTGATGTATGGGGAGAGACCGACGAGGATGATAGATAGGTTAGTTAAGCCGCCACCAGAAATAAGGTTGATGAAGCCACCGAGATCGGTGTTGTTTACTAGTTTGTTGACTGCCTCTCTGAAGGTTGTCGTGTCGCCGAGTGGGACAGGAATATGCGCCAAAATACGATAAGCGACGAGAATCCCGAGTACGGCCAGAATGCGTTTACGCATGTCCTTATTCTTGAAGGACTTGAAAATGGTCTTAAAATTCATGTTACCTCTTGTTTACTCTTTTTATGATAACACAAAAAGCACCCCCGGGGGAGTGCTTTTCGCTTATTTTTTCGAAGAATAATTATTTATCTTCTTTTGCCTGCTTTTTGCGTGCAGGAACGGCGACCTTCTTGAAGCTACCGCCAGCCTTTTTGATGGCCTCGATAGCGGTCTTGCTAGCAAACTGAGTCTCGAGCTCGATCTTTGCCTTTAGCTCGTCGCGGAGGATAACCTTGACGGAAGCGTATGGGTTAGCGATGAGATCTTTGTCTGCGAGGACGAAGTTGTCGACCTTGCCGCTAAGCTCGTTGAGGGCGTCAGTGTAGACGACCTGAGCCTTAGCGTGAATAGACTTGAAGCCTTTCATCTTTGGCACTGCCTGCATCATAGCGCGCTGGCCACCCATGAAGGTTGCCGGGAGCTTATGGTGGCCAGTACGAGATTTCTGACCCTTAGTACCACGACCAGCAGTCTTACCCTGACCAGCGGAGATACCGCGGCCAACGCGCTTGCTGCTCTGGTTCTTGCTAACTACTAACTCGTTGTATTTCATTACTTAGCCTCCTTTTTGTCGGCTTTTTCGGCTTTCTTAGCACCGTTCCATTCATCTTTTGGAACCTGCTGGCGAAGACCTTCGATAACAGCGTAAGCAATGTTTGCTTTGTTGGTGGAGCCGAGGCTCTTGCTGATGAGGTTCTTGATGCCAGTAAGACCAATGATGGAGCGGACGACGCCGCCGGCGATAATACCGGTACCAGGAGCGGCTGGCTTCATGAGGACATGAGCGCCAGTAACCTTGGTTTCGACTTCGTGCCAGATAGTGTCATTCTGCATCTTAACGGTAATCATGTTCTTCTTTGCGCGGCGTTCTGCTTTCTGAACAGCGCTAGTGACATCGTTACCTTTTGCGAGGCCGACGCCGATGCGATTTTTGTGATCGCCAACGGCAACGAGGGCCTGGAAGCGCATACGGCGACCGCCAGCGACGGTGCGGGATACGCGGTTGATTGAGATATTTACGGAATCAAATTCCTTCTTACCTTCCTCTGCTGCACGGCGGTTGCGGCGATTGTCGCGGCGGCGACCCTTGAAGTCTTTTTCTGCCTTTGCTTCTTTTGCTGCAACTGCTTCGTCGGTGAGTTTGGTAGTGCCAGACTTGTTGATTACCTTTGGTTGCTTGTTATCCATATTAGAACTCCAATCCTTCCTTGCGAGCTGCGTCAGCGAGGCTGCTCATGCGGCCAGCATAAAGGCGTGCGCCACGATCGAAGACGACCTTCGTAATCTTGGCTTTCTTTGCTTTCTTTGCGATTTCGCTACCGATAAATGCGGCGAGTTCTTTTTTGCTACCTTTTTGCTTGCTACCGACGGTAGTAGCATAAGCTAGCGTAGTGCCGTTGTCATCATTGATGATTTGTGCAGTAACGTGTGCGTTGCTGATATTTACGCTAAGGCGTGGGCGTTCAGCAGTGCCGTGAATCTTTGCACGAGTGCGATTCGCTCTAAATTCTGCTTTCATGATTATTTCTTCCCTGCCTTACCGGCTTTACGGATAATAACTTCATCGACGTACTTGATGCCTTTACCCTTGTATGGTTCTGGCTTCTTAAGTGCGCGGATCTCAGCTGCGACCTGGCCGACCATTTGCTTGTCGATGCCAGAAACGGTGATAGTCATCTTATCAGTCTTGAGTTCAATGCCTTCTGGGGCTTTGTACTTGACTGGATGGCTAAAGCCGAGAGCCATTTCGATTTCTTTTGGTCCACCGCTTAGGCGGAAACCGACACCATTGATCTCGAGTTTCTTCTCAAAACCTTTGGTAACGCCCTGAACGGCGTTGTTGATGAGCGCGCGCTGAAGACCATGCCAAGCACGAGACTTTGGCTCGTCGTCGCTGCGCGTAACAATGATTTGATTACCTTCGACTTTCGTCGTGGTATTGGCCTGGATAGGGACCGTAAGCGTGCCTTTTGGACCGGCGACAGTAATATCCTTATCGCCGACCGTAATTGTCACGCCTGCAGGAACCTCTACAGGTAGTTTTCCGATACGACTCACTATAGTTCCTTTATGTTAATAATATCTTGATTATTTTATCACAACAGAGAGAAAAATGCAAGAAAAATCCCTTAAGATTGACATTTTATGCCGTTTATGCTATAATAGGGGTATGGGCTTATGCTGCCGAGCATAAAATTCTGCCCCGAGAGGAGTTCTTTTCCATGTGTGATAACATGAGAAACATTGAAAATGACGAGAGAAATGAGGCTTTCAATAAAGCCCTAAAGGCTGTCGCTGACGCTATTCGCGTATTGAACACCGATACGCTTATTGCTATCGCCGATAAGCCCGAATATCTCACATGCATCCTCACAAACAACTATTCTGAGCAATCAAATAACAATGACTCTGCCACCATCAACGAAAATCCGACCTATTGTTCAGATGTCGTAGAAGCCCTCGAGAATGCTCGTTGCTACGCTATCTATGACGAGATGGAAAAGTTTGGCTTTGATCTTGTTTGCCGTATTGCGGCCGGTGCTTGGGATAGATACCGCAGCATTACTAATCTCTAATCTGCTAATTATCATACAAAAAGGCACCCCTTTTTATCGGAGTGCCTTCTTTTTTTGTTTGCTTATTACCAAACTTTGACCAAGATCTCGCCACCAAGTTTGTTCTTGACGGCTTCCTGACCGGTCATGATACCTTTGCTCGTAGAAACGAGAACGGTACCGCGGCCAGATTTGACCTTTGGAATCTCAGCGACGCCAGCGTAAATGCGGCGGCCCGGAGTGGAGACCTTGGAGATCTCGTTAATGCGGGCGTTTTCGCCTTCTTTATTGATAACAATGTGAAGGATATCGCGTGGCTCAGCTTTTTCGAGCTCAGCGGTGTCGATATAATTCGTTTTTTGTAGCTTGCTTGCAACTGCAAATTTGAGCTTGCTGGTTGGGACGCGAATCTCGGTCTTGCCGACAGCGATAGCGTTGCGGATGCGAGTAATCAAGTCAGCTACTGGATCAGTGGTTTGAATTGACATAATCTTCTCCTTTCCTACCAACTACTCTTTGTTACACCAGGGATTTCACCCTTGCTTGCTTTTTCGCGGAAGTTAATACGGCTGAGGCCGAAGCGGCGCATGTAGCCGCGTGGGCGACCGTCGAGCATATCGCGGTTCTTGAGGCGAGTTGGGCTCGAGTTGCGTGGAAGCTTCTGGAGACCTTCGATATCGCCAGCTGCCTTGAGCTCGGCGCGCTTTTCAGCGTATTTTTCATACATCTTGCGACGCTTTTCGTCGCGGAGAACTGCACTAGTCTTAGCCATATTATTTGTCCTCCTTCTCAAACGGCATGCCGAATTTTTCTAACAATTTAGTGCTTCCTTCCTTGGAACCATTCTTAATAACAAATGTAATTTCGAGGCCATGGAGAACAGCAGCATCTTCGAAGCTGATTTCTGGGAAGACGGTCTGCTCTTTCATGCCGAGGCTGTAGTTGCCCTGTGCATCGAACTTGCGTGGAACGCCGTGGAAGTCACGAACGTGTGGCAAAGCGATGTTAATGAGGCGATCTACGAATTCGTACATCTTGTCATTGCGAAGGGTGGTGACATAACCAACTGGAGCACCCATGCCTTTGCGAATCTTGAACTGTGCGATAGACTTCTTTGCCTGGCGAGCAGTAACTGCCTGGCCAGTAATCTTAGTAAGAGTCAATTCGACAGTTTCGGTGAAGCGCTTATCTTCGCGCTTTTTACCGACACCAGAGGAGACCATGATCTTCTCTAGTTTTGGAACCTGATTGATATTTTTGAGGCCAAGCTCTTTCTGGAGTTGCTTTGCAATCTCTTTGTCATAGAGAGTCTTAAGACGAGCCTCATATTTAGTTTCAGCCATTACTTAACCTCCCTGTTGTTAGCTTGGCGAGCGATGCGGACGGTTTTACCGTCTTTGTCTTTGCTGTAGCCGATGCGGCTGGTCTTGCCAGCTTTGTCATCGATAACGAGCGCGACATTAGATGCATCAATACCAACGTGAATATCTTTTTTGCCAGCTTGGCGGTACATGTTGCCGCGCATGTGGCGAGTGCGATTGCCGATGCCTTCAACAAATACCTTGTTGTCAGCTGGGCTAATCTTTACGACCTTACCGGTCTGGCCCTTTGCGGAGCCGGCGATAACCTTTACGGTGTCACCAGTCTTGATGCGAATACCCATTATAGTACCTCCGGCGCAAGGCTGATAATCTTGTTATAACCGAGATCACGAAGTTCGCGTGGGACAGGACCAAAGACACGGGTGCCTTTTGGAGTCTTGTCTTCGTTGACGAGCACTGCGGCGTTGTCGTCGAAGCGGATGGTGGAACCATCTGGACGGCGGATTGCCTGGCGAGTGCGGACGATTACAGCGCGGACTACGGCTTTTTTCTTGACGTTACCGGTTGGGGATGCGTCCTTGACGGAACAAGTAACGATATCGCCAACATGTGCGTAACGAGCGCGGGTGCCGCCGAGGACACGGATGACGCCAAGTTCCTTGGCACCACTGTTGTCAGCGACCTTTAAGCGGGTTTCTTGCTGAATCATTTATTATTCTCCTTCCTTATCGTCACTTTCGACCCCAGTGACTTCGTCTTTGAGCTCGACCTTACCACGGCTCTTCTCGATAACTTTGACGAGAGTCCAGGTTTTGGTCTTGCTGATTGGACGCGTTTCGGCGATCATAACGACGTCGCCTTCATGTGCTTCATTGTTGGCATCATGTGCAGTATATTTGCGCGTCTTGGAGTACTGCTTCTTGTAAATTGGATGCGTCTCACGAGAGGTGATTTCGACGGTAATCGTCTTGTCACGCTTGTCGGAGGACACTACTCCAGTGAGTGTGCGTGCCATTACTTATCTCCTTTCGTGGCGTTAATTTGCGTATAAATGCGTGCAATTTCTTTCTTGATAGCTTTAATACGATGTGGGTTCTGTAGAGTAGTGCCTAGACCCTGGCGTGCGATCAAGAGTTCTTCTTTCTTTGCAGCGAGTTGCTCATCTAGGGAAAGCTTGCTAACAACTTTGGCTTCTTTTGCAGCTTTTTTGTCAGTCTTCTTCTCTGCCATATTAGAGCTCCTCTCTCTTTACGATCTTGCAGCGAACTGGAAGCTTGTGGCTTGCAAGGCGAAGAGCCTCTTTTGCCTGCTCGTCAGTAACGTCTGCGATTTCGAACATAACGGTGCCGGCTTTAACCTTAGCGACGTGGTACTGTGGTTCACCCTTACCGCTACCCATCTTGACATCAAGAGGTTTCTTGGTGACTGGGGTATGTGGGAAGATGCGAATCCAGATCTTACCACCACGTTTGACGTAGCGGGTGATTGCCTGGCGGGCTGCCTCAATCTGGCGGCCGTTAACGCGTTCGTTATCAAGGCTCATAAGGCCATACTCACCGAATGCAACATAGTTACAGCGGGTAGCATTACCTTCGTTCTTGCCTTTGCGAACCTTGCGGTGCGCTTCCTTGCGTGGTTGACTAAGTGCCATATTATTTCTCCCCCTTATAGATCCAAACTTTAACACCTACGATACCAGCAATCGTCTGAGCGTGCTCGACATAGAAGTCGATGTCTGCACGGAGAGTATGTAGAGGAACGGAACCCTCAATGAATTTCTCGCGGCGGGACATTTCTGCACCGTTAAGACGACCAGCAACCTCAACGCGAATACCCTTGGCACCTGCGTTCATAGTAGAAGCACATGCCATCTTGACTGCACGGCGGAAGTTCATACGCTTGCCGAGCTGGAAGCCGATGTTCTCGGCAACGAGCTTTGCGCTAAGTTCTGGCTTTTTAACCTCTTCGACATTGATGCGAAGTGGGCTGTTGGTAACTTTTTCGAGTTCTTTCTTGAGCTCGTTGATGCCTGCGCCCTGCTTGCCGATCACAGCACCTGCTTTAGCAGTGCGGATAGTGATGGTAGTAAGGTTTGGGCTGCGCTCAATACCGATACGATCGATAGTTGGGCGGCTCTTGAAGCGATTCTCAATAGCTTCGCGGATTTTAACGTCCTCGATGAGCCAATTTTTGAAATCGGCCTTGCGGGAGAACCACTTGCTGCTCCAGTTTTTGTTAACCTGGAGACGATAGCT
>CAMZIL010000012.1 GCA_947307225.1 uncultured Candidatus Saccharibacteria bacterium
CCGCGCTTGACGAGCTTTTTGCCTTCGGCCTTTGCTTTGCTGCCAGCTTTCTTTGCGCCGTCTTTGATGTCCTTGCGGGTCTCTTTGCCGGACTTTGGTGCCATTAGGACGCCGGCGACTGCGCCAGCGATGGCTCCGAGGGCTGCGCCTAGGAAGAACTTGCCGTTTCCGTTATCTTTTTTCTCGGCCATTTTATTCTCCTTTCTTGGATTTTTTAGCCTTCTTTTTCTCAGCCTTCTCGAGATAATTCTCGGTGAAGTACTTTACCAAGCCACCCACGGTCGTCATGTCGCGAACATTATCGGCGATATCGTCAGCTTTTTCGGCGATATTCTGACCTTGCAACATGATTTTCTTTGCTTCCTTCGTCACGCCGATGAGCTTGATGAGAAGGATGATCCCAATCAACAAGAACAAGAATAGTGTGATCGATAGGATAAATACTAAAATCCAAGCAGGTGTTTCCATTTTTTACTCTCCCATTTTAATAAATTCTTGGTACGCTGCGTAATAGTTCTTTGGATCGCCAGTCGTGAGCCATTTACCCTTTGACTTGGTCACGATGACGTCACCGGATTTCGCAAGCTTCGTAATAGCGTCGACGGTCCAGAGCTCGTCGTCAAGACCAGTATTGGTTGGGACTAGATGTGCAAATACCTCTGGAGTGAGGAGGTAGCGGCCATAAGAAGTGAGGTTGCTTGGGCTATCTTCTGGCTTTGCTGGCTTTTCGACGATATGGCTAAGAGTCATCTTAGTCTTGTCTTTGAGTGCGATCATGCCGTACTTGTTCCAAACTTCCTTTGGCATTTCCTGTGCGGTAATAACTGCCTTTGCGTCAGGATTCTTCTTGTAGGTTTCGATGAGCGTCTTGACGTCGCCTTCACCGAAGATGAGGTCGTCGCTATAAAGCGCAACGAAAGCTTCGTCGTCATTGAGGTATGGCTTTGCGCTAGCGATTGGTGAACCGTTGCCATAAGGGAAGCTTGGGTCCTGCTCGATAACAGTGATGTTAGCGATCGAGAGCACCTCGCGGACTGCCTCGAAGCGATCGAGCTTGCCCTGAGATTCGAGCTGGCGATAGATTTTCTCGCAAGGATTCTTGAAGTAATCCTCATAGATTGGCTTACCTTCGTGGGTAGCAACGATAATGATATCTTTAATGCCGCCCGCGACGCATTCTTCGACGACGTACTGCATGATTGGCTTTGCGCCAAGCGGAATCATCGCTTTTGGAACGGTCTTAGTGATTGGTAGGAAACGGCTAGCGAAGCCGGCGTCAGTAATGACTGCTTTAGTTGGTACTTTATATGGCATTTGTTTTTCTCTCCTTTTCTTATGATAGCTTATTTCTGATTAATTCGTTAACGCTTGCTGGATTAGCTTTGCCTTTCGATTTCTTCATTACTTGTCCAACTAGGAATCCGATTGCCTTCATTTCGCCATTGCGAACATCTTCTGCGGCCTTGGCACATTCTGGCATCATCAAAACTTCATCAATAATTGCCGAGAGGGCATTCTCGTCGTTCTCCTGGAGTAAATTCATTTCTTTTGCGAGCTGATGCGGCGTCTTGGCGGTGTTTTTCTTGTCGTACATTTCCATCAAGACATCTTTAGCTGCAGTAGATGAAAGCTCTTTCTTTTCAACCATTTCGGAGAGTTCGACTAATTCGGCACCAGTCGCAAGAGAGAAGTCTTTGTCGAGGTTCTCCTCGGCTAGTAAGACGCTGGCGAACCAGTTGGCGACGCGTGGTGCGAGGTTGACATTTTTATCGCAGACCTCAGCGAGGCGCTGAGCGAGCACTGGGTAGTTGATGATTGCTTCGACGGCGCTCTCATCAAGATTGAGCACGCCGAATTTTGAGCGGTAATCTGCTGGCATTAGAGGCATCGTCGCGGCGATCTTGTCGACGAACGATTGCTCCAATACGATCGGTGGAACATCCGGCTCTGGCATGTAGCGATAATCCTGAGCCTCTTCCTTGCTGCGCTGGGAAGTTGTCTTACCAGTCGTATCGTTCCAGCCGCGGGTCTCCTGAATGACGCGTTCGCCCTTTTCGAGAAGAGCTTTTTGGCGCTTGTATTCATATTCAACTGCGCGCTCGACGCTACGGAAGGAGTTAAGGTTCTTGATCTCCGCACGCGTGCCGAGCTTGTCGGTATTAGAAATCGAGATGTTAACATCGAAACGCATGTTGCCCTGGTAAAGGTCGCCATTTGTTACGTCGGCATACATCATGAGGCGATGTAGCTCTTCGCAGTATGCGCGAGCCTGCGCGGCAGAATGAATGTCTGGCATCGAGACGATCTCGATAAGTGGCGTACCGGCACGGTTCAGATCGACGAGGGAATAATTGCCGAAATGCGTGAGCTTGCCCGCATCCTCTTCGAGGTGTGCGTGCTCAATATGCACATCGCTGCCGTCTGGGAGATGGATTACGCCAGCGCCAATGATTGGTTGGTATAGCTGGGAAATCTGATAACCCTTTGGTAGATCCGGGTAATAGTAGTGTTTGCGGTCGAAGCGGCTAGTAAGGTTGATACTACAGTTCATTGCTAGACCAGCGCGTACGGCTTTTTCGACGGCGGCCTTGTTTAGAACTGGCAACATGCCAGGCAGCGCGTAGTCGATTGGGCTGACGCAAGAGTTTGGCTCTTTGTCGACAGCGTCGTTATTGACTGCGCTAAACAATTTAGTTTTGGTATTTAACTGGACGTGGCATTCGATGCCGATGGTAATCTTGTATTCGCTCATCTAAATTGCTCCTAGATCCTTTAATGCTTGTTTGTAGGTCTCAAGTGCGTGCAGCGCTTGGCGATATTCTGGCTTAAAATCATGCTCATGCGCAATCTGGTTGCGGAGTTTATGTGCGTACCAAACAGCGTTGAGCTGAGTGAACTTGTCTTTCCCGACACGTTTTAGGCGATCGCCCATTGTGCGGCCCTGAACACCCATTTCCATTAGTGCCTGGTCGAGGAGTTTATCGCCCTCGATGATAGCCATTGAATAACTTGACTCGTTTTCTTTTTCGAGCGACTGCTCAATGCGGAGAAAGTCGATCTGGTAATTCTCTTTGTCAAAGCTATGGCTGCGCTTGTTCGTCATGGAGACCGCGAGAAGGAAGAGAATTCCAACAATCACGATCGCAACTAAGAATACTAACAGGGAGCCGTCCATGGCTATTTATCCTCCATCTCGGCAGCGATGTTTAGCAAAACCTGATCGCTTTGGCGTGGGCCAACGAGCTGGACGCCAATTGGTAAACCATCTTTGCTCTTGCCGGCAGGAATTGCCATTGCTGGGAGACCGGCCATGCTTGGTGGAACGGTCATTACGTCTTCTAGGTACATCTGAAGAGGATCGCTCGTATTCTCGCCGAGCTTGAATGCTGGGCGTGGAGATACTGGACAGAGCAATGCGTCGTATTCTTTGAATGCGTCATTATAGGCATTGATAAGAAGCGTGCGCGCCTTCTGGGCCTTTAGGTAGTAAGCGTCAAAGAAACCGGAGCTAAGTACGAAGTTGCCGATCAGGATGCGGCGCTTGTTCTCGGCCATGAAGCCTTCGTCGCGAGTCTTACTGTAGACGTCGTCGAGGCTCTTGATATCGCTTGAGCGATGGCCGTAGCGGATGCCGTCATAACGGCTCAAGTTCGATGCGACCTCGGCTGGCTGGACGATGTAGTATATAGCGAGTGCGTACTTTAGTACTGGGATATCGACATTCTCTACGGTATAACCGGCCCTCTTGAGTTTTGCGGCGTAATCATTGACGGTCTTTTTGACGTCTTCATCAACGCCTTCGCCCATAAAGTCGGAAATCAAGCCAATCTTTTTCTTGGTTGGCTTTGCGTCTGCGAGGTTCTTTGTCCAGAAATCGCTTAGCGTAGTTGAATCTTTTGCGTCCTTGCCGGACATAATGGACATGACCAAATCAGCGTCGGCTGCGTTCTTTGCGAAACAGCCCATCGTATCGGTAGAAGAGGCCATAGCGACTACGCCGTAGCGGCTAACTGCGCCATAAGTTGGCTTTACGCCGACGACGCCGTTAAAGCTGGCTGGCTGGCGAATCGAGCCGCCTGTATCGGAGCCTAGTGCAAATGGAACGATATCTAGAGCAACGGCAACTGCGCTACCGCCGCTGGAGCCACCGGCAACGCGGGACTTGTCATAAGCGTTGGAGGTTGGGCCAAAGTAAGAGTTTTCGGTGCTACCGCCATGCGCGTAAGCGTCGAGGTTGGCGCGGCCAATCATGATAGCGCCCTCATCCTCTAGCTTTTTGACTGCGGTTGCGGTAATTGGGGAAACGAAATCTTCGAGCATCTTTGCTGCCGCGGTGGTTTCGCCTTCTGGGCTCAAATAGTTATCCTTCAAAGCGAACGGAACGCCGGCGAGACGGCCAACTGGCTCGCCTTTTTCAATCTTGGCATCGATTTCGCGAGCGCGCTCCAAAGCGTGCGCTTCGTTCATCGAAATAAAAGCGTGATAATCTTCGCATTCTTTTGCTCGTTCGAGCGCGGCACGAACTAAATCTACCGCCTTAGTGTCTTTATCGGCAATTTTCATAGTACTTTTGGCACCTTTATCTGGTTATCTTCACTCTCGACCGTGAGCGCAAGCAAATCTTCGCGATTTGCTTCGAAATCTTCAATTACATCTTCGCGCCAAACATTCTGCATATCAAAACACTGATAAGTTGGCTCGACATTCTCGGTATTTAGCTCGTCAAGCTGCGAAAAATAGTTGACGATATTATCAAGGTCCCGGATGAGTGGCTCAATCTGATCTTCGCTAAGCGAAATGTTAGACAGCTCTGCCAAATGCAGGACGTTTTCTCTAGTAATAGACATAGTTAAATTATACTACATCTATCTCTGTTTTTACAGGTCAGAAAGTTGCTCGATATCGGCGCCGAGCTGAACGAGGCGATGGGCGAAATTTTCATAGCCACGTGCAATTGAATAAGTGTTGCGTAGAACGGAACGACCAGGGGCGGCAAGCATAGCAAGCATAATGACGACGGCTGGGCGTAGGGCTGGTGGAGCCATCATTTCGGCTGGGCGCCAGTTGGTTGGACCATTGATATAGATGCGGTGTGCGTCGCAAAGTTCGACCTTTGCGTTCAAATTTGCGAGCTCAGTTGAATAAATTGCGCGGTTCTCGAATACCCAGTCATGGATGAGCGTTCGGCCTTCCGCGGTTGCGGCAATCACGGAGAAGAATGGCAAGGAATCGATATTAAGGCCAGGGAACGGCATCGGGTGAATCTTGTCGATTGGCGCTTTGAGTTTCGATTTTTGCAATTTCAAATCCACGAGACGTGTACGGCCATTGTCGGCTGAATACTCCTCGGAAAGCGTCATCTTTTGACCCATGCTACGAAGAATTTCTAGCTCGATTTCTAGGAATTCAATAGGGACGCGTTTGATCTCAATCTGGGATTTAGTGACGATGCCGGCGGCAATGAAGCTCATTGCCTCAATCGGGTCTTCGCTAGGCGCGTATTCTACGTTCTTGCAGATGCGTTTTACGCCATGCACGACAAGATTGGTCGTGCCGACGCCATCGATTTTTACGCCGAGTTTTTCTAGGTAGAAGCAGACGTCTTGAACCATGTAGTTTGGGCTGGCACCGACGATAATCGTCTCGCCCGGGCAGAGTGCGGCGGCCATGATAGCGTTTTCGGTGACTGTATCGCCACGTTCGGTGAGGACGATTTTGCGTTTCGTTCCTTCGATTTTGGATACTTTTGCCTCATAGAAGCCTGGGTTGGATTTTGCATCAACTTTCAGGCCGAATGTTTTGAGCGCGTGCAGATGTGGCTCAACCGTGCGTGAGCCAAGCGAACAACCGCCGGCGTATGGCAGGCAGAATTCTTCGAATTGATGGAGAAGTGGCCCCATCATCATGATGACTGTGCGCGTGCGACGAGCAGCTTCGACGTCGAGATTCGAAAGGTTGAGTTTGCGTGGCGGGTCGACCTCTAGGTCGCGGCCATTGTTAATCCAAGTCGTTTTAACGCCGATCGATTCTAGAACCTCGAGGATGCGGTATACCTCCTCAATGTGAGCTAGATGTCTAAAAGTGGTTTTGCCTTCGTTTAGGAGGGAAGCGCAAAGCAGGCCGACTGCGGCATTCTTTGAAGTATTGATCGTTACGCTGCCGTGAAGTTCCTTGCCACCGTTAATGCGATAGCCCTGCGTGGCGCTTTCGTTGATGGAAATAATCTGATAATTTAGCGCGCGGCTTATCTTAGAAATTATCTCAAGAGATGCATTTTGTTTACCATGCTCAATGCGGTTGATAGCAGATTGGCTAGTGCCGATCATCTGTGCTAGTTCGGCCTGAGTTATATCTTGACGGCTGCGTGCTGTCGCGATAATATTGCCGATTTCAACCATGTAATCTGCTTGTTTCTTCATATATCTAGTATATCACTCGCTGCATAAAAAAATGAGCCATTTCCAGGCTCATTTTTTCGGTATCTTTTTATTCTGCGTTCGTATGAACGGCAACGACGTCATCGAGTTCATCGATTGCGTCGAGAATCTTTTCGACCTTTTCGGAGGTTTCGCCTTCGACAGGAACAGTGTTATTCGGGACATACTGCAACTCGGCGGAATCGATTTCGTAGCCATTGTCGATCAACGCGCTGCGAACTTTCATGAGGTCGCTCGAGGCGGTATAGATAGTGGTGCCGTCATCTTCATCGGCGACGTCTTCTGCGCCAGCGTCGAGGGCTGCCATCATGATCTCGTCTCCCTTGGCCTTCGTAAAGATTACGCCCTTACGCGTAAACTGAAACATGACTGAACCTGGATCTGCCATACGGCCGCCGTTCTTTTCGAGAGTATGGCGTACCTCTGGCATCGTGCGGTTTTTATTGTCGGTTGCAACTTCGATAATGATGCCAACGCCGCCAGGGCCGTAAGCTTCATAAGTTTCTTCGATGAGGGCCGCTGCGCTCTTATCTGCAACGCGTGCGATTGCACGCTCGATATTTGCCTTCGGCATGTTAGCGAGGCGAGCCTTTTCGAGAACCATCGCGAGGGATGGGTTCATAGCAGGATCGGTACCACTACGTGCTGCGATAGCAATCTGGTTACCGATTTTTGTAAACAACGCACCACGCTTTGCGTCTACGACGGCTTTCTGGCGTTTGGTGGTTGCCCATTTACTGTGTCCGCTCATTAAAAAATTCCTCTTGTATTTTGTCTAATTTATTCTATTTTACCACAATTATTATGACATATTTTTAAAAAAGTGCCAAAAATAAAATACTTCTGCTTTTAGTAATGAAAAATCGGTGCTATTCTGCACGGCATAAAAATAATTAATAGGAGTATATTTACCAATATGCAAATTTATAAACGGGTGCAATTTAAGAAGCATGAATTGTTGCAATTGCAGCAAGATTGCGAAGACTACGTTTGGGCCGTAGTCGATCCGTCTAACTATTCCATTGCACTCGGCGACGAGTATCTAGCCGATTTGCGCGATTGCTTATTAGTAAAGCGCTGCCGTCCCGAGAATATCTTTGGGATTGGGCTAAATCTAGGTACTGGCGAGGTCGATTACATCGCGCAGATTAATCGTCGCAACCCTACCGTAGCTCGCAGTGGGGAATTAACAATTGAAAACAAGGACAATATTGATAAAGTAATACATTATTTCTTCGAGAAACTCCCAGCGTACAGAGAGACGCAATAATAGGATATCGCATTCAATCAAAACAGATGATAAAATATAAGTATTAACTTGGAGGTAACTACTGATGGCAAAGAAGGGCCAGAAAGATCAGGAAACGGTGGGCGACGGCAAAATTGATGATGGCAAAAAGCAGGCATTAAATCTTGCATTGTCCCAGATTACAAAGCAGTTTGGTGACGGCTCGATTATGAAGCTCGGCGAACAGTCAAAGATCGATGTTGAGCTATTTTCATCTGGTTCTTTGGCGCTAGACCTGGCTCTTGGCGGCGGCTATCCAAAAGGTCGTATTATTGAGATTTACGGCCCAGAGTCGTCTGGTAAGACCACTTTGGCGCTTCATGCCATTGCTGAAATTCAAAAACAAGGCGGACAGGCTGCATTTATTGATGCCGAGCATGCGCTCGACCCAGCCTACGCTCGCAAAATCGGTGTTGATACTAGTGACCTCCTTATCTCTCAGCCGGACAATGGCGAACAGGCTCTCGAAATCTGCGAGACGCTCGTTCGTTCTGGCGCAGTCGATTTGATCGTAGTTGACTCCGTTGCAGCGCTCGTGCCGCAGGCGGAAATTGATGGTGATATGGGCGACGCACAGATGGGTCTCCAGGCTCGTCTCATGTCGCAGGCTATGCGCAAGTTAACCGGTATCATTAGCAAGACCAAGGCCACAGTTATCTTCATTAACCAGATTCGTATGAAGATCGGTGTGATGTTTGGTAACCCAGAAACCACTACCGGCGGTAACGCCCTAAAGTTCTACGCATCGGTCCGTATTGATATTCGCCGCATTGGTCAAATCAAGGAAGGCGAAAATATTTCCGGTAACCGCACCAAGATTAAGGTTGTGAAAAATAAGATTGCTGCGCCATTCAAGACGGCTGAATTCGACATTATGTACAACGAAGGCATCAGTAAGACTGGCGATGTGCTCGATCTCGCAGTCAGCCATGGCATCATGGAAAAATCTGGCGCATTCTTGAAGTATAATGGCGAAACGCTAGGCCAAGGCCGTGAGGCGGTAAAGAAAGTATTCAAAGAGAATCCAGAGCTTATGGCAGAAATCGAGGCCAAGGTTCGCGAAGCCGCTAAAAGCGACGAATAATCTCTGCTATGCTCGAAACGCATACGATTTATGACGAGTCTGCCGGTAGTAAAAAGCCGGCAGCGCGTCGTGTTACTGATATTAAAGAAGCCGTTCGTGATAAAAATCGCGTAAACATTTACGTCGATAATAAGTTTTTTTGTTCGCTAGATATTTCGCAGGTCGTAGATTTGCGCATAAAAATTGGGCGCGAATTAGACGATGAAGAAATAAAGGCTATAAAGAAGGCTTCTGATTTTGGTAAGTTTTATGCACGAGCCCTGGAATATGCTCTCGTTCGTCCGCGTTCAACGAAAGAGATGAACGATTATTTGATCCGCAAAACTCTCGATCTAAAAGTACGCGTCAAAAACCGTAAAACTGGCGAATACTCGACTCGCGTGCGCGAAGGCTACGATCCGGCATTGGTCCCGCTAGTTCTCGCGCGCCTCGAGGAGAGAGGATACTTGAATGACTCGAACTTTGCGGCTGCTTGGGTAGAGAATCGCAATGTCAGCAAGGGGATTAGCAGTAAAAAACTACGCCTCGAGCTCCGCCAAAAAGGCATCGACCAATCCGTAATAGATTCAGTTTTGGACGACTCGTCTCGTAATGACGTTGACGAGCTGCGTAAAGTGATTGAGCGCAAGGCATCAAAATACCCCGACCAGCAGAAGCTAATTCAGTATCTGTTACGTCAGGGCTTTAATTATTCAGACATTGTTGATGAGTTATCGTCGATAGAATCTTCTTCGGTATAGGCAGGTTTTCTGAACGGATTTGTGAAGTTCGGCACGAATTCTTCCTGGGTTGCCGCCTTTTTCTTTTCTTTCGGCATCTTCACCTGGGCTTTGTCGTGCTTGATAGTGACTTTGTAATCGTCAACTTCGATAATTTGAGAACGATTAATCGTCAGCTCTGGGTCCATGAGCGAAGACATAAATGGGCGCTGGACGATGAGCTGATAAATCATGAAAGTCGTCGAATCCATCGTATAGTCGATGATTTTGCCGAGCTTCTTACCGTTCTGCGTGACAACCTTGAGCCCGACTAGATTGAAGCCCAGATCCATTACTTCGTCGAAACGAATGACATCCTCGCGGTTTACAAAGCGATCGGCCGAGTCGATAATGAGACCAGACTCGCTAATTTCGCGAATATCTTGAGTATCGAGAATATCGCCAAGCTCTGGGTCATTTTTAATAATGGGCCCCTCGACTGTGTAGGCGATTACGCGAAGATCTTCTGGATCAATAATTGCCTGCTTTGTATTTGCAATTTTACCGCCCACGTGCAAGCTAAGCACGGGCATACCAGCAACTTTAGACCCAATTAATAACATAAGCTCATTATAGCATAAACAGCATAAAAAACGTTTTTCCATTATAATTTATCTCAATGAGAAAAATCCTGGCCGTGTCTGGTGGTGTCGATTCAGTCGTGATGCTTCATCTTTTTAAAAATGAGGATGAAGCTCCTATTGTGGCGCATTTCAATCACGGTATTCGCGAGAACGCTGGCGAAGACGCCGCATTCGTCGAAAAGTTAGCGCGTGGATATGGTTTGCAATTCGAACTTGGCGTGGCGCAACTGGGCGAAGAGTGCGGCGAAGCAGATGCGCGTTCGGCTAGATATGATTTTCTGCGCTCGCTTGCCAAGAAATACGACGGTATAATTTGCGTCGCTCATCATCGCGATGACGTAATTGAATCGGTCGCCATTAATTGTTTACGAGGGACTGGCTGGCGCGGGTTAGCGCCGATGAGTGCACGGGATATTGAGCGCCCCTTAATCGGCTGGAGCAAGAAAGAAATTTATCGTTATGCGGCAGAAAACGGTCTTAGTTTTCGCCAGGATCAAACCAACACGGATGACAATTATCTTCGCAATCGAGTTCGCGAGAAAATGCTCTGTGCGTCGGAAACTGATAAGGAAAAGCTGGTCGAGCTATATCAGAGACAAACCGAGATTGTATCCGAATGCGACGAGCTGCTGGCGGATATTTGCGTTTCAAAAAATGGTGCATATTCACGTGCGCTCATTAACGACGACTCGGACTTAGCGCAGGAATTATTACGATATATCTTGCTTGAAAAAGATATTCGCTTGACGCGGCCACAGCTTGAAAAATGCGCGGCGGCGATTCGCGATTTTGCCCCTGGTAAAAAGCTTAGCCTCGACCGGGAGCACTTCTTGGCGGTCGGCAAATTTAGCTTTAGTGTGATATAATTACAGTGCATGAAAATGCGTTTTAAGGGAGCCTATCGCTCTCTGTTAATTCCTGTTTTCTTACTTGTTGGTGTGCTTTTTGGTGCCGCATTTTGTCAGATTTCTCTAAATGCTTTTGCAGAAGGCGAAGCCGATAGCGAGGGTGGAGAGAAAAACGATACGACGGCGCATTTTGTTTCGCTGTTTTATGATGATGAGCGCACAAATGTTAAGACCGATGCGCGAACCGTGCGCGAGGCATTGCAGCGCGCAAAAATCGAACTTAGTGATGGTGACAAGGTTGAACCGGCGCTTGATGATGAAATAACGGCGGACAATTTCAATATCAACATCTATCGCGCCCGTGACGTGATCGTTTTGGACGGCTCACGCAAAAAGCATATTAAGACCGCCAGCACCAATCCGGCCGATGTGGCTATGGATGCCGGCGTTAAACTCCTTGAGGCGGATACTGTCGAATTAGTTCCGTACAACAATTTGCTCGAGAGCGGTAATGTCGTGGCTTATCGCGTGAAGCGCGCAAAGACAGTTCGCATTGACTATTACGGCAAGAAGATTAGTGTTCGTACGCAGGCAAAAACAGTTGCAAAACTATTGTCTGAACGCGAAATTGATACCGACCGCGAAAAGAACTGGATTTCTGTCTCGCTCAAGACCGTCATTAAAGACGGAATGAGTTTTTCGATTCAGCCTCAGGGCATTCGCACGATCACGGTCGAAGAAATGATCGCTCATGGCGAAAAGACGATCCAGGATTATGACTTGGAATATGGCAAACGCCAGATTATCAAGGCCGGCGCGAATGGTTCAAAGACGGTGACTTACGAAGTAAATATGCGTGACGGCATAGTTTTGTCGCGCAAGAAGCTTTCGGAGATTGTTACTAAAGCTCCTATCACTCAGGAAGTAAAGCTCGGCATGAAGCTTAGCTTGCCAGCCGGTTCGCATGAGGATTGGATGGCTGCCGCGGGTATCTCGCCGAGCGACTACGGCTACGTGAACTACATTATTTCGCACGAATCTAGCTGGCGTCCTAATGCGACGAATGGCAAATATTGGGGTTTGTATCAGACAAGTAAGGCTCGTCTCGTGAACGATTGCGGCAGCAACTGGGTGAACGATCCGGTCTGTCAGCTCCGCTCGGCTACGGGTTACGCAAATAGCCGCTATGGCAGCTGGGCAAATGCTTATCAACGCTGGCGCGCGCAGGGGTGGTGGTAGATGAAGAACCGCAAATCACTCGGCCAGCACTGGCTAAAAGACCGCGATGTTTTGATCGATATTGCCGATCATGCCTCGGTTGACGACGCGAATGTTGTAGTAGAAATCGGCCCTGGCCTTGGCACTCTGACTTCTGCACTATTCCAATTCTTTGAGAAGGTTATCGCCGTTGAGCTCGACGATAATTTGGCGGCAAATTTGCCAAAATCATTCCCGGGCAAGAATCTTGAAGTTGTTCATAAAGATGTTTTAAGCCTAAATCTCGAGGAACTGAATCTGCCAGAGAAATATGTAGTAGCTGGCAACATTCCGTACTACATCACATCGCCAATTATTCAGAAGTTTCTTCATGCCGACCATTTACCGCAGAAGATTGTATTGTTGATTCAAAAAGAGGTTGCTGAGCGCTTGGCTGCTGAGCCGGGAGATTACTCTATTCTCGGCTTGTCCGCACAGATTTATTCCAAGGTTACGCTCGGTCCAGTTGTGAAGCGTGACCTATTTACGCCGCCACCGAAGGTGGATAGTCAAGTCGTAATTCTTGAACCGCTCGAAAAGCCGCTTGCTAGCGAAAAAACTATGTCGCTGATCAAACTCGGGTTTATTGCGCCACGCAAAAAACTGCTGACCAATCTGACGATTGGCTTGAGGTTACCAAAAGAGCAATTGCAGCAGATTTTCAAAGACAAAAACATTTCCGAGAATGCTCGCCCAGCCGACTTATCTATTGCGGACTGGGTCTCTCTTGAAGAGTCTCTGTAAAACTGTTAAAATAAGCAAAAGCATTATTAACGTTAAACGGAGTCTTTCTTCATGGATCCTAATAGTAATATGAATCAAGACCCAACGAACGCCAACAATGGCGGGGCCACTTCATTCGCAGCAGATTTTGACATGAGTGCCATTAACGAGGCGGTAGCTGCTGGCGGTGAGGCAAACAACATCCAGAATTCTTTCGACGTAAATGACATTGAGCTTGCAAATACGCCTACCACGGACGTCGATTTGCAGCGTCAGCTGGCGGATGATCCAAACATGAGCTTGGCCAATTCGACTTCATCGTCTGTGACGGTCGATGCACCTGCGGAAAAACCAGCAGACGTCACGCCTTCTCAGGCTGACCCTCTCGACATTCCGCAGAGCGAACCTACGGAGGCGCCAGCACCTGCGCCTAGCGTTGAAATTCCGGAGAAAAAGAAGTCTAAAGCGCCAACCTACGTTTTAGTCATTCTCGGCGTGATTGCAGTCGCGGCAACAGTAATTGCAATCATTGTTTCAGCAAAATAATCGCAAGAAAAAACGGGCCAGTCGGTCCGTTTTTTGTTCCGCTAGAAGAAGCGAATGCCCGTGAATGGGAAGATCCTCATTACTGCCGGGCCAATAACGCGACAGAATGGGATTGTGCCGAGACCATTGCGTGAGTCATAAGAATTTGAACCTTCGCGGTTGTCGCCGGAGACGAATAACTCACCTTCTGGGACGATGATATTAATGTTGCCGGAGGTATTTTCTTTCGGCCCGTCCGTGCTAGACTTGCGGGTTTCATCATCTGGATGGAAGCCGTCAGGATTTTTGTCGTTGTAAACAGTCAAGACGCCATCCTCGACAGTGACGCGCTCGCCCGGGAAGGCAATTACGCGCTTGATGATGTATTGATCCTGCACGTCGGTGAGGGCTTCACAATTTGTGAGGGAAGTATTGCCACCATTCGCGAAGACGATTACTTGTCCGCGCTCAGGAATATATTCCTTGTTGGCAAAGTGTGCAAGGGAAACTGGAACGCGGTTTACGATAACGCGGTCGCCAGAAAAGAGAGTGTTTTCCATTGAGCCGCCAATAACGCTATAACTGCGGAAAATAAATGAGTTCAGAATGAAAGTGCCGAGTGCGACTGCGCCGGCAAAAGCTAGGAAACTCAAGATGTCTTTTAGCGCAGGATACTTCTGCGCGAAACTTGCTTTTTGCTCCATTACTTTATTATTTTAGCATAAGTGGCGCGAAAAGATGCTCCGTGCTAAAATATATGAAGTTATGGCAGATTATATCGCGCTTCGTAAAGGGCGTAACGCCTTGAGTACTGTACTACACGTCGTGATGAATATCGCATTGGCGGTTATTTCTACTGCACTTACGGTTATCAGCGGAAACTGGCTTTTTGGCGTGTTGCTCGTCTTGCTGTCGAAATGGCGCGTTGTTGCCGTCCGCCCACGCTATTGGTGGACGAATATTAAGGCGAACCTTGTTGACCTAACGGTTGGCATCAGCTTGGCGCTACTTGTATATTTAGCCGGCGTGAATAATGGTCTTAATTTCTGGCACGTTTTGCTGACTATTATTTATGCGGTTTGGCTTGTTATTATTAAGCCTCGCAGTGAGACGATGATGACGGAAATCCAGGCGTTGTTTGCGGTGTTCTTTGGCACCTTCGCCTCGGCAATGATTACTTCGCAGTTTGATCCAATTGTGGGCGTTATTTGCAACTTCATTATTGGCTACGGCGCTAGCCGCCATGTGCTCATGCAGAGCGACGACCACGATTTTACGATGACGACGTTTATTTGCGGTCTGTTGATGGGCGAGACGAGCTGGATTTTCTATCACTGGCTCATCGTTTATCGCTTCGGCGAGAGCGCAACCTTTGCTATTCCGCAGCTCCCAATTGCAATGAGCGTGCTCTTCTTCCTCTTTGCACGCGGTTACAAGTCCGCCCTCCGTCACGATGGTAAAATCCGCGCCGACGATATTCTAATGCCGGCAATCTTTTCAGTTTTAGTTTTGTTTGTGATGATATTCTACTTCTCAGTAGCAAACTTTGATATTTAACGAGACCACAAAAAAGGAGGCAGAAGGTGGAAAGCAACAATACAAATACTCAAAGTGCACCAGCCGAGGCGCCAAAAGCGGCACCGCAGCAGGATTGGCGCAATTATAATGCCGGCAACGGCGGAACTACGATGAAAAAGGACGAACCGGCAAAGGCTGATTCTCGTCCAACTCGTAGCCGCAACGGTGGCGTAATTGCACTGGTTATCGTTTCGTTATTGATTGGTGGCGCAGGCGTTGCGCTCGGCCTAATTTCATTAATGAATAATGGCAAAGAAACTAAGACGACCGAAACAGTTTCGGTCAACGGTTATTACGCAGGCAACACTGCCGAGTTCAAGGAAACCTCGATTGCAAATATTGCCAGCAAGGTAACTCCAGCAATTGTCTCAATCATCTGTGAAACCCGCACCTCTGGCTATTCTTACTTTGGCTCTCGTTCTCAGCAATCTGCTGGTACTGGTATGATTGTTAGCTCTGATGGCTATATCATTACCAACAAGCACGTCGTCGATGGCGTAACGACTGTTAAGGTCGTTACTGATGCCGGCGATACCTATGATGATGTCGAAATTCTCGGTACGGATCCACTTAACGACGTCGCGTATTTGAAGATTAAGAAGGCAAAGAACCTCCCAACCGTAACTCTCGGTGACTCGAAGTCGATTGCTGTCGGTCAGCCAGTTTTGGCCATCGGTAACGCACTCGGCGCCTATCAAAACACTGTTACCCAGGGTATTATCTCCGGCACTGGTCGCTCTTTGACGGCGAGCGATTCAAGCGGCAACAACTCCGAGACTTTGACGGACATGCTTCAGACCGATGCCGCAATTAACCCGGGCAACTCTGGCGGCCCACTCGTAAACGCGGCCGGCGACGTGATTGGTATTAACACTGCAGTCGCGACGAGCGCAAACGGCCTTGGCTTCGCAATCCCTATCTCCGCAACCAAAGGTATGCTCAGAAGGATCATGGAAGACGGCAAGGCGGAGCGCGCATATCTCGGCCTCACTTATGTAACCGTTACGGCTGACGTTGCAAAGGAAGCTAACCTTTCGGTCAATCACGGTGCATATGTCTACAATAGCTCTAGCCGTTCTAGTGACGCCGTTATCAAGAATGGTCCAGCAGACAAGGCCGGCATTAAGACCGGTGATGTCATCACTAAGGTTGGCAACGTTGAAATCGGCCGCGCCGGCTCCATCTCGACTCTCATTGGCGAGTACAAAGTTGGCGAGAAAGTTGAATTGACTTATATCCGCAACGGCAAAGAAAAAACTACTGTCGTTACGCTCGAAGCAGTCGACGAAGACTAATAAAAACCAAAGGCCGTAGCGAGTGCTGCGGCCTTTTTGTCGGAATTCGCGATTATGGCATAATTCCGCAAAAAAGTCTAGCAAAGGCCCTGAAAAGTGTGATATAATGACCGAGTAATTAATTTTAACGAAACAGCTACTATGTAGCGAAGGAGAAGGTAGAAGATGCCTGTACAAGCAGATATCAAGGAGCTTCTTGCTGCTGGCGCACATTTTGGTCACAAGACCAGCCGCTGGCACCCAAAGATGGCCCCATACATTCACAGCAAGCGCGATGGCGCTCATATTATCAACCTTGAAAAGACCGTCGAAGCTCTCGACGCAGCTTTGCCAGAAATGAGCAAGCTCGCAGCTAAGGGCAAAAAGATTCTTTTCGTTGGCACCAAGAAACAACTCAAAGACACCGTCAAGGAAGTTGCTGAGTCTATCGACATGCCATATGTAACCGTTCGTTGGGTTGGCGGTATGCTTACTAACGTTGAAACTGTTACCAAGCAGATTCGCAAGCTCAAAGACCTCGAACGCCGCATGGCTTCTGGTGAACTCGAGAAGCGCTATAGCAAGCTCGAAGTTCAGCGCTATCAGGAAGAAATCGATATGCTCAACGAACGCTACGGCGGCATCAAAGAGATGGCCGAGCAGCCAGTTGCAGTTATCGTAACTGATACTATCCAGGACAAGAACGCTATCAAGGAAGCAAAGACTCTCAATATTCCTGTCTTCGCAATCTGCGATACCAACACTGATCCAAGCGAGATTGATTACCCAATCCCAGCAAACGACGACGCTATCAAGTCCGTCAAACTTATTCTTGATTACTTTGCCGCAGCTATCAAAGAAGGCAAAGCTAAAGTTGCAAAATAATTAGTAAAAAGGAGCTAAAAATGGCTGAAATCAGCATTGAATCAATCAAAAAACTCAAAGAGCTCTCTGGTGTGGGTCTTACTGATGCAAAGAAAGCGCTCGTCGAAGCTGACGGCGATTTCGACAAAGCCCTCAAAGCTATGCGCGAAAAGGGTTTGACCAAGGCAGAGAAGCGCGGTGATCGCGAAACTCGTGAAGGTATCATTGATGCTTACATCCATGATGGCCGCCTCGGTGCAATCGTTGAGGTCAACTGTGAGA
>CAMZIL010000013.1 GCA_947307225.1 uncultured Candidatus Saccharibacteria bacterium
AAAACGTCGTCTCTCGTGCCAGTTGCATGGGTTGGAACGAGGAGACCGAGATTGCGATAAGTCTCAATCACTGGCATAGTCTTTGTGATGAATTCGTTAATGCGGTTGTCGAGGATCTTCTGTTCGCGGTCATCGCTACGTTCGCCGCGGTCACCTAGTACGCGGGCAGCTTCCCAGCGTTTTTTGGCTTCATCTTCGGAAATGTTGAGAAGAATTACTGCCTTGATCTCGTGCCCACCGGCAGCAGCGGCATTCATGATATCGCCTTCCTCGCCTTCCCAGCGGCCAACGCTGCTAAGAACGAGAGGGAAGCCGGAGAGATCTTCGCGGCCAAAATATGGCATGATGATACGGCGGAAGGTATCGGTTGGAGCAAGGTTGCCGGCAGCAAGTTCGTGCGCGAGCTCTTTGTCTTCGTGCTCAGCAGCACGCAAAATTAAACCGGAGCTGAGGAATTTTGCGCCGAGTAATTCGGCCAATCTCAAACCGACGGTGTCCTTTCCTGAATAAGGTAGACCGAATACGTTGATACTGCCAGTTCCGAGCCATCCTTTGATTTTCGTGATTTTCTCTTCCATTTCTTCTCCGTATAACTTAAGCATTTTACCTGTATTTATGCTAATATTGTAGCATGGACGAGAATAATCTTGATAAGCAAAATCCATCTGGTGGGGATCAGCAAGATAATACACCGATGATTGATAAACTTATGCAGAAAAACCCGTTTATAAAGCCGGGTGCTGCAAAGTATGAGAATGCTCAGACTCAGAGTATGATTATGACTGCGCGCGAGGAGGCTAGCGCCCAGCTCGCTGCGGCTAATGCCCAGAACGCAGAGATGCTCAGGCAGCAAAAACGCGCCGAAGATGCCGTAAAAGCAAAGCGCACGGGTGTCTATATCGTCCTCGTCATAGTCATTTTGGCGATTGTTGGGGCTTTGGGCTGGCTCATCTTTAACGTCGTGATTTCCGGTCAAAAGACCGTCAGTAAGAGCAACTCTACCGGCAATACCACTCAGGAAAAGAAGAAGCACGAAAAGGTTGAAGGCTATAAATGTAATTCCGAGGAATGCGAAAAGGCGGCCGATATCAATGATAATCTCGTTTTGGTTCATGATGGCGGCCACTACTATCTATTCGATAAAGAAAAAGAAGCCACTACGCTCACGGCTATCCCAGAGCAGGAATATCATGCAATGGTGCCGTTTGTTTGGGGCGGCAAGACCTATCTTTCAATAACTCCAGAATCGTCGCCATCGGCACTATTCTCCGTCACGGACAACCGCCAAGTTACGGAATTCGTCTACAATAAATTCTTTACTGACATCAAGTCTGATGAATACAAAGACATGGCCTGGGTTGAAGGTAAATATATTGTCGCTAAGGCAAATAACAACTATCGCCTAGTTCAGCTCAGTAGCGGTAAAGACGTCGTTCAGGCATCAAAGCGCGTCTTCGCAAATGGCGATTACTTCTTTGCCTATGAAGCCGGCCAGAACATCCACGTGTATGCGGGCGGCAAGCAGATTTACGTAGCAACTACGGGTAAGCATCTCTATGTTTACGAAAAACTCCTCGTCGTCGCGGACAAAGAAGGTGAATACTTCGTCTTGCAGCAGAACGGTGAATACGCCGAAAATGAGACCGTCGACATATATCTATCGGAAATTGAGCCAGAAAAACTCATCACTACCCTTGATAGCAATTCCAAATATTTCAACGTTCCAGTCGCTGAGTAATATTAGCAAACCTTGACCTTGAGTGCTAAAAAGCGTAAAATATAGGGCAAGATGACAGATCGTCAAAGAGAAATATTATACGCAATTATTGAAGAGTATGCAGAGCTCGCGACGCCGGTTGGCTCAGTGACGCTTGCAAAGCTTTTTGATTGTTCTTCGGCAACTATTCGTGCTGAGATGGGCAAGCTAGAGCAAATGGGCTATATTATGCAGCCTCATACCTCCGCTGGCCGTATTCCTACTGATGCCGGCTATCGCCTATACGTAAACTCGCTTCAAGAGAATTTTGATCGCAACGAAAAAGACGACGAAGAATCCACGGAAGAGCCAAAAACCGACCGTACTACAAAGGCGCTTACGACCCGTATCCAGGCGCAGACTCGCGCAGATTATGCTATCCGTAGCGCCGTTGATAGTCTCGTAGAGCTCACTGGCAATCTCGGTCTCGCAACGATTGGTGATCAGCTATACATTTCCGGCTTTGGCGGCCTTTTTGCGCAGCCAGAGTTCATTCAGAACGCTCAGGTTCAGGCTGTTGGCAAGTTGCTCGATAATATCAAGCCATGGCTACAAGAAGTTCAGCCAAACGAGGCGATCAATGTCTATATTGGCTCCGAGAACCCAGTCGGCAAGGCTTCGAATGTCTCTTTGATTATCTCGCGCTTCCGTTCGCCATATTCCGATCGCAGCTATATTGGTGTGCTTGGCCCAACTCGTCAGTCATACAAGCGCGTAATGTCGCTAGTGCGTCACGCAGGTTTAATGTTGGAGGATATTATTTACGATGAATGAAGATATAGATTTTAACGAGTCGAAGAAGACTGAGCCAAACGTAGAGCAGAAGGGTGCGGCTGGCGATAACGATTTGCATGATGGGCAGTCGAATGAAGATCGCGGCGAGGCTGCGATTGCTGCCGCTCGAGCCGCTCAGAGCACCGTCAATAATCAGATTGCCGAATTGACCGCAGATCTTCAGCGCACGCGCGCAGATTTCGAGAACTATCGCCGCCAGGCTGAGGCACAAAAGATTCAGTATGGAAATGTTGTAAAAAATGCAACAGTTTCCAAGGTTTTGCCACTTCTTGATGATATTGATCGTGCGATTGCTGCCAACGATAGTCTAAAACCACTTGAAAAATCTCTCGCAAAAGCCCTAAAAGAGCTAAAACTTGAGCGCGTTGAAAGCAAGGCTGGCACAGCCTTCAACCCGGATCTCCATGAGGCGATCATGGTCGAAGGTGACGGCGATAAGGAAGTTGTTTCCGAAACGCTCCGCGCCGGTTATCGCTATGAAGGCGAATTGATCCGCCCAGCGCTCGTGAAAGTAGAAAAGAAATAATGAAAATATCCGTCATTACACTCTTTCCGGAGATGTTTGACAAGGTTTTTAACCAGTCGATGCTTTGGAAAGCTCAGGACAGGAAGCTCGTCGAATTCGAGCTAATTGATTTGCGCCCATTTGGTCTCGGCCCTCGTCATCAAGTAGACGATACGCCATATGGCGGCGGCGATGGCATGCTGCTCAAACCGGAGCCGATCTTTGCTGCCGTAGAAGACGCCAAAACGCGCAATCCGAACGCGAAAGTAGTGCTAATGACGCCAAAAGGTCGCATCTGGGACCAGCCTCGCGCAACAGAGTTTGCTAATTCTGGCGACAGCTACATCTTTATTTGTCCGCATTATGAAGGTTACGATGAACGCATTTTGACGCTCGTAGATTACCAAGTATCGATTGGAAAATTCATTCTTACTGGTGGGGAATTGCCAGCCATGACCGTGATTGACTCCATTGTTCGCTTGATTCCTGGCGTGCTTGGCGGTGAAACTAGCGCAGAGATCGAAAGCTTTTCCGACGGTGACAACTATGAATATCCACAGTATACTCGTCCAGCGGAATTTCGCGGTATGAAAGTGCCGGAAGTTCTCCTCAATGGCAACCACGGCGAAATCGCCAAGTGGCGCGCCGAGAATGCCCCAAAACAGGCCAGCGATTGACTTTTGCACGTTTTTGTGCTATAATTATATAGATCATATAGTCTCGATTCAGAAATATTGTGGAGGTGCGAACATGAGACCGATATATGTTGTATATGATAGATCTTCTCAGATTAGGTTCCGGGAGCAGATCGATCGCGCGGTTTTTAACGCAGCGGATGTTTTTCCGGCGACAGAATTCAAAATCATGGGGACATCATACCACGGTGTTTCTATCGATTCGGTTCTGGAGCGTGCGGGAAAGCGCGTTGCGCCAGGTGGTAGAGAGCAGAGAAATCTGTACGATATCATCAACGAGCTCCGTGCTGCGGTTGGTGATAGGTCGACAGTCGTGCTTGCGATTGTTGGCGCTGATCTCTATTACTGGGGTGCCGACGAGTGGGGATTCGTCGAAAACACCTGTGGCCGCCAGAGCGAGAACATCATTGTCCTCAGCTGGAACCAATACGCATTTCTGAGCCTCCCCACGTTTCAGAAATGCCTGAGCCATGTAGTTCGTCACGAACTTGGTCACTTGTACAGGGTGGCTGAGGGAAGGAGAGATTCTGCGGGTCGTCGATTCTTCGATGATCACTGCACGAACCCCGACTGCGATATGTATCAGACTTCTGGCGGAATCCAGAATGTGATAGATCTCGCAGAGAGGGTGAGTCAGCAGCAGCATTGCTTCTGCGATCGCTGTCGCAGTGATCTTTCTAGTCGAGCCTACAGATGGAGTCCAGATGTAGGTGAGGCCTCGACGGTTACGTGGCTCATAGGTGGGAACGGCCTTTAACAGCCAGGAGGGGAGAAATCTTCGGATGGATCCCCTCTATTTTTATGCTTTATAATAGAATTATGGATTTGGCAGCGCCAATCGAGGAGGTCAAGGGTATCGGCCCAAAAACTGCAGAGCTTTTGCATAAGGCCGGCTTTTTTATGCTTCGTGATCTTGTCTATCACCTGCCTCGTGATTATGAAAACTTTCAGCAGGCGCAAAATATTGCCGATCTTCGTCCCGGAAAAGTGACGGTAAAGGCAAAAATTGAAGAGATTACAACTCGCCGCATGCGCCGGGGCTTAAGCCTAACCGAGGCTACTCTTCGCGACAAGACTGGTGCTATCAAGGCGATTTGGTTTAATCAGCCGTACCGTGCCAAACAGTTCAAGTCGGGCGAGGATTACTATTTTAGCGGCATGATGCAACTTAGTTATGGCCGTTATCAGTTGCAGAATCCGTCTGCGACTCAGGCTGAGGACTATGATGCACCGACGAGCGATAAAGTCCAGCCGATCTATCCGGCGCGCGGCAGTATTAAATCGCCGGATTTCAAGAAATTCATCTCAAGTTTACGTAACATGATCGCTCTAACGCCGGATCTAATTCCGACTTATCCTGGCCGCGCTGATGCATTGCTAGACGTTCACTTTCCAGAGTCGGTCGAGCAGGCGAAAAAGGGGCGCGAATACTTGGCAGTCGAGGAATTATTTTCACTCTTGCTCGCGGCAAGACTAAACCGCGAAGAAAACCAAAAACTACGCACCGCCCCGATCAAAGCGGACCTTGATGTATTTAAAAAGTTTGTTGCCGAGTTGCCGTTCAAGCTAACAAATGCTCAGCGCCGAGCGACTTGGGAAATTCTCCAAGACATGAACGGCGATATTCCGATGAACCGACTTCTGCAGGGCGACGTCGGTTCGGGCAAGACGCTCGTAGCGGCGCTGAGTGCGTTTGCGGCGGCAAATGCCGGGTTTCAGACAGCCTTGATGGCGCCGACCGAAGTGCTCGCTACGCAGCACGCTGAATCGCTCAGTAAGCTCTTTGGCGACAAGCTTCGTATTGCACTTCTGACTGGCTCGACCAAGCGCAAACCGGAACTAAAGAAACATATCAAAGCCGGCGAGGTTGACCTTATCATTGGCACGCACGCGCTTATTACGGACGATACGGAGTTCAAAAATCTCGGCCTTGCTATTATTGATGAGCAACACCGCTTTGGTGTAGCGCAACGGCAGAAATTGCTTGCTAAGGCTCATACGATGCCGCACCTACTATCGATGACCGCAACGCCAATCCCGCGTTCGCTCCAGCTAACGATCTTTGGCGATCTTACTGTCTCCATTCTCGATGAATTGCCGGCCGGCCGTCAGCCGATTACAACAAAAATCGTTTCGCCAGTCAGCACGAAGCAGATGTGGGAGGCGATCGAAAAAGAGCTCGCTGAGAAGCATCAGGCTTACTACATTTGCAAAAAGATCGACGACAAGGGCGAGAGCGAACTAAAATCCGTCAAAGCGGAAGTCCAAAAAATTGCACATCAATTTCCAAACTATAATGTTGCCTATTTGCACGGCAAAATGAAACCGGCTGAAAAAGATGAGATAATGACGCTTTTTGCGAAGGGCGAGATTGACATTTTAGTCAGTACTACAGTTGTCGAAGTGGGCGTGAATGTCCCGAATGCGACTGTCATGGTAATCGCCGACGCGGATCGGTATGGCCTTAGTCAGCTCCACCAGCTACGTGGCCGCGTCGGGCGCGGTAGTGCTGCGAGTTATTGCTATCTCATTAATTCCAATACCGACGCGCCGACCAGGCGCCTACGCGAAATCGAGCGTTCGCAAGATGGCTTCTATCTCGCCGAGGTGGATTTGAAGCTGCGTGGACCAGGCGAAATCTATGGCTCACTTCAGCATGGCGCTATGGACCTACGAATTGCCTCAATTACAGATACGAAGCTCGTTCATAAGGCTGATCAGCTCGTGAAGGAGTTCGTTAAAAAGGGTTACGATATGCTAGAATATAAAGAGTTAAGCGCTAGCGTCCGTAAATATCAGCGACTAACTACTTTGAACTAAAATGTACGCAACCCTAGATATAGTTAAAGGCTCCAAGCACTCTGGAAAGTTGATTGGGGTCCACCAAAAACTCGACAAAGCCGCTCGTCAGCTTCTCGCGGATCAATTTGGTCGCGACGCGCGTGTTTTTCCTAGTATCGAAAAAATTCTGTATTTTGAAGGCACTCGTGGCCCAGATGGCCTAAAGGCAAAATCACCTGGCGTTGACGAGCCAGAGCATTTTATCCAGCCTGACAACGATGATGGCGTTTTACGTCAGTATATTCTCGATCACCAGTATAATTTGACGCAGGCCCTCATCCAGAACAATCACGAACGTGCCGCGTTTGAGGCGGCCTGGATGGCGCATGCAATCACGGACGGCCTTACGCCGGCCCATCATTATCCATTCCGTCAGGTCGTGGATGAACTGATGACGGATAAAGATTACAAGACAATATTCGGTCATGAGATAAAAGGTATCATGCGCGGCGATAATATTGCTCAGGCCGCGCGCAATAACTGGCTCTACTGGGGCGCCGGTGGCGTCATGACGAAACATATTGCATTCGAATACGGCGTGGCTTATGTGATTGCGCCGATTAGCATCAAGCGCCTCATCCCTAAGGATGTAAAACGCGAGGATTTTCACAATGTTGATCTCGAAAAAGCATTTTACGCTTCGCTCGCGAAGGTAGATGCTTTGAAGATGTACGATGACTTTTTGCAGGACGGCTGGACGACGAAGTTGGTCGTAGAAACAAGAGAAACACTCATCCCAGAGATAATTCGTGCGATTGCGCTCGGCTGGGCATCGAGCTTGGAGCAGGCAAACCTGGCGAAATTAGAAAAAGGAGATCGACATGCCAAGAAAAAATAACCAGATTCGTATCATCTCAGGGAAACTCGGCGGCCGTCTAATCGACACTCCGAAAACCGACAAAACTCACCCGATGGGCGATCGCGAACGCTCGGCGATTTTTAATCGCCTGCGTGGCGAAATCGTCGGGAAGGTTGTGCTGGACGCCTTTGCTGGTAGTGGCGCGATTGGCATTGAGGCGCTATCGATTGGCGCTTCGGAAGTAGATTTTCTCGAGAATAACCGCAAAGCCGCTCAAACCATTCATGACAATCTCGCCAAACTAAAACTCGAATCGCAGGGTAAACTCGTACGCAAACTCCGTGGCGAATATGACATTATCTTCGCTGATCCGCCATATGATGACCCGCAGTATGAATACATAGAGGAGATCCTAAAAAACCTCAAGCACGGAGGCATCTTTGTGCTGTCGCATCCAGAGAGTCCGGCGCCGTGGGAGTTCCGCGGCCTAAGCCTGTTTAGTGACAAGGCCTACGCTGCTGCGCGTATTAAAATCTACCAGAAGTTGTAGTACAATGTAAGCATGAGTGATATTATGCAAGATCCAATCAAGCCAGATCAACAAATGCAGCAGCCAACGATGCAGCCGCAGTCTCAAATGGGCCCAGCCCCAATGGCGCCAACGCCAATGGGTGGCACGCAGAAAAAGCCATTAGGTAGTGGCGCGAAATTAGTAATTATTCTAGTTTGTATTTTCTTCGGCTTGCCGATGATTTTTGTCATTATTGGCATGATTATCGTAGCAGCTAACCCCGATCTTATTGACGAGATTGGTACGAATGCAAATGAGTACAAGCTCAGCACTGACTATAGAGAGTCCGCAAAGGCGGTATACGATGTCGCGACTAGCAAGAGCGCACGTAGAGATGGCCTTGATTACTCAGATTGCCGCAACATGCAGCGCATTGCAGATAAGTATATCGATAAAGCGGAAGATACGCTCGATGGCTACTGTGATAACGATGAGGTTGAGCTCGGTGCAAACGAAAATGGTGACGACGAGGTTGAACTTTACTTCGAAAATGGCTCTTCCTGCTTGACGATGACCTTCATCAGGGATTTCAAGTATATCAAGGCTTATAGCTACTTCACCGGTAAAGGATGCGAAGATAGCACTCATACCGTCGAAATTGTCGGCGGTAGCAGCAGTAGAGCTTCGATCGAAAAGAAAGACGAGGACGGTGACGTCCAACAAGCTAAGTATTCTTATACGAATTTCTAAGGAGAAAATATGTTTGATTTGAAAGACAGGGTGGCAGTTGTCTCTGGCGCCAGCTCTGGCCTTGGCGTACAGATGGCTACGGCATTTGCAAAACAGGGCGCAAATTTGGTAATTCTTGCACGCCGTCTTGAGCGTCTAGAGGAGTTTGCCGACAAGCTCCGCAATGAATATGGCGTAAAGGTTTTGCCAGTTAAGTGTGATGTCACGAGTACAGAAGACATCAATGCTGCCGCCGAGAAGGCAGAGGCGGAATTTGGCCACGTAGATATTCTCTTAAACTGTGCCGGTTCGGCTAAAAACAATGGTGTTGTTGCCATGACTGATGACGAATGGGATTTTACGATCGCTACTGACGAGACGAGTGTCTTCAAGATGACGCGCGCCTTCGCAAAAATTATGCAGAAAAATCACTATGGTCGCATCATTAATATCGCTAGCATGTATGGTTTGGTCGGCAATACGGAAATCCATACGATTGCTTATCACGCCTCCAAGGGCGCGGTGGTAAACTTTACGCGCGCTGTCGCAGCAGAACTTGCTACGGATGGTATTACCTGCAACGCGATTTGTCCAGGCTACTTCGAGACTGAGCTCACGAAAGAAACTCTCGACACGCCTAGCTTCCAGGAATTCGCAAAGACTCATGTCCCGATGCAGCGCTATGGTAAACCAGGCGAACTGGATGCCGCTGCGGTCTTCTTGGCCTCCGATGAGGCACGCTATGTAACAGGCGTGATTCTACCTGTTGACGGCGGCTACACTTGCATTTAGAATAGGTATATTATGAGGTTGTTTCTAGCGAGCAGCGAACTTGGCAATTATGCTGGTCATCTGCGCCGCCTCGCCGGGAGCAACCGTCGTGTCTTGATTGTGCGCAATGCGCGCGACTATCGCAAAGAAGATTATGCTGCCAATGTTCTCGGCGACAAGATGGCGCTTTTTGCGCAGAATGGCTTTGATCCCCAAGTGATTGACCTGAGGCTATTTTTCGGCCGCGCCGAGGAGCTGGAAGGTTATCTAGAGCAGTATGATCCGGGCATTATTTATTGTCTTGGTGGCAACCCATTCTTCCTCAATGCCGCAATGCGCATGAGTGGCCTCGATAGCATTATTCACCGTGCCTTATTTAATGACGCCATTGTTTATGCGGGCGAAAGCGCCGGCACGATGGTGGCCGCAAAAAGCCTCACGCCATATGAGCGTGGCGGCGATCGCACGCCAGAGGTCACGAAGGAGCTATATGGCAAAAAAGCGCCGCTCGATGCGCTTGGGCTTGTGGATTTCTATCCTATTTGCCATGCTTATCGCGAAGACCATGCCGAAAAGACAGATTTCTATCGCCGTAGTATCGCCAATTATGGCGGCAAAGCTGTATTGCTGGATGATTCTGACGTAATTGTTGTTGACGGCAGCAAAATCCAGGTATTGCACGACTAAATTTTGCAAAGATAGCCCCAAAGGGCTATTTTTTTGTGTCATATTGACAAAAATACGATTGTGTGCTATAGTACTAGAAAAGGGAAGAAGAATATTACAAAGCGACAATACGCCGGATAGGCAGTATTAACTTTATTAATACTCAACTTAGGGGATAAACTATGAGCTCTACTAGAAAGAAAAAGAAAACTATAATCTTTCTACTAATCGTGATTGTGGTTGGGCTTTTTGCGGGGCTGATTTATACGAACTCGCGCCAAAGGACGGTTCTCTCTGAGCGCGATAAAGCAAAGGCCGATAAAGAGTACTATCTGTCAAAAATGAAAGAATGCTCTGGCTATGCAAACACTACGAACTATGTTGTTAATACCGCCAACCTTACGAATTGCGGCGGGAGTCTTGCTGTTAATCGTCTATATGTTGCGCCGCTAAGCAATATCTACAATAACTATTGTCGTGATGGCTTCGGATCGGCCGTATACGGCTGCGCATACAAATATTCTAAGACGGTGTATGTCTGCAAGCCAGGTACGTCGGTATATGACAAAAAATATGCGTATTCGACGCGATATTATATCTACTACAGGACTTTCTCCTACTCATGTAGTGAGGCGCAGGCTAGAAATACGATTAGGCACGAGTTGCTCCATCTCGTCTATGCAGATCTGTCTAGTGCCGAAAGAGCGAACGTAAACGCTAAACTATCTTCGTATAGATACTTGTATTCTAGTCAGCTAGCAGTTTATCCAAGCAATGAGCGCGACGAAGAGCTATTCGTTCGTGTTGGCGCGGACGGGCGCTACGTGGACGACATTGAGTTGATCGAATTATATTCGAAAGTTTCCGCGGTTTATACTCCGCAAAAGAGAAGCTACTATAATGGATTAGCCGAGGAAGCAGATAATGATATCGATAAATATACGAGCATGTCGAATAAATACACGGCGATTTCTGCTACTTCTACTGCATCAATGGCGTTTACGGCTAGCGCACTAGTTTACGTTATAGCCAAGCGCAGCACGAAGACTAACAAGAAAAAGATGCGCAAGAAAAGCATCTGGGATCTACCAATTGCTAAGGTTAAAAGTCTAGCGAAATAAAAAATGACCCTACGGGGTCGTTTTTTAATGGTGC
>CAMZIL010000014.1 GCA_947307225.1 uncultured Candidatus Saccharibacteria bacterium
ATGTCGAGATTGTCGATGCGGAGATTGGTTCAAGCGAAGAGGAACGCAAGGGGAAATAAAATCACGTCTTCAGGCGGTCAGACGTTAAAGAGCGAAGCAGCACCTAAAACAGACGCTAGGGCGCAAAACCATCAAAGATTTTCACACTATTTTTAAAATACTTGTCAAATGTTGTTGAGATAAAGAGCATATAACTGGATTCCTACTTTCATTGTTATGTTCGTCTTGTTTATAGCCCTAGCAGGAGCGGCAGACTGTTTGTTTACCCTACTTGTTAATACACCTGCCGCTCCGCCTGGTTCATGGATATTGAGAGTTATCCGGGAGCTAATGAAAGGAGGTAGATGGCAGGCATGAGCAAAGATGAGGAAGAGGCCATTATAGCTTTGGTCGTAGGCCTTATACTCGCAATCGTCGTGATATTCATGTTCTCTATAAGATTATGAGAGAGTATGGCGACGGCAACTGTAGGGGGAAACAAAAATTCAGGACCGAAGCAAGCGCGAGAAAGAGAGCGCGCTATTTAAAGGTAAATGGCGCAAGGGAAGACCGAGGACAGCACCCATACTATTGCAAGGAATGCAAGTGCTGGCACCTTACGTCACATAGGAGCAAAGGGAAATGGGCAAGATAATTGCAAGGGATGAATCGGACACCGCGGACATATTGATTCGCTTTAAGGGCATTGAGCGCTATCATGAGTACCGTTCAATTAAGGAATTTACAAATGAATGGCGCGACTATGATGAGTATATGAAAGAAGAGGTACTATCACTCGAGAAGCCGAAGAGTGAAGCGCGCAGAAGAATCGACCTGTTTCTTAGAAGGATAAAGAACGTACCTACTAATAGTGAGAAAGATTATTACAACTGGAAAGCGAGGGGATAGTTATGGATCTTAAAGCGATGCTAGAAAAATGGCATGAAACGAAGAGCTTATCATTGGCGAACGATATTTGCCAGGAACTTTACAAAGAAATGGAGGACTTCGAGGATGAGCCTGAATTGGATTGACCTGCATTACGATGGTGTCATCTACTCGAAGAAGAATTCCAAGCAGATTATCCAGGTGCATGGAAAGCCGATTCTTATCTCGAATAAGAACGCGAAGAAGAATGAGCAGGAGATGTCCACCGAATTTGCATTGCAGGTCATGAAGGCTAAGTGGAAGCCACATGGCAGGTACTCAGTGAGTATGTACTTTACCAGGAAAGATAATGTCCGGCGCGATCTGGACAACATGGCCACTAGCGTGCTGGATGCGCTGGTTCTTGGCCAGGCGCTACCGGATGACGATATTAACAACATTAGAGAATTGCACATCTACGACATGGGGGTAAGCAAGAATAATGTCGGAGTGAGCATTCATTTAGATGGAGACGAAGAATGAACAAGAAAAACATTGAGAAGCTCATATTTATCGCCTTAGCGATTATGGCAGCGTTAGTAGTGATATTTGTCACAATTAGCATCCTAGCGCCACCTAAGCGCTCTAGCAAGGCCGAGAAGGTTGATTTTAAATGTCTAACAGAGCCGAAAGCTAATCCATTGAAGGAGTGCAAGAAATGAAGCTACGCAATGTGATCACAAAAGAGATATGGAATATCCCAGAATGGCGCACGCCAGCCGTTCAAGAGGGCGATATTTGCTTTTTTGCAGAGCTAAACGGCGATGGGAAGCTTTTTAGCTATAAGTCACTAGATGAGCTGAACAAAGAATGGCAAGACTATAAGCCGAAAGAGCCACTTATCAAGGACAAGAAAATTCGCAAAGCAGTTCGAGCGTGGTGGGAATCTATACCGCTTGAAGCGGCTGATAAGCTAGTTCTTTACAAAAAGAATCAAGACTTAGCGGTGGGTGTTTATACAATATATTGTGGTGCAATCTACCCCGACGATACTCTAAAAACAGGTAAATACTACACTATCGCCGAACTCTGCGGAGAGGAGGAAGAATGAGCGACCTAGCAGACTTCGTTAAAGGCAGAGTGGGTAAAGAAACTCTGGACAGAATAGCAAAGAGAGCCGATGAACTTCAAAGGCTTAACTTAACCGATAAGGATAAAGCTATCGCAGAGAAAGCCGCCAAGCTAATCGTTAGGGATTACGGCGAAGTAATTAAGAAACTGGAGGAAGAATGAACGGCAAGAAAATTCTCACAGAGTCAGAATGGAATCTAAGGCTTGCCGCCGCTCTAGTGAATTACAGAGCATACAACGATGAAGAGTCGGCCAGAAGGGTTGCTGACCTGCTTCTCATGAAGATGGACGGCAAAGTCCTTTCAATAGGAGAAGTAGTGAAGGAGGAAGAATGAGCACGCTGTATCGCATACAAGTGAACACCCAATTCATCGATAAGGAAACTGGCGAGGACGTGCGAGCTGGCTCACTATTCAAGACGGACGATTTTGACAGGGCAAAAGACATCATGCGCCGAGGGCTTGGGAAGTTCGCAGGTCTTGAGCATTCAAAGCGCAAAGGCAACCGGATTCTTATCCATCAGAAGTTCTGCTTTAAGATTGGCGGCATCGAAACCGCCAATCTCGCTATTGCCGAAGCGTTCAAGGATAGGAACATTGTCTTTGTTTTTGGCGACGCTGACTACACTCAGGCCATGGAGCTTGGGCGGTACCATGATGTGATTATTGACGATGGTCACTCGACTTATGATTGCGATGTGGCCATTTTTACTAACTACGATTCAGCGCCTGCGATCATGAAGCGCATCAAGGCTCGGAAGATTTATCAGCAGATTCATGCTGATTTTGAGAACCTGCGAAAGATACCTGTATGGAGCAATTTTACATGGCATCCAGACCCGAAGATAGACAAGGTTTTAAGTGTGTCTGTGACCGCACAGAAGGCTCTAGAACGCGTTTTTCAGCAGGAGTCGGTAGTTGTACCGAATATCTTGCCAAAACGCAAGGAAGAGCCGTTCAAGTTCCTAGTGCTGAGTCGAGCTACTCCAGAGAAAGGCATCGATGACGTAGTGAAGCTTCTGAAGCGCTTTGATGAGGCGAAGAAAGACTATGTACTGTTTCTTTGCTCTACTATTGAACAGGCCAGTGATAGCGACCAGATTTACCTTAGAGAGAATCCTAGAGTCTTGGCTGTTCAGCCTAGCCCCTACACGAAAGCGCTCATCAGCTCGGCGGATATGGGCATTCAGCTCTCGAAGAACGAATCGTATTGCTACTCGGTCAGAGAGATGTTGCAGGCAGGCACTCCATGCTTAGTTAGTGATATTCCGGAGCTAAGAAAGCTCATCAAGGATGGCCAGAATGGCTTTATCTATAAGGAAGGCATGGATATTGAGAAGATATTCGACCGGAAGCTCAAGGCCAACATGAAGACTTATGATGAAAAGATAAGCCCATTGTGGGAGGAAGTTTTATCAGGGAAGCTATGAAAGAAGAATGGAGAAAGATACTCGGCGGCTACTATGTAAGCAATCATGGAAGAGTGAGAAATGAGAAAACCGGTACGCTGCTAAAGCAAGAGATTGTCATATCTAAGCGTTTATATGGGGATAGGAGAACAAGGAGAGTGGTATTGTCTTGCAATGGGAATAAAAAACATTATCTTGTACATAGGCTAGTAGCAGAGGCATTCATACCCAACCCAGAAAAGAAGCCACAAGTGAATCACATAGACGGCAACCCTGAAAATAATTTTGTAGATAATCTGGAATGGGCGACTCCGAGCGAAAACCAGAAGCACAGATTCGATGTATTAGGCCAAAAAACAAACGGATGGCTAAAGCAATGTAAACCGATTGTGTGCCCAGACACTGGAGCGGTTTATGAAAGCTTGTCCGAAGCAGCTAGAGCTGAGCAGACAGACGTAAAGAATATATGGAGAGTGGTATCAGGAAGAAGAAAAACACATCATAAAAAACATTGGGCATATTTGGAGGTTGCATGAAGATTAAGCGGTGGTTTATTTTGGCCGGTGGTTCAGCGACTCGCTGGGAGGGCTATCTCGGCCATAAGAATAAGTGCTACTTAGAGATTGACGGCGAGAGCCTAGTGGATCGTACTATCCGCCTGCTCGAAGAAAATGGGGTAAACAATTACGAAGTAGTTTTGGATGGGTACAAGAGCAAGAGAGAGGCTTTTGAGGGCATTGCAAAAGAAGCGCAATGTCCATTTGGCATTCTTTTGGGCGATTGCTATTACACAGAAGCTATCATCAAAGATGCCACTCATCGAGATGAAACGGAATGGAAGCACTACTACAACTGCCTGCCGAACCAATGGACAGGATGTGGTTGGGAAGAAGGATACATCCATCTAGTACCGAATTGGGAATGGTGGCTAGGCAAGATGACTGAGTTCAATCGCAAGTGCGAGAGTGGCGAGATTCAGTTCTACAAGGACTACCAGATTGACCGCTATCTTAGAGGATATTCTACAGAAGAATACCGAGGCGCAACACTTGATGAGCATGATATCTACTGGAATGATGAAACGGATGACTTCGACTATCCATCTGACTATGACAAGTTCATGGAGCGCCACGAGGCGAACAAGAATGGATTCAGAGCAGACAGACTTTCAATCATCATCACAAACTACAACAACGACAACTACTTGCGGATTCTTTTGCAGACACTACAGAACCAAATCAGAAGCTATCCTGAAACAGAAGTAATTGTAGTGAATGACGGCTCGGATAACAAGATTCAATGGGTTCACGAGTATGGCGCACAAGAGATTGAGCAACCGAACAAAGGTGTATCTGGTGCGAGAAATACTGGCCTGATGGCCGCTCATGGCCGCTACATCTCGTTCATTGATGCCGATGATAATGTTGAGCCTGACTATGTTCACACTCTCTACACAATCATGCGCAAAGGCTATGACTACGCTGTATTCCCATTCTGGGCTTGCTCGGAAGGTGCAGTCGGCAGAGTCAGAGACGAACTGATTGGGAACTACGCTGTCTGGGCTTGGTGCTTCACTTGGAACATCATTGGAGACGAGCGTTTTGACGAGAATCTCAATGTAGCAGAGGATGTTGATTGGCTTCGCAGAGTGATTCTCCCTGAGCTGAAAGGTCATCGCTCTGACAAATATATCTACCGCTACGATTGGAATGCCAACCCGAACAGCCTGTCTAAAAGGTTCAACCGAGGCGATTTACCGCATAAGAAATCTGACAATGCTTCCAAATCGTGATATTTGGGAATTATGAAGACAACCACACTCACATTCATCAAAACAGTTGAGGGCGCGGAGCTTGACCCATTTGGCAATCCGGTCAAATCAACTGAAGAGATTGCGGTTGATGGTTGCCTTATAGCTCCCATTACAGAGCCAACCAGTCAGCGTGAAGAACAGGCGATGGAGCAAGGCAAGATTCAAGTCCGCATTCATTTACCAAAGACATTTACCAGCGATGTGTCTGATTCTAATGTTGAATGGAATGGCAAGACATTTCACCTAGATTCAGATTCGGTCGCATTTATGAACGAGAATTGCCCAACGAAGTGGAATCGCTACTTCAGGGCGGAGGCTTACTATGAGTAGAAGAGAGAACCTGGAAGCTATGGTCATTGCCTGGCTTCGTGACTTGGTGCCTGGCTATCCAGCATCATCAGACACACCAAAGACATTGCCTAAGCAGTTTATCTTAGTGGAGAGAACTGGTGGCGCAAGAGAAGCTATGCTCGGCGATAATGCCGAGATTCTTATTGAGGTTTACGATAAGGATTCTGGCTACGATTGCGCGGAGATTGCGAACTTTATTGCAGACAAGTTGGTTGATCTAACGGTCGAGTATGAGAACATCACTCGCGCGGTGGTTAATTCGGTTATTCGCCTAGACGACACTAACAAGCAATATCATCGCTACCAGGTGTATTGCGACATCTTCCATAGTCGTGTAGGCATTGATTCAACTCCACCTGCACCAACACCAACTCCGAGCGCATAAAGGCCTTAGAGAGCGTTTTAGAGGGCTTACAGAGCAATTCTGACAAGCCCTTTTTGTTGTGCTATTTATGAGGCAACAGAATTAACGCAACTGGAGAAATAGCGGATATGACCCAATACTACAAAAAGAACGAAGAAGGCGAGTTTGTAGAAGTAGACTTGTCGCAAGAAGACATCAATCAAGGTGTTAAGGACCGGATTGATAGAATCAATCGCAAGTACAGCGACTACGACGACCTTAAGAAACAGATTGAGGGCTTCTCAGCGAAACAGCAAGAGGACGAGAATCGCATCAACGAGCTTCTGACAGATAAAGCTAATCTGGAAGATGACTTGAAGGCTTCAAAGCTAGAAGTCGAGAAGGTGCGCATCATCAGCGAGTTCAAGATTGGTGATGACCTAGCCGAATTCGTGACAGGCGAAAATGCAGAGGAAATGAGGGCGCGAGCCGAGAAGTTGGCGCACAACACCATTGCAAAGACCGCCGACATCAGTAAAGTCGATAAGCCAGAGCCAAAGAAGTCTGACATGGCCAAGCTTGCCGATGACATATTCGGGCCAAAACAATCAAACTAAACTACAAGGAATAATCAAAATGCCAACTCCACTCGTAACTTCCGGCCTTGACCTTGCGAACCACACCGCATCAGGCATCTGGAAGAAGAACATCAAAAGCGGCATCATCGGTAGCCTTACTCCAGATGATCCACAGATTATGGTCGGTCCTACTGACTTCTTTACCTTTACTAGCACTCCAAAAGCAGAGCTAGTTGGCGAAGGCGGAAACAAGACCAGCCACACTCCAGCTCCAATCAAGAAAACGAGCAAGACTTACAAAGTTCAGCTCACTAAGCGCTTCTCTGATGAAGTTCGCTATGCTGACGAAGAGTATCGCTTGAGCCTTATGGAAGCTCTCGCAGGCGAAATCGCTACTGCCGTTTCTCGCGCTATCGATTTGGTCACGATTCATGGTATCAACCCAATGACTGGCGAAGTAGCTGAAGGCGTTGTAGACTACATCACCAAATCCGGCAATGGCCACGTCATCAACTCCACGAGCGCAACCCCAGAGGTTGACCTTGACGCTGCTGCTGCAGCTCTCCAGGGTTCTGGCTATGTTGCTTCTGGTCTTGCTATGGATCCTGTCTATGCTGGTGTCCTTGCTCGCACCAAGAAGAGCAATGGCGATCGTGTATTCCCAGAACTCGGCCTTGGCTTCAATGTCGAGCGCATCGCTGGCTTGAATGCTGCTGTATCTAACACCGTTTCTGGCTCTGCAGAGTTCCCAGGCGCTATTGCAACCGGTGTCGGCGCTATCATGGCTGACTGGAGCGCAATCAAATGGGGTATCGCTCGCAACGTTCCTCTCCATCTCATCGAATACGGTGATCCAGATGGTGCTGGTGACTTGCAGCGCACCAACGAGATTGCAATCCGCGCCGAGGCTTACTTCGGCTTCGCAATCCTTGATGATGACGCATTTGCAATCATCAAACAGGCTCAGGTTTCTGCCTAATATTAGAACCGCTCAAAGCCACTCCATTCGGGGTGGCTTTTTGTCTGACAATAAAACTCGAATGTAGTATTTAGGAGATAATATGGCAACCGATGTTCAGAGAAGTTATATCAAAGATTTATCAGTCCAAAAGCTCAAAGAGTTCAAAGAGTTTAAGGAAATGATTTATGCGGCCGGCATTGTCGACCGGGATTCTAAAGTTGTCGGCGAAGCACAGAGCATTGACGCTATCCTAGATGCAACCACAGACTACCAGGCAAGCCAGATGATTGAGGCGCTTATTGCTCGCAAGGCTCCGGTTCGCTCCAGGACTTATTCGCAGAAGCGCGCAGAGCGCACTATTGAGCTGCTAGAGAAGATTAAGAAGACCGCAAGGGGATGGAGGTTTGAATGAACTACGAAGCTCTAGGCCTTACCATTAAGGATGACTTGAAAGAGGCTATTGCACTCATCAACAACCCAGAGATTGACCCAGATGTACGCCAGATGAATCTTGAAGTGCTTTTCAGGGAGACTGGAGGCCAGGTTTATCGCGTGGTCTATGCGATGAATGCTTGGGATATGGACATCGACTTTACAGAGGGCGAGGGTATCAATGATTTTTATTATGGCCTGGCTAAGAATGTATCCGATTCGATTAGCACCGGTGGCCGAAGCAATGTCGATGCTCAGGTTGATGAATGGCTCTCGAATCAGATTCTTAAGGCGATGTGGGATGCATTCACTACCGCCAAGGAGCATGGAAAGTACCCTACCGTTACTCGCAATGAGCCATCAGATTGCTGCGACTTTTGCGCGCAGTTCAGGAATATGACCTTTGTCGACCCTAGCCCAGAGGTATTTAAACGTCACGATAGATGTAAGGGCACCATTACCACGAGTGGCTACAAGACTAGGAATGGCCTTTATGTAGGCGCTCGCAAAGCATGGGTTTACATGGGCAATTAAACAAGGAGGAATTATGGCAAAGAAATCCAAGAAGGTATCAACTACCAAGCCAGAGCCGAAAGAGGCCTTACAAGCGGAATCAAGCGTGTTAGAGAGCAATCCTGATGCAGAGGTTGTCAAAGTCGAGAAGAAAGAGCTAGTGAATGTCCGCGCTATTATTCCGTTCTATGACCTAGAGGCGAAGATAGAGCGTGGGGCAGGCGCAGAGTGGGAAGTATCCGAGGACAGGGCAGAACTGCTCAAAAAGCTCGGTATTGCAATAGTGTTATAATCAAATCAAAAGAAAGCTACGATACAGCTCGGTCAAGTCTGGTAAAGAGGGAAATAATAAAATGCCAGACAATGAAATAATCTTAGAGCTAACAGGTATCGCACAGAAGCTGTTGCTCAAATTGCAGACTCTTGCATGGCCAGCAGGGGAGAAATACTGCTACTTCAATGCTAACCAGAATGTAGTCGACCTGGGCATCTCTATGCCTAAGAACTTCCGAGGCTTGAAGCCTGGTGTAGGCTGGGCTTCTCGTGCGGTCAACACACTTTCGGATCGTATCAACTTTGACGGCTTTGCGAATGACAAGGTCGGTATCAATGACTTGCTCGATGATACTGGCGCGTTTACAGTATTCGGCAAGGCTAAATCAGACGCGCTCATCGCAGGGTGCGCCTTTATTGCTGTTTTGCCAACGGAAGATTCGGTAAAGCTTTTGCCGTTTACTGCGGTTGAAGCAACCGGCAACATCGACCAGCGCACAGGCTTGCTTGATAGCGGTCTTGCGGTTCTTAGGTGGTATCAGTACGATCCTGCCGATGCTAACGCTCGCGGATGGAGCAAGGTTGGCCTAGTGCCACAGGATTACGCAGTGTTCACAAAGGACTACACCGCTTACTTTATCAACCAACAGCTCGCATGGATTACCGTTAACCCAACCAAGAGACCATTACTCCATGTGATTACTCATCGTCAGAGTGCAGATCGTCCATTCGGTAAATCTCGCATCAGCAATACCGTTCGCAGAATTATCGATGAGGTTGGTCGCTTGAAAGTCCGCTATGAGATTGCAGCGGAGTTCTACTCTACGCCACAGCGCTATGTTAATGGCCTTGCAGATGGTTCAGTTGATAACGCTACACTCGAGGCTGCTCTCGGCAAGATATGGACTATCACAAAAGACGAAGATGGCGAGAAGCCAGAGATTGGCCAGCTCGCACAGATGAGCATCAACCAGTTCAGCGACCAGAAGAAAGACCTTGCTCGCGACTTCTGCGCAGAGACAGCACTCACGCTTCGCAACTTAGGCTACGAAACTGCAAACCCTACATCAGCAGAAAGCTTGTCGGCAATGTCTGATGACCTTTTGCTCGAAGCTCAAGCTTGCCAGACAGAGTTCGGTAGAGAGTTCAGAGAGATTGCTATCTCGGCACGCATGGCTATCGACAAGACTGACACCGTTCCGAGTGGCCTTAGAGTTATTGAGGCAGCCTGGAAGCCAGTATTCCAGATTGATGTCGCTTCGGCTGGCGATGCCGCCTACAAGCTTATTCAGGCTATGCCGGAGCTTGCCGGCACCACCACGCTTTATCGCATGCTTGGCATGAATGTTAGAGAGGCTGAAGAGCTTGCAGAGAAATCTCGCAACGCACGGCCAAATGACTTCATGAGAACGGAGGCACAATAATGAGCGATTCGATTATCATCGCGCTGATAACCGCAGGATTCCCAGTTATCGCAACTGCTATCACAGCAGGACTGCAGTACCGCACAACATCTCGTAATGCAGCCAAGGAGTCAATTCTGCAGATGATTAGCGAGGACAAGCTTGCGGTTCTCTATAACGAAATGCCTACCAACTACCAGAACATTCTGCACGAGTACGACATCTATCACAAGCATGGCGGCAATTCCTACATCACAGAGAAAGTGGAAGAGTACAAGGCCTGGTTCTTA
>CAMZIL010000015.1 GCA_947307225.1 uncultured Candidatus Saccharibacteria bacterium
CTCGGTGTCCATAGCGCCAGGGAAATACCTGTTCCCATTCCGAACACAGAAGTCAAGCCTGGTAGCGGCGATTATACTGCTTTGCGGGAAACTAGCAAGATGCCGAATTATATAAAAGGCTACCTCAACGGGTAGCCTTTTATCTTTCCTCCGATGAAAAAAATACCACCCATAAGGGTGGTATTTTTGTGGCTCAATTCGTTATTTCTTTTTACTCTTAAACTTCAAAATTGCCAAGATAGCGACGACGCCCCAGATGATCTGGAGAGTGAAAGAAAACCACGCATTCTTTGGGAAAAGCCCAATTGCCATCAAAGCTGCCGCGAACAGGTTAAGAAGCTGGTATAAGTATCCATTTTTGATTTTATTTGTAGAGAGCAGAACGTAGGCTAATAGTACTAACACCATACCTACCCAGCCAATAATGTCGAAAATATCCATACTAGGCCCTATTTACTTCAGCACTAGTTTCTGGCTCAGAGATGTCCGTATTAATTGCCTCGACGATCTTTGAGATTCCGAAGATTGCGCCTAGAATGACGGCTAATGTGAAGGCTACAATTAGAATACCCCCGAGGATGATCATAATAATTGAGGTTGGTTTTGTTTTTGGAATGAAGCCTTTATTCTTTGGCTCGTATTCTTTTGGCGCCTTGTAAGGCTTATTTGTATCGATACTCATAGTTACATTATAATGGAATTAAATGAATAACGAAATCGAAGCCAAATTTTTAGATATCAACAAGGAAGAAATGCGTTCGAAGCTTCAGGCGGCTGGCGCGAAAATGTCGTATCCGGAAACATTGATGCGCAGGAAGGTATTCTTTACTGGCCCTCATTCGTATGCACGTGTACGCGACGAAGGCAACCGCATTGTGATGACCTATAAAAACTTCGAGGATGCCAGCTCAATTATGGGCGTTAAAGAAGTGAATATTATCGTCGAAAACTATGAAGATGCCGTGAATTTTCTCCTTGGCTGTGGCCTAGAGATAAAAGCGGATCAGGAGACCTATCGCGAGCTATGGCTTCTCGATGGCTGTGAGGTTACGATCGATACTTGGCCATGGATCCCAACTTATATCGAAATTGAAGGACATAGCGAAGAAGATGTCTGGGCGGTTGCGGAAAAATTGGGCTTCGATAAGAAAGAAGCGCTCTTTGGCGCCGTCGATGACGTATACCATAGATATTACGGTATTGAGCAGGATGTCATAAATCTGCACACGCCGATTATTAATTTTGAGATTGAGCCGCCCGAATGGGCAAAAGCAAAAGCCGCGCAATAAGATAGGCGGAGCCGAGAATTATAACACCCCAGCCAAAGCTGGCCCAAATCGGCTGATTATATACCTGCAAGAACGGGTAAGGGCCGTCCCAGAGGCGAAGAATATTCATAATAATCCCAACGACTGCATAAATAATAGTCGGTATTAGTGCAAATAATGCCGACTTTTTGTTTTGGCGCTCCGGAGCGAAGAAGAATAGCATTACGATTGCGAGAATTGGGCAAAGAGTATGCATGTAAAGCATTGAATCATAGGTTAGGAGCCACCAGAGATCTTTGACCATCCATGACAAAATAAATAGTACGACGACGAGCGTAACTGTGGTCGTACAGGTTGCCATGTATGTTAAGAGGTTAATGAAGTGTGGTACCGCAGTCTTCTTTACTAGTGCCCGAATAATAAAGACTATATTAACGATGCTACAAATAAATAGAAATAGATTGCTAAGCTGCGTATAGTACTGAAATGTCTCACTTCCGCGCCTATTGAGAACAAGGGTAAAAGCAATCGTCTCAAGTATAACTACTAATATATTGAGCGTCAGATAAAAGGCTAGCTTCTTTTTCATGGTCATTTCTTCTTGACGATAGCCTTTTCGGTCTCGCCGACGAGCCATGCTGTTACGACTGAGCCAGCAAAGTTGCCGCAGGCACAGAGGAGAATAGTCCAGTCAAAGTATGTTGCGACACCGGCCGTAATCACGTTCGCGATGCTGTGCTGGAAACCGGCCAGAATAAATAGCGGAACGCCAAAGAAGATTCCCCAAATCGAACCGAGCTTGAAACATTTTACGGCCAGATACATGATGACACCGCAGAGCGCGCTGCGGATGAAGAAATCTAGAGTAAAGTCCCACTTCGCAATCTTTTCATTCGCTGCTGCGACGAGCGACGGATCAGCCTGGCTGAAGAGCCAACCGAATGCCCAGCCAGCGGCGAGATTGATTAGTAAAATCGCGCCGAGTTCGAGCCATTTCTTATCGGAAATAACGAAGCCGCATTTGCCGGTAAATAGGTTTGCTCCGAGCGTGCATACGCCATATAGGCCAAAAGCAAAGATGAACGCCCCAAGCGGCGCGCCTATTTTTAGCAGGATATAATCGCCGAGGCCAATCAAAAGGCTGGCCAGGACGGCGCGTTTTGCGAGAACGACCCAATTAGTTTTTTGCTTTGGCATATTTGCTCCTATTCCGCGCAGTGATGCGCTCTGTTACTTTGTCCCACGTCCAATCGATAAATTTCCCCACGTAGTGTAGCAGGGGCATAGATAGAATAGCGAGAACTAGGGCAATAGCAATCGCCTGAATCGAAACAGCTGTTAAGCCAAATAGCCACGGAACGAAGACGGCGCTGCCAACGATGCCGAGGATGCAGAGCGCGAGGATGGATCGCTTGTACCAGTTGAATGGCTTCTTTGTAGCGCGGTAGACCATTTGAATGCCTACGATTACTAATAATGCGGTTGCGCAGGTACCGACCTCTTGTTCGGAGAGGCTAAAGATGAGGCCGAATAGCGTCATGATGCCAACGAGAATGAAGTCGGTTAAGCCGCCTGGTACGGAGCGGCGCAGGATGTTGCTGACGAAGCGCCCGCGAATCAAATCGTGGTTTGGCGCCTGGGAAAGCAAGAAGGCTGGAACACCGATAGTAAACATGCTGACAAGCGATATCTGCGATGGAATGAGTGGGTAGCGTAGGGAAAGAATAATGGCGAAGGTTGCGGTTATTACAGAGAAGACGTTTTTGACTAGGAATAAACTACCGCTGCGCTCGAGGTTGTTTACGACGCGGCGGCCTTCCGTGACGACATCTGGCATGCGCGCAAAGTCTGATTCGAGCAGGACTAGCTGAGCGGCTTGTGCGGCGGCGTCGCTGCCACTTGCCATTGCGACTGAACAGTCGGCATCGCGTAGGGCGAGAACGTCGTTCACGCCATCGCCGGTCATCGCGACGGTGTGGCCATTATTTTGCAGCGCCTTAATAAACTTGCGTTTTTGCTCTGGCGTAACGCGACCAAAGACCGTATATTTTTCCATCGCGTCAGCAATCTCCGCATCGGTCTTGAGTCGCGTAGCGTCGATATACTTGTCTGCATTTGTAATCTTTGCTTTTTTCGCAACCTCGGACACGGTAAGTGGGTTGTCGCCAGAAATGACCTTAATCTCGACTCCTCGATCTGCGAAGTACTTGAATGTTTCTGGCGCATTTTCGCGAACCGGGTTCATGAGCGTAATTAAACCGAGCGGGGTAACTTTTTTGTCGAGTTTTTTGCCATCGACTTTACCGTCATATTTAGCGACTAACAAAACGCGGTAGCCTTTGCGGCTATGCTTCTCGCACTCGGATTCGATCTTTTTGTAATCATTGCCGAGGATAAACTCTGGCGCACCGAGTACGAAGCTTTCACCCTTGTAGCTCACGCCGCTATATTTGAATTCGGAAGAAAAGCCGGACACAGTTTCTGCTTTGCGATCGGTAGGCTTCGTAAAGTAGGCTTTAATTGCCTCCATCGTGGCATTGTCTGCCTTTTGGGCTTTTGCGAAGTCGCTCATTGCGCCATAGATATCTTCGCGCGTAGTTTTGCCGAGCGGGAAGTAATCTGCTACTAGCATTGAGTTGTCGGTAATTGTACCGGTTTTATCGACGCAGAGCACATCAACGCGTGCTAGCGTTTCGATGCTCTTCATGTCATGTAGGAGGACTTTCTTTTGTGCCAACTTCATCGAGGAAATTGCGAGCGCGATGCTAGAAAGAAGGAAGAGGCCCTCCGGAATCATGCCGAGCACTGCCGCGACGGCCGATTGGACAGAGGCCTGCGCGCCGGCCTGATCAAAGAAATAACGCTGTATAAATAGAGTGCCGCCAATCGGGATAATTGCGACGCCGGCAATTGTGACGATCCGGTTGAGCGAGCGAATGATTTCGGACTGTTCTTTGTTCTTGATCTTTTTGGCCTGCAAGGTCAATTGTGAAATATAAGAATCGGCACCGACTGCCGTCAGCTGCGCACAACATTCGCCGGACACAATAAAGCTGCCGGACAATAGTTTATCGCCAGATGCTTTTTTGATCTCGTCTGCCTCACCGGTAAGCAATGCCTCATTTACGGATACTTCGCCGGAAAGAATTTTTGCGTCGGCCGGGATTTGGTTGCCAGCGCGGAAAAGCACGACGTCATTTAATACTAGCCATTCTGCATTAATCTGCTTTTTGTGGCCGTCGCGGATAACCGTCGCAGTCGGCGCGTTTAGCATCGTCAGACGATCGAGCGTAATCTTCGCGCGAATCTCCTGAAAAATACCGATTAATGTATTTGCGATAATAATCGGCAAGAACGTTAAATCGCGCCAAGATTGGACGAGACAGAGAAGAATCGCGATGATCAAAAAGACAAAGTTAAAGTAAGTAAAAGTATTCGTAATAATAATCTTTTTGATGGACTTTGAAGGAGGTTTGACGGCTGTGTTGACCTGGCCAGAGAAGCGCGCCTTGCGTACCTGCTCGCGCGTCAGACCCTTAGCTGGATCAACCTCAAAAATATTACCGTCTCTCATAAAAGTATTATACCGCAAAAAGCCGGCGCCAATTGCGGTATAATATCCTTATGGCTAAACAAACTGCGAAAAAAACTAATCAAACAAAGAAGTCCGAGAACTCTACCAGAGAACTGTATTACCAAAGTCCGGCTATTAATCGCAAGGTAAACCTAACGACTACTATTATTATTGGAGCCATTTCTTTGGCGGTTGGTCTTGGCCTCGGCATTAATTGGGAAGATATTACGACAAATTTCATCCCGTATCTTGGCGGCAAAAAAGCGGCTCAGAAAATTGACTTTTCGTCATTGAATACTGTTTATCAGAGGTTGGCGGAGAATTATGACGGCGAGCTTGACCGCACGAAAGTGATCGAGGAAGCAAAGCGCGGTCTCGTAAAAGCTGCGGGCGATGACTTTACCTACTATCTCACCGCTGAGGAAGCAAGGGAATTTGAGAAAGATTTGAATGGCGATGTTGGCGCCGGTATCGGTGTCGAAATTGGCCAGCGGGATGGGTACGTAAAAGTCCTCCGCACGACGCCAGATAACCCAGCGCGCAAAGCGGGTGTACTCGCGGGCGATATTATTTATAAAGCTGATGGCGAAGACATCTCCAATTTGACGGTCGATGAGGTCGCAAAGAAGCTCCGCGGTGCAGCTGGTACCACTGTAAAACTCACGGTCATGCGCAATAATAAGGAGCATACTTTCGAGCTAACGCGCGAGACTATTAATAACGTCTCAGTCTACTCCGAATACAAAGGCAAGACTGCAATTATTACTATCACGCGTTTCGATAATGATACTGGTAAACTTGCTCGCGCAAGGGCGCGCGAAGCGGTCGACAAGGGCTGCAACAAATTCATCATTGACCTTCGTGGTAATGGCGGCGGTTTTGTTAGTGCCGCAAAGGAAGTTGCCTCGATTTGGGTGGATGGTAAGGTTGTAGTCGAGCAGAGATCTGCGAACGGTCTATATAACGAAAAAACCTACGCCAATCGTGGCGAAGCATTCCTAGCTGGCAAGAAGACCATCATTCTGACGAATGGCGCAACTGCTAGTGCGAGCGAAATCGTCGCTGGCGCTCTCAAGGATTACAACCTCGCAACTTTGATTGGCGAAAAGACTTACGGCAAAGGTAGCGTTCAGGCGCTCGAAAACTTCACGAGCGGTGAGATGCTCCGTGTGACGGTGGCAAAGTGGTACACGCCGAATGGTAAGAATATCCATCACCAGGGTATCGAGCCAGATGTAAAGGTTGAGCGCACCTTTGACCAGATCAACAAAGATATCGACCCGCAGCTCGACGCCGCACTCGCATACTAATGTGCTAAACTAAAAGGATAAAGGAGGAGTTATGCCAGAGTTTGATGTTTTCCAGTGGGCAAATAACGTCGATGAAATAAAAAATAATGTCTCAGTAGAGCTATTTCTATTCAACAAAAACTATACCCCATACAAAGTTCGCTATTCCGATGCATTAATGCAGGCAATTCGCAGCATGTTCATGCTCGAAGCGGTCGAGTATGTTATTAAAGAGGCCGATAAGGGCCTAGAGTGCCGCGAATATGAGCTTTCCGACGGCGAGGATAAGGTTATTTATCGTATCGAGCTCGGCAAAGTTGGCCGCGCCGAAACGCTCATTCATCTCATCGAGAACGAATACAAGGACATTGCTTACTTTACTGATGACGAGTACGAATTTAAGCGCATCAAGGGTATTATTGCGAAGTTTAGCTATCCTGGCGACGATGGCCAGAAGTCTTTCTATATCGCAAAGAACCTTGCCGCTAGCGCAGCTCTAAAAGGCAAGCTCAGCTGGGAGCTCAACGGTGAGAGCTTTGAGCCACTTACGGCCGACCTCGCTATTAAGGTTCCAGAAGGCAACGAAACGGCAATTGTTGATGGTCAGATTATCATCTTTAACCAGGCAAAGTTCGAAAAACTCTTCCAGTTCGACTACAAACAGCAGCTTATTTCTGAACAAAAAGCTAAGGAGCTCGAGGATACTTATAAGCTTAGCTTCCCAGAGGGTCTAACCCTTAATGCTCTTCTAGAAGACAAGAAGCCACTCGTAAAGAAGCTTCAGAGTGTCGAAATTGGCGAAATGTCACAGGAGCAGCTCCTTGATTATGCCGACGAGATGCAGCTAGAGCTTATGACGGACGATGAGAATAAGATTATCATCATGGACGACAAGGACCTAAATATGTTCGTTAACCTTCTCAGTGAAGATTACTTCGTATCTCCTGTGAATGGCCGCCGCTACGAGATTAAGAGCAAGAAGCTCCTCGACGAACCAGAGGGCGAGCCTCCTCGCGGCTAATATGTTAGTCGATACGCATACTCATATCCATGACGAAAATGACCGCGCTTTGAGCTCGGAAGAGACTTTTTCACGTGCGCATGAGCTAGGCGTAGACGAGATCATTACGATCGGAACTAGCCCCGCCGACTCCTTGAAGGCAAAAGAATTTGCCGAAGAATGGGCAGAGAAAGGTGAAAAAATCTTCTGGACCTACGGCTTTCATCCTAATGAATACGCCGAAAACGATCGTGCCGGCTTGACAAATGCCATAAATATGGCCTCAGAGGCCCTTAAAAGCCCCCAGAACGTCGGTGTGGGCGAAATTGGCCTAGATTACCACTTTGACGGATATAGCGCTGAAATGCAGCGAGAATTGCTCCTAAACATGCTTCAGCTCGCTCAAGATAGCCAAAAACCGGTTTCTTTCCATATTCGCGACGCATTCGACGATTTTTGGCCGATTTTCGACAATTTTCATCTACCAGTATCGGTCATGCATTCCTTCTCTGATAGCAAGAAAAACCTCGATGAAGCCCTAAAACGCGACCTCTATATCGGGGTGAACGGATTATCGACTTTTGCAGATATTGCGCATCCTCCTCTCGAGAGAGTAGTCCTTGAGACGGATGCCCCCTACTTGACACCAGCGCCATTTCGTGGTACAATGAATATGCCTGGTTATGTTAAATACGTAGCCGAATGGGCAACCGAATATTACAAGGTTGATTTTAGCGAAGTCGCACGAATCACGACTGAAAACGCTAAAAAAATCTTCAAAATTTAAGGGAGGAGCCAGTTATGTACGAAGAAGATAGTTCTGTTTTTCACTTGCCGGTCAATGCGGCACCTACTCAGTCTTATGCTCCCGTAAAAATGGAGTATTCCGGTGTTGCCGATACTGCAAATATGTCGATTACGGAAAAACCTGCTTCAGTCGTTAATTCTTATTCGAACAAAATGAGCGATCAGGCTTTATTTGATGAATTGAATTCTGTTTCCGAGGAAGTTATTAGATGTCGCAATCAGATCTTAAGCAAAATTTGTTAGGTTTCTTGCGCAAGCAGCCAAATGCCGACGAACGCCGCGCGGCTGCCGAACGCGATTTGATCAACGCCGAGTCTGCGCTCGGCCGTACTCTTTTTGGTGACGTCATTCCTGGCCATCAGCGCGAATTCTTTATGCACAAAAAGAATGTCTGGATCTGGCACGAAGACAATATGACGATCCGTTATGAAGTGCGTCAAAATGGTGTCTTCAAGAAGTATGACGAGTCAGGCTACCACAAGGTTACTGGCGCGGAGCTTGAGCATTTTCGCGCTGCTGCGAATGCGTATTTGCGGCTTGTGAAGTCACGGATTTACAGATAATACAAACAATAATTGGGATTACGACCGACTGTGCCATGACGAGCGGCAACATCCAGTCCTCGTGTCCCATATAGAGGAACAGTAGCAGCGGGATAAGGCTGAGCACGCGCCCAAACGTGAGCCAAAGCTCGCCTAGAATCTCAATTTCGATTCGATACGCGTCATCGTGTATCGATTTTTTGAGCGCATCTTGATGGTAGACGGCGAAAATCGTGCTGCTATAGAGCGCATTGACGACTGCGCGCGTGTAGATAAATAGGACGATGGCGATGACGAAATTGCCCGGGAACAGGATGGCTGAAACTGGCAGCAAGACGGATGCAGGGAGTAGAGCAAACACTATCAAATCGCTCTTTGCAGATTTCTTCGATTTGAAGATACGGTAGAGCAGCAATAATATGATTGCTACGAAAGAAGCTGCAGATTGAATTCCGCCGAGCTCGATATTTGACCCGTCAGAGTGGTAGATGTTTAGCTGGGCGACGATATCGTAGGCACATCCAGTCATCACAAAACCGCGGAGCGCCTGTAGCCACAGGGTGCGACGGATTTCTTTGTGTGCGACGGCATAATTGAGCGATTCTTTGAGGGTGCGCGCCTTGACGTTGATTGGGCGAGCTGGCCTGAGCAGCAGGGAGAGCAAAAGCTGCACTGACGAAATGACGAGAATGATAAAGCCCGCGCGCGCATAGCCGGCGTCGCTAATGACGATGCCGAGCACGATTGGCATGATGATTTTTACTACCTCAACGAGAATTTGTTTGAGGCTATTAAAACGCTCGCGCCGATTGTTGCTGACTTCCTTGATTTCGAGAAAATCCTTCGGTCGCCAATAAAGCTGTGCTTCGAGCGCGACGAGGAAGCCGATAATTAGTGGAAAGAATGGGTAATTTGGATCGACGAGCACGACGACAAGTATCTCGGCAATGCTGAAGAACATACTGGCACGCCAAGCATTGAGCGGATGTGCGCGCAGAATGTCGGCAAGAATCACGCAAAGGATGCCGTTGAATGCATAGTGCGAAAGCTCATAGTTTAGGTAGCTGCCAGGCGAATTTTTCAGGGAAATCGATATCATAAACGACATCAAAAATATGCCCAAGAACGACGCCTTACTGTTATGTAGAACGTCGACGGCGATCAGAATATTTTCGTTCGTTCGCAGCTTCTTTATCTTATGAAAAAGCTTATGCATAAATTACATTATACCAGCAAAATTTGCTCTCGTCTTAGGCTTTCTCGAGAAG
>CAMZIL010000016.1 GCA_947307225.1 uncultured Candidatus Saccharibacteria bacterium
GGAATCATAACCAAGGAGTTATATGGAGATATTAGTCAAACAATTAGATAATCCGCTTCCAGATCCATTGGATATTAGAGCTTGCGATGAGTTCTTCGAAGCTCTGGCTAATGAAGAGGTGGAATTTTAAGGAGGAATATGACCGACAACAATAAGGACAAACTTCACGAGGCCGTAAAGTTAGTCAACGACGCTATTATGGCCGAGTATAAGCGCATTGAAGAAATCGCCAAAACAGAAGAGGGCGATCCTATCTTAATTGAGGGTGAAACTACTGCCGGTTATTTCTGTCATATGATGGTGGATCCTAAAGATGTGGCAAAAATCGTTCTCGAGTATAATTATCCAGTTTGGCATATTCTCGGGGAAGATTATCCCGACGGTATGTGGGAGGACTTAGGTCGAAAGTTCGGTCTGGCGACGGTGTGTTCAATCGATTTATAGGAGTTGCTATGAGCTATATTGGAATTCTTGAATATGTAATCGGCGTGATCCACGATAAGGATATCTGGTATTATGTTGGCGACAAAGACTCGAATGGCAAGAGGTTACGTTCTGACGAGCGTTATTCTTCGTTTCTGGTTGACGCTAAACGCTATGATGATGAAGATGTCTTGCGAGAAGAGCTGGAATCTCTGCCGAAGACTTTGACCTATAAGATTCTTGAGATTCAGCGCTGCCCGAAATGTAAGAAAGAGTTCACGGAATATCCGGCTCTCTCGCGTGAGGACAATGAGACCGAAATTTGTCCGGAGTGTGGAGTTAGGGAAGCATTGGAGGCATATCATAAAGCCACCCGTCGTAAATAGGGTGGCTTCTTTTTATTTATAGATTTCGCTCGGCTTCATTTCTTCTGCGTAGTATTCTCCGTTATCGGCTTTGTATGCTAGATATAATCGTACGCCGAGCTTTTTTAAGCCTTTATTTTCTCTCATTAATCTGAGGCAATCTTCTTTTTCTGTCTTCGGGATCGCAATTCCGTATGCGGTGGCCGCAGATAGTTCTTTCATTTGAAGAATAATTTGTGAAATCGCCCAACGGAATTCTGTTTCGAACTTAGACTTCTTTTCGGAATTATCTTTTGCCTTGAGCGTGCCTTTTGCCTCGATATAGAAGCGATTTGAAATTGTGTTGCCAGAATAGGCGGCGCACTTAATATCGATTCCATGATCGCCGTCTTTTGCATAACAACGCTGTATGACCTTGAAGCTATCGCGATGGTGATTCTTGTCTTTTAGATAATTGATTGTACCCTCTATGACGTCGTCTTCGTTCATATTAATCCTTTTTTAATTCTGTATAGACACTATGCTTAAATGCATCAAGTACGCGTTTCTTGAGATTCTGGTCGTTAAGTAGTAGGGTGAAGAACTCGTTATTACTCATCAAGCCCTCAAGTAATGCTTCATCGGCGTCATCGTAGAAGCTAAATGCGAAGTCGTCTTCATTATTGTTCTTCGCGCCGACTTTGAGATTCTCGTTCTTGAGGAGTAAATCCTTGATCTGGAGCATGGCTTTCGTTGCGACGTCGGTATCGAATGTCTGGCCGGAAGCGGCATTAATATCGTCGATGATCCTTGAAAGGAGCTGCTCCTCGTCTTTGGTTAATCTGACCTCGGCGTTCGGTAGATTTACGAATGGCTTAGAAGTATGTGGGCCACCATCGTGCTTTTGGGCATAGAGGTTCTTGAACTCCACCATATTTACTTTCTTCGTAATATCGATTCCGTTTGTGGTACCAAAGTCGACATTGGTTAGGAATGTGGAGAGGAATATGTATTTCTTGAATAACTCATCGTCGATTTGGCCGGTAATCAAAGAAAGGAAATCGTAGAGGCGTACGTAGCTTCGGCACGCGCCAATGAATTCTTTCTTCTTGTTTAGATCTTCGCCGAACATATTATTCATGACCAAGATATTACGGCGGATAATCTGATTCGCCTCTGCGTTCGCGTTAATCCTCGTACGGATATTCCCTATGCCTTTTGCGTCTTTTGCGGCATTCTCGTAGACGACTTTGAAGAGCGCGTCAACGTCGTAATCGGTAATTACACCGTAGCCATCAATTTCTTCAGCTTTATCGCGAAGCTCCGATACGGAAGCGGTATTCTTTAAGATCGTCGTCGTATAATAAGGCGCAAATGCGTTCTCCATTTCTTCGTAGGTATTTACGAAGTCGAGAATAAATGTCTTCTTTGCGAACGGTGGACATACGCGGTTTAAGCGAGAAAGTGTCTGGACGGCGTTTACTCCGGCAAGCGGTTTCAAAATATACATCGCTGAAAGTTTTGGCTGATCGAAGCCGACTTGGTATTTGTTGGCCACGATAAGCGTATTATGGCGGTCAGTATTAAATTCTTCAGGGAGTTTGTCTTCGGCGAAGCCATTTATTCCGCGTTCGGTATATTCAGTATCACTATCATCTAGCTTTACTTTGCCAGTAAAGGCTACGAGTGGCTTAATATCGTCAATCGCGTGGTCGGCAAGGTATTTCTTTAATGCGAAGTAGTAGCGCACGGCTTCTTCGCGCCAATTTGTTACGATCATTGCCTTGGCTTGGCCACCAAGCTCATTCTTTACATTATCGCGGAAGTGAGAAACGATGATCGCAATGCGTTGCTCGATGTTTTCTGGATTCATCATCGCCGTGCGATAGATTTGCTTCTTGGCTTCCATGGTCTTTAGTGTCGGATCGTCTTCACTCGATTTTAAGACCTTGTAGAAAGTATTGTATTCAGTGTAGTTATTAAGTACATCAAGAATAAAACCTTCCTCGATTGCTTGCTTCATTGAATATAGATGAAAAGCGGCTTTTCTGACTTGGCCCTCTGGAGTTACGATATCCGTTCCAAATAACTGAAGCGTGGTAGGCTTTGGAGTGGCAGTAAATGCAAAGACGGAGACATTTTCTTGCTTACCATTCTTGCTCAATTCTTTTTCGAGGAGATCGGCTTGCTCTATATCATCTGGGTTTATGTCATTCTTCGCGCCGAGAATATTCTGTACGGCCGACATATCCTTGCCGGAAGTCGAAGAGTGAGCCTCGTCGATAATGACGGCGAATCTCTTTTCTTTTAGTTCGTGTGCAAGCTCGTTGAAATCTAGATATAAGAACTTCTGAATCGTAGTCACGATAATCTTTGTGTTGCCTTTAAGTGCGTCGCGGAGCGTCGAGGAATCGTCTCCGGTTTCTTCGCCAATTGCACGGATGAGCCCAGCTTGATGGTCAATGCTTTTTACGGCTTTCTGGAGCTGTTGGTCTACGACTAGGCGGTCGGTGACAATAATTACATTGTCGAAGATCTGCTTATCGTCTTTATTGTGAAGCGAAGACAAGCGGTGCGCGAGCCAACAAATAGTGTTCGTCTTGCCAGAGCCGGCGCTATGCTCAATTAGGTAGTTAAGCGATGATTCATGTTCATAAACATCGGCAAGAAGTTTCTGGACGGCGTCGCGTTGATGATAACGAGGAAAGATAATCTTCTCTTTGTAAGATTTCTCACCGGTTTCTGGATCTTTCTTTTCTTCACGAATCGTGAAGCAGAAGTTCATCAGAAGTTCAATCATACTGTCTGGGGTAAGTACATCATCCCACATATAGTGAACAGGATATTCGCCAATGCCATCGTTAAGAGGGTTTCCGGCGCCAGTCTTTACGCCCTCACCCGAGCCACGGTTGAATGGTAGGAAAGTAGTGTCGATTCCATCGAGTTTGGTGGTCATGTAGACTTCGTTTAAGTCCATAGCGAAGTTCACTACCGTACCGGCCTTAAACTTAAATAGGCGGTTGTTTGGATCGCGAGTATTAGTATATTGGTCGATTGCGTTGCGGTAATTCTGGCGCGAGTATTCGCTCTTTAGCTCACAGCTAACTACGGCAAGGCCGTTTACGAAGAGAACTAAATCTACGCGTTCATGATCGCTAATAATGACTTCCTGCATAACGGTAAAGCGGTTCTTTTTGTAGAGCGCTTCAAGCGTTGGATTGTAAGAAGTAGCAGGTTTGTTATAGATGAGTTTTAGGGTGGTTCCGGTGATTTCTACACCATCTTTAAGAACATCAAGGAGACTGCTTTGGAGAATTTGCTGATTGATTTTTGCGACGACCATTTCGTCGGTATTGTCTTTATGGATCTTTTCGAGCGTCGCCATTTCTTCTGGTTGCGTATCGCGGAGAAAGGCAAGGAGTTCCTCGGTGTCCATCGCGTAGCGCTTGTCGTATTTTTCCTTGGCGATACGCTCACGGTAGCCGACATCGCTCAAGCGAGCAATGAAGTATTGCTGATATTCTGTTTTCTCGTCTATTAATGATTTCATTTAGCTTTCTCCTTAGTTTTATTATCTGCTATCTCCCATTCGAACGAATATTTTGTCCTATGTTTATAACTCAAGCTCTTGGTCTCTGTTTTAATTGCTTTGAGCTCATCATAGAGTTGGTCGTGAAGCTTAATCTTATATCGGCCCATGTATATTTCTTGATGGACTTTGCCGTCGCTCCTTTTTACGCTTTTCTTTTCCGGAGCGTCTTCTATTAAAAACCACTCTGTATTCATTAGATAGTCATCCTCGTATCCGGAGCCTGCGTAAACATAAGTCCACGGGTTTTTATTGTCTACGAGGTGTTCTACGAGCCAATAAAACTTATCGGGGGAGTTGGTTAGAAAGCTTTTAAGGTCTTCTCGTTGATCCGCTAATCTTGCCTCGTAGTTTTCGCGCCTATACTTTGAGTTCCTATTCTTTTTAACCGCCATTTTAATTAAACTGGCAATGCCGCTAAAGATGACGTAGAATATCGCGGCTGACACAATGAAAATTGCAATGGTTTTCCAGTCGTTATTCTCAAATGGAATACTATTTCTCCAATCTGCCGGCGTTGCGATTGTGGCGAAAAATCCACCGATAAGGGAGAGCGCAAAAACTACCCAATTTTTATTGAGGAAGAATTTTATGGCCTCTCCGACAGTACTCATGCAACCCTCTTCTTTCCGGTTACATATTCGTAGATGATGGATTTTTTATAGATATCTAATTGTTGTAGCTGGCTTCTTTTCATATTGATAGATTCTATAATTTCATTGCATTTTTTATCCAGAAAAGCGACGATCGTAGTTTGTTCCTCTTCCGGCATAAGTGGAAGTCTGAAATTATAATAGTCGTGTTGCGTCATGCTGGGCAAAGCCGTCTGCGTGGAGTAATTTTCATAATCAAAACATTGGGCAGCATAGTAAAACAATTTGAGGTCGTATCCGCCTTTTGTTTTAGTATTGAAAGCTGTATCGACATTCCAATATTTACCCTCCACATATTGAGGAGTATTGACTGTACCCTTTCTGCCTAAAAGAACCGTCGGTCCTTTTTTAAATTCAACGCAAGTTTTAAAACTTTTAGAGCCACTACCGTATACTGGCGTATCTCCGTCTTCGGTTTTAGGATCTGAACCATTCTCGATCGTGAAGCAATATTTGACCGGAATGGTTGTCCAGTCGCTTGGAATATCGCCAATCCATTGTGCGCCGCTATCTTTCATCTTAACGTTCGGATTGAGGCCTTTGGTTACGGCGCGAGTGATGACGGATTTCTTGTACTCTTCTAGAATGTCGATTTGGTTTTGAATGTCTTCAGATAACTGATCTATCTCGGCGCATTTTTCGTCAAGAAAATCGGCGATTTTGTCTTGTTCGTCGCTCGGAGGAAGAACTAGTGGATATTTGCTTAATGTCTCATAGGAGAGCGTCCAGCGGTTGTCAAATGACACCCCAAAGCCATGAGCAAAGAAAGCACCAAGCCAATATTGAAGCTTGAAGTAGTAATTGTAGAATCGTGGGTTTATTCCTTTTTTGTAGCGCAGGTTAACATACGCAGGACTGATTACGCCCTCTACTCTAGAAATGTTGCAGTTATCACCGCTAACTAAATCCATTGGATTGATAAGGATATCATCTTTAGCGACAGGATTGTAATTCGTATAATCGGCGGCAAGTTGGCCCTCGTTTGAGGAAATATCGCGGATCTTTACGCCGCTTCGGGCTAGTGAAAGAACTACGGGATCTTTTTGATTTGCTTTTTTATTCTTGCGGTCAAAGCAATCCTTTACTCGCGCCATATCCCAATCGACCGGAATTTGTCCAAGCCAGCGCGTTTTGCTATCTTTCATCGCTTCCGCCATTAAGCCTCCTTGAAGAGCTTAGCTACACGATCGGAGACGGATTTTTCTAGCTCGAGGAACTCTTTTTCGAGTTCTTCACTAGATTTTGGCTCTTGGTACTTATAGAAGTAGCGAGTAAATGGAATTTCGGCGCCAATCTTATCTTCATCGAAGTATTTTGCGTCTGGGATATGTGGTAAGACTTCGCGCGCCATATAATCTTCAACATCTTCGTCGAATTTCACGATTTCAGAGTCTTTGGTAGATTTATCGTACTCAATTTCGCCGTTGCGCTTGGTCTGGATTTTAGCGGACTTATCCATCTCTGATAATCCGTCCATGATTTTCGCGATGATTTTCTTATCTAATTTAATATCAGCGAGTACTTCTTCAAGGACTGGTTCGAAATCTTCTGGGGAATTATATTTTTTATCGGATTTCACATTATTTAGCGCTTCGACAACTGCGTCGTACGTATCTTTATTGGCGCGGAAGCCGTCAAGCTTCTTTTGGTCTTTGCTACTTAATTTATCGGTATTCTCGAGTTCATATATTTTTGCTTCATCATAGAGGGCATTGAGCGCGCCGCTAGAAAGCATATTTTCGATTCTTGTCGCGGTGATTGCGTAGCTTCTTTGAAGTGGTTGCATTACCGTGTATTCGTGGTAAATAAATTCGGTATTCTTGTAGACCTTTGATAGCTCTGGATCTGCGTCCTCAAAGTCTTTGTATAGCTTGACGATCTTATCAATATCTACACCTTTAAACTCGTTCTTCTTCATGCCAAGAGGCTTGCGGAGTTTATGGAAGATTTGCGAAGCGTCGATGAGCTGAATTTTGCCTTTGCGCTCTTGACGCTTGTTCTTTGATAGAATCCATACATAAGTCTGAATGCCAGTGTTATAAAAGAGGTCGGTTGGCAGGGCAATGATAGCTTCAATGCGGTCTTTCTCAAGCAAGAAGCGACGGATTTGCGATTCGCCAGAAAGCGTACCGCCAGTAAAAAGTGGACTACCATTTTCGATGATAGCGGCGCGGCCAAGATTTTCGTCCATCTTATCTAATGCCGATTGCATAAAGAGAAGTTGTGAGTCGCCGCCAGATGGGAGTCCGGCACCCCAGCGGCCGTCAATGCCTTTGCGGTATTCGGCGCGGACGGCGTCTTCCTGTCCTTGTTTGGCGTCTTTGCCGGCCCATGGTGTACCAAATGGTGGGTTTTCAATCACGAGGCGCATCTTCTGATTTGGGAAACAATCTTCCTTGAAAGTATCGGCGTGACGGAAGTTTTCGGAGTTCTGGCCTTTGATTAGCATTTCGGCTAGGCCGATAGACCAGCTAACGGAATTGTATTCCTGACCGAATAAACGAACATTCGCAGTCGGGTTCATTGCTTTGATGGAATCATAAGCCGTAGAAAGCATACCGCCGGTTCCGCAAGCCTGATCGCAGACCGTCACGACTTTTTGCGGATCCTTTAGGTCTTCACAGCCCTCGGACATGAGGACTTCGACCAGCATCTTGATAATGTCGCGGCCAGTATAGAATTGGCCTGCGTCCACATTTTCGAAGAAGCGGCCAATTAAGTTCTCAAAGATATACCCCATCTGTACACTATCGTAAGTCTTTGGCGAGAGATCAAGCTCCGAGAAATCTTTTACTACCGAGTAGAGACAACCCTCTTTGTCCATCTTCTCGATTTGTTTACCGAGTTCAAGGCCACTCAAGATGTCGCGGACGTTCTGCGAGAAGCCGCTAATATATTCCTTGAAGTTTGCGGCAATATTGTTTGGATCGTTGCAGAGTTCAGCTAGGGTGTAGCGGCTCGTATTATAGAACTGGTAGCCAGAGATTTTGTAAAGGAATTGTGGGGGGAGATTATTATTTTTCTCGTAGTTTTCGAGAATTTCTTTCTTCGTGTCAGTAAGAGAGCATTCAAAACGACGCACGATTGTCATCGGAATAATGACATCGCCATACTTATCTGGCATATAGGCGCCACGTAGTTTGTTGGCTATATTCCAAATAAAGTTAGCCTGATCTGTAACTCGGCTTGAGTTCTTATTTCCGGAGGTACCCGGAATATAGTCTGTCTCCGACATTGAGTCATCTCCTCCACAATTGATTTATAAATATCCTTATATAAATTATATCACAGAATTACTATTTCCCGAATTGCCAGTCATCTATTCAAAACGCTTAAATTATGTTATAATAATAGATGTGCCACTCCTGTGGCGTAATTTGATAGTAACCTAGGCAATACGATCGGTGGATCGAAATCGTTGACTTATATTTTACTTAAGGTATAATAGAATTAACGAAATTGCGAATAACGGCTCCGCCTTAGGAGCCAAAGCTCCTATGACGAAAAATAGGAGCTTTTTTAGGACTTCCTGGCGATCCTTATCCGGATTACGGATCGTGCAATAATATCAAATTAATTCTCGTGGAGGTACGAGTTATGTGTATTTTTGCGAGCTTCTTCAGGAGCGGTAATTATGGGAAATCCAAGCATCAATGACATTGTCATTGGATATTCCTCTAAAAGGAATAACAATGACATTGTGCAAAGACCAAAAACACGCCAAGAAATTGAACGCGCTGACCGGATCGCCGACATCGTTTGTCGCAAGATCGGGAGCAGTGATGCGAGGGCGTTCTATTGCAAGGCGGCCTATGAGCTATCAGAAGACCAGATCTATAGCCTCGTAGAAAAAGCACTTAAGGGCCGTTGCCCGGTTAAGTATCTGTCTTGGTTGTTATCTCATCAATTAGGAACTAACGCTAGCCGCAGTTAGTTTGAGAGACTGGCTTCGCCTAGCAGAAAGGACAATAATGAAGCCAGATATTTCATTAACTGAGGCTTTCGAGCTGTTTAGGGTGGAACAAATAGTATATAAGAATCAGTCGGATCGTACCGAAGAAATGCATGGTTTAGCTCTCAGGCTACTCCTTGAGTTTTTCGGCGAGGATATCATGATGTCCGAATTAGATTTTGACAAGATTCGTAGGTGGAAAGATTGGTTATCCAAAAATAAGAAGCCCAACACGGTTCGCGGTTACATCATTAAATTGCG
>CAMZIL010000017.1 GCA_947307225.1 uncultured Candidatus Saccharibacteria bacterium
CAAGGAGGGAAGAAATAATGGCAACAACTACCTATGCAACGGTGTCTGACCTTGAAGCCTACTGGCGAGATCTAGACACTAGCGAAGAAGCTCGCGCACAGGACATGCTCGAAATCGCAAGCTCAAGGCTCCGTCTTTATGCTGAGCCATCCGGCATCGACCTAGATGCCAAGGCAGCAGCAAGCGAAGATTACGCAAACGCGCTCAAATGGGTTGTTATGGAAGCAGTCAAGCGCGCTCTATCTACTCCCATCGACACTCCGCCAGTAGATAGCTATTCTCAGGCTGCCGGACCTTACAGCGAAAACTACAAGTTCACAAATCCGTCAGGCGACCTATGGTTTAAGAAAGCGGAACTCAAGACTCTCGGAATCTCTGGAGTTCAGAGAGCTACGTCAATAACTCCAGTTACAAGAAAGGATATTTATGGCGAACAAAGTCTATAACATGGCCGGCGGCTTACATTCAGCGGCCGCTTATTCAGCCTTCGAAGATGCGCAGTATGGCACTTGCGTTGCCAACGATATGAGCTTTGTCGTGTCGGCAGGCACTGGCATGAATGTTGAAGTCAGCACTGGCGATGGTCTTATCTCGACCGGTACAGGATTCGCACGCAGAATTGGCACAGACGCAGTGAACACAGTACCTGTAGACGCTGCTAGCTCAGCAAACCCTAGAATAGATGCAGTAGTAGCCTATATCGACAACTCAGTGGCCCCTACCGTCAACGTTGTCGATAACACCAACGGCATTCTTAAGTTCAAAGCGGTTGCAGGAACTCCGGCATCAAGTCCAAGCCAACCAAGCCAAGCGCAGATTCAGACATCTATCGGCGCAGGCAACCCATACATGGTGCTGTCCTACGTCACAATCCCAACCGGCGCTACTAGCACTTCTGTTGCAACATTCGCAGATGCTCGAAATATCGCTGGATCGTCAATCAGGCTAGTTCTATCAACGACAGACATTGGCGAAGGCGCAGACCTGCCAGAAAACACACTATACGGCGTTTACGAGGAGAACTAATAAATGGCTACATCAGGATGGCAGAATGAGCAGACATGGTACATTTACAGCTCTAACATTCATCTAAACGGCAACATCAGAATTGATGGTATCACTCACTCTGGCTCAAATTTGAGAGTTTGGGGTGCTATATCTGCTGGCGCTAGAGGCAATGCCAACTACCGCTTCTACTTCTCTGATTACACATCCTATGCTCAGCCAGAGGGTGGCGGAAAGATAGCGCTCGGTGGTAAGGGAAAGACTTGGAAAGTAGGCGACGGGGATGAAGTCGTAGGTTTCGATGTGACACTATCCGGTGTATCGGCTGGAACTACATCAAGAAGCTTCTTTGTGAACTTCTACGGTCCTAACACCAACTCCGTACAATCAACATTGCGCTGGACGCTCTACTTCGACCCAAGCGGTAGCCAGCCATCGGGGCTATCGGTTGTCTATAACTCAAGCACATGGAACAGTGTATCTGCGACCGTAAATCTCCAGCACTGGGGCGGTGTTAGTGGTAAGCGCCTAGAAGCCTTTATTGTTACCGGATCTAGTTTTAGCGACTTTAGCACTATCACGTCTAACAACTGGTCATCTAAGGGTCTTTATCGCTGGCAGATAAATACTACCGCCTACACCGCAGATTTTAGCGGAATGATGCAAACTAATGCCGAGTCTACATCTGCATCGCCAAGACAGCTTCGCGGTCTAGTTCACTACTATCTCGGCATGGGCGCAGTGAACTCAGTAGACCTGTGGAAAACCGACATTGACATGACTCCACACTACTTACCGCCTGCAAAACCAGTAGCGACCGTTACGGACCCAGGTGGAGAAGGTACAAAGAATTACTCGGTCGTAGTTACAGGCGATGTAACGAATAACACTCTATCGTATGATGCAGATTCTCTGACTAGAACCGTCCGTTATAAGGTTAATGACGCAGCAGAATGGACTTATGTCGCTCAAGACCAGGTTGCATTACTCGGCGATAATACAGAATTCATAGTCAGAGTGCCTGGCTCGCAGGGAGCAGTGATTGAAAGCTGGATGACCTATCATGGGCTTCAGTCCGAGGTAAAGACCACAAACATCTACAACGGTAACGCTCCATCTAGGGTCTATGGCTCAGTAGACGGAGAGTCGAAGCTACTTTACAAGCTTTATGGCTCAGTCAACGGCCAGAGCGTAGAGATTGTAAAGCTCTATGGCTCAGTAGATGGCAAGGCAAAAGCGATTCTAGGCTAGTTTAGGCAACGAGATGGGTTCACGCCCATCTTTTTGTTTAAAACGCAATACAAGCGGAATCAGAGCCTCACAGAGCCTATTCTGACAAAGCCTGGTGTATGTTCTACACTCACGTTAGAACCGAGCTTGGTTGAAATAGACCTTGTTGGGCCGACACTCCAAACAGGAGAACTACTATCATGGCAAATAATGCCCAAAACGTATCATTTGGTAAGCCAAAAGCTACCGGTGCTGTTTTCATCGCACCTAAAGGCACCACGCTTCCAACTGACGCAACCACCGCTCTCGCCAACGCCTATGTAGACATGGGCTACATCAGCGAGGATGGCTACGTCCAATCAATCGAAACCGACACCGCAGAGGTCAATGCTTGGGGCGGCGATCGTGTCTTAACGGCTCAGTCCAGCTATGCTGAAACGCACACCGTTAACTTCATCGAGACCAATATCAACACTCTCAAGGCAATCTACGGTGCTTCTAACGTTACCGAGAATGCTGGTAAGATTACGGTCAATGCTAAGGCAACTCCACTCGACGAGTGTGTTGTAGTTATCGAGCTCGCACTTACTGGCGGCCGCGTAAAGCGTGTTGTCATTCCACATGCGAAGATTGCAGACCGCTCTGGCGACATCAGCTACACCGATGGCGATGCTGTTGCTTATCCAGCAAAGTTCAGCGCAAGCCCAGACACCAATGGCAACTACCACATCGAGTACATTGCCACGACTTCAGCTTCTGCTTAAAACAAACATCATATACTCCGTTAGAAAGCCACTCGAAAGGGTGGCTTTTTCTAGGCAAGCGTGTTTAAATGGCGGAAAAGGAGATAAGCATGGCAGAGAGTGTTTTGAATAATAAACCAGTAACATTAGCGCAGGAGACTGCGGAATATAAGAAGATGAGCGAGAAAGAGCTTTTGGCGATTATTGCTGAAAACTCCAGGCGCACCAAAGGCTATGTCCAGGCCATCGCGATCATCGTCTTGCTAAACATCTGCGTATCTTTTGCGATGGTTGCAGGCATTTTTATGAATGCAAAGTAGTCTGACTAACTAGCGATTATTTGTTATAAAGTCTCCAAAACTAACGGAGACTTTATTTATGGCCACAAAGAAAAATATTGAGTTCGAAGGCTTTTCTCGCGAAATCGACATGGATGTGTTCGATGATGTTAAATTCTTTGAGATGATAGACAAGCTCGAAGAGAATCCATCCCTTAATATTGATGTTGTCAAAATGGCATTCGGCGAGGATGGCTACAAGGCTCTCTCTGATTACTTTACTAAGCGCGATGGCAAGCTCAAGATGTCAGTTATTATGTCATTCGTGGCTAAGATGTTCGAGGAATCTGACCCAAAAGACTCAGCTTCTGGCGACTCAGAAAAGACTACCCAGAAGAGCTAGAAGCGGATTTTCAGCAGTATTATCACTTAGACATAGCCGAGGTGCCTTTTGCTAGGGCATCCCGGCTTGCTTTTCAGCTTCCAGAAGCTTCGCGCTTTATGAGGAAGTTATCGCCGGCAAACGAGTGGACCTGGAATGAGATATTGCTCAACAGGATTGAATACGCAGTTCGCATTTTGACTTGGCAGAACTCGGCAGATGCTCACGAGAAGAACCCTAAGCACTATCCAGAGCAATTCGTGCCAGACTTTATCCCTAAGCCTAAGAAACGCAAGGCAGAAGAGGCTATGGATATTGATGAGCTGAAGGCATTTTTGTCTAGGCCGCGCGAAGATGTTAAGGTAGAGGCAAATGAGTAGAGATGTAAGCTTCAGTATGAATACCGGTGCAGGGGGCGGTAAAGACATTATTCAGAATATGGCCATGCCTTTAGTAAAGAAATCGGCAGAATCTATTGCCGATCGTGCGACTAGGGTGTCTGGTGGCATCACTTCGAGGCCAGTTCATTTTAAGGTTGAGACCTACATCGGCTTACCAAACCGCAGAGGTGGTCAGCGTGCCGTTGCAGAAGTCGTAGCGGATGGAGCTATCATATCGGAGCACCAAGACTACTCGGCATACACCGCCGTCCAGAAGTCAAAGGACGCTGGGCGAGTGTGATAAGATAAAAGTAATAAGTTTACGCAACAGAGCGGTCAATCTGGCTTAATACGGAGACCGTTCTAAATGGCAGCAAACAATCTCGGTACAGCCTACATCAAAATCGCGCCACAGATGGAGGGCATCCAGGGAGCAAGTACAAAGGGGCTTCAGAGTGCAGCTAAATCATCTGTTGCCGGCGCAACAGCACTAGGTACCGTAGTCGCTAAAGGCATGTCAACTGCAATGAATGCAGTGACCAACTCTATGGATCGCGCAATCGCTCGCGTCGATACTCTTAATGCATTCCCTAAGATTATGAAGAACTTGGGCTTCTCTACGGAAGAGTCCACTTCAGCTATTGATAAGCTCTCAGAGCGCATCGAGGGTTTACCAACTGGCCTTGATGAAATCGTTAATTATACCCAGCGTTTAGCATCCACAATGGGCAATCTCAACAAGGATGTTTACAACGCTACTAATCTTGCTATCGCGTTCAATGACGCAGCTCTTGCAGGTGGTAAGGGCCAATACGAAGCCAACCGCGCATTTGAGCAGTTCAGCCAGGTATTGAGCCGCGGCCGTCCAAGCATGCAGGACTGGAAGATTATGATGGAGGTCATGCCCGGTCAGCTCAAACAGATGGCAAGGTATATGGGTTCCAACAACGAGTCGCTTCAGGATTATGCGAAGAACGCTAAGAAGACCGTTGACCAGCTCGATGGCATGGACCTATACAACTGGATTAGCGAGAACAAGAATGAGAAAGCTAAGGATCGCTTGCAGGACCTTACGAAGGCTCTTATCGACCTAGACAACAAGGGCGGTGCTGGCATTACAAGCTTCAAAGACCAGGTTGGCGATGCTACCCACACTATTGGAAACGCGCTTCGTCTTATTCCGCTTCGCGTTAGCAAAGCTATGGCGGAGATTATCCAGGAGTTTGGTGCTGGGGATGTTTATGATGCTATCGATAAATTCACAAGCAAGTTTAAGGACATCGGCAAATGGATCGCGCAGAATATTGTGCCGATTATCAAGAATCAGGTAGTGCCGGTTCTCAAGACTGCGCTTGGGGTTGTTAAGAGTATTGTAGAATATATCTCGCAAAATCAATGGGTACAGAATGTCTTGATGGGCATTCTTAACACAATGATCGCTTTTAAGGCAATCACAGCAGTCAAAAACGCGATAACAGGGGTGATTACACCAATTGTAGGAATGGTGAGCAATCTAGGCTCTGCCGTGACGGCATTCAAGTCGGCATGGTCGGCTGGAATGTCATTCAGCTCAGCTATGGGCAATGTTGCAGCTAACACCACAGGCCTTACGAGCGTATTTGCTGGCATAACATCAAAGGTAGGCAGTTTCGTATCAGCTCTCGGTCCAGCTGGTGTGGCTGGAGTCGCTGGCTTAGCTGCGGCAGGAATTTTAGGTGTCCAGGCGGCTATTATCGGGTCAGAAATCGACACTATCAGAGCAACTACTTCAGCAAGAGAATATGCGAGAGCGCACTACAGCGTTCAGCAAGCCGCTGAATCAGCCAAGAAAGCGGAAGACCTACTCAAGCAATCAATCAATGACTTGAAGACGGCAGAAGATGCAGCAACCAATGCAGAGATAGCTTCTATTCAAGCTCGCCAAAATCAAAACACATATCTCGCAGAGATGAATCGTCTTAAGGCTGAAGGCAAGCAAAACACAGACGAATATCGCTTAGCTGAACTTAACTACACGAAAGCCCTTGCCGAAGAAAAGCAAGCAAACGAAGAGCTTAAGACAGCACAAGAAGCCGTAGCAAGCGAGAAGGCAAATATCGACAATCTCAACAGTAGCGGCCTATATAAGGCGAACTTAGTGCTTGCATCGCTTATGCGAGAAGGCGAAGAGTATGGCACGCTTGCCGCTAAGCTCGATGAATTGAAGACTAAGACCATCACTTATAAGGATGAGCATGGGAACATGGTCGAGGCCAATCTCCAGAAGAGCCAGGAGATGGCAGCGGGCATCGCAGAACAGTTGGCCAACAGCGAAACGAAAACCGGTGAAGTCTGGAGACACATTGTCGACATCGCCAATACAGAAGGTATATCATACGCTGAAGCCGCTGCTAGATATGGTTCTGAAGCTGGCAATAATATCACCGGTAATTTTGCAGAGGGTGTGAGACTCAACACTTCGCTTGTTACTAACGCTACGAAAGAATCTGGCCAAAAGGCTATCGACAAAATGAAGAGTTCAATAAGCGGAGCATACGATGTAGGTAAGAATATCACTCAAGGTGCAGCTAACGGTATCAATGATGCTTCTGCAACCGGCTCACTTTGGGGCAGGGCTGCATCGGTCATCTCAACCGCTATCGCCAAGATGAAAGCCGCTGCGCAAGAGCATTCGCCATCTAAAGCAACTGCTGAGATAGGTAAGTTCTTATCGCTTGGTTTAGCCAAAGGTATTGATGATTACGCAGATGAGGCTGTATTAGCCGCTCAGAACGCTACAGAAGCCGCTCTAGGGGCATTTAGTGTTAGTGATACTAGCTTAGGCTCTGTAGCCCCATATAGCGCTTCTGACGGCCTTGTAGGAGGCAATAATGTTACCCAATACAACACATTCAATGTAGATAGCGAACTCGACGTGAAGGACGTGTCGAAGCGCTTAGGATGGCAAGTAGCAACAGCATTGTAGGAGGAATATGAACAATCACATCCAACTAGTATTAAAAAGCTCAACAACCGAGATGTCGCTCAATGATCATGAGTCGGGCATCTATATCGTGCCGGAGCTTGAAGGCCTTACCGGTTTACCAGAGATTCGCACCACATCCGGTGTGAATTCTGGCTATGATGGCGGATGGACCAGCGCACAGAACTTCGATGCACGCTCTATTACTATCCGCGGTGTTATAGCTAACACTGATGTTGCTACCGTTGAACGCATGAGAAAGCAACTCGTCGCTTTATTAGCTCAGGGCAAGAATGAAACCTTGACGCTTAATTTAGTTACTGAGGCTGGTAATTCCTACGATGTAGAAGTACGCACAATTGCCTGCGAAATGGCCATGCAAACCGTCCTACAACAGCAGGATTTCTTAATTCAGCTCAGAGCTGATGATCCACTCATCTACGATAGCTCAGCAGGTGGAGGCTCGGCCTTAGTGCAAGTTCAGCACGCTATTGGCGGCTTCGAGATTAACTTCGAGCTACCACTCGCTATCTCTGGTGGCGAAGGAGAATCAGTCATTCAGAATAATGGCCTAGAACAGGTCTACCCAATCATCAAAATGTATGGTGCATTACACCGTCCGACTTTTGTGAACCTAACAACCAATCAGCAGATTCAGCTCGACACTACCTTAGCGTACGCAGAAGGTTCGTGGTTCAACCCATCCGAAACATACACCGGGCAGATGATTTATCTCGAAGATGCACCAGACAACGCTCCCCTCGCTTCATTCCAGCTCGATGGCGAAACGAGCCAGAATGGTACACCAACTCCGAGCGCTCCAGTGCCAGTCAAGGTGGTTACTGGCGAGAATACGGTCAAGATATGTGGGAAGAACATCTATGACACAGCATCGGTGACTGTGTCTGGGGCAATTAATCAAAATATAAGATTCACAACTCTATTGCAACCGTCAACGCAATACACATTTAATGTGACTGATTCTAGGTCGTATGCCGCCGTTTATCTGTATAATAGCGAGGGGACTAGGACAAGAACTATTGGAAACTCTCCAAGTTCTCATACTATAACATTTACAACATCGTCCGCCGAAGTATCTGGCGTATTTGATTTTTGCGCAAGCCCAAATGTCGATATATCAACTTACGATTTTACTGGAGTTCAGCTCGAACTCGGTTCTGCTACCACTTACGAGCCATATCAAGGGCAGAGCTATGAGGTAAATCTGGGGAAGAACTTGTATAAGTGGAATGATGTGGTTTGGTCGCATACTGTAACGATAACTTCTTGGTGCTTCCAAGATGGTGCTGGTGGAGCTTATGGTGCTAACATAACGAGCAAGACTGACTATAAAATCACATTAGAGGCAGGCATCTATTATTTCGCTGCGTATAATATCGACCCAAATATTGTATATATTAACTTGTGTGCAAATGGAGAAAGTTCCGAAAAAGTGCTTGCCTCGCCAGGACAAGCTATCGTATTAGAAACTCGGACAACAGTAGTTGTAAGATATAGAGTTACTGACCCATCTTTGGGAATAGGGAATACTAAAATCCAGCTTGAGCGTGGCTCGCAAGCTACTTCCTATGCCGCCTATTTCACCCCTATCGAACTCTGCAAAATCGGCACTTATCAGGACTATATCTACCCGAGCGGCGGCAAGTGGTATGTGCACAAGGCGGTGGGGAAAATGATTCTTGATGGCTCGGAAACATCTTGGGCATACGATAGTCAGTATAGCTATTTCAGATGTCCATCTTATGTATTTGACGGAGTGCCAGCGACCGGTTCAATAGCAGGAAGCCAATTATCGAATTACTTTGCAGTAGAAACTGTTTGGGCGGCATTTAGAGATGGAAGTAGCAATGTATTCTTTAATTTGCGAGATGATGGATATAAGGTATGCGTTCGCAATACTAGCTATACCGATACAACTAATTTTAAGACTTGGCTATCATCGGCAAGGCCATCATTTTATTATCCTCTCGCCACTCCAACCGATACCGAGATAACGAACGAAGCGCTTATCGCCCAGCTCAATGCATTGCTCACAACAGCGAGGACTTACGCAGGCGTGAATAACATTTTCACGATTACTCCA
>CAMZIL010000018.1 GCA_947307225.1 uncultured Candidatus Saccharibacteria bacterium
TCGTCGTCGGTCCAGAACTCCGCATTAATCAGTGTGGTCTTCCAAAGCAGATGGCGCTCGAACTCTTTAAGCCATTCGTCGTCTCCTGGCTCATTAGCCACGAGCATGCAAACAACATCCGCTCCGCATCTCGCTTGATCGAGCAAGGCGAAACGATTGTTTGGGATGCGCTTGATGAGGTTATTGAGGGCAAGTACGTTCTCTTGAACCGCGCTCCGTCCCTCCACCGTCTATCTGTCCAGGCCTTCCAGCCAAAGCTCGTCGAAGGTAAAGCTATTCAGCTTCACCCACTCGTCGCTAACGGTTTCAACGCCGACTACGATGGTGACCAGATGGCAGTCCATCTTCCACTTTCCGCTGAAGCTCAGGCTGAGGCAAAGGAACTCATGGCTGCAGGTAAGAACCTCTTGAAGCCAGCTGATGGCGCTCCAGTTCTTTCTATTACGCAGGACGTCGTTCTTGGTAGCTACTACCTAACCTACGACAAGCCATCCGCGCAGGGCGAACGCAAGTCTTACACTAGCGTTTATGAAGCAGAGCTCGCTTATGATATGGGCCTCATTCACCTCCAGACTCCAATTCGTGTCCACACGAAGGGTCAGAAGCGTGATACTACCCTTGGTCGCGTCTTCTTCAATGAGATTCTTCCAAAGGAATACCCATACGATAACGAAGTTCAGAACAGCAAGCACCTCAAGAAGGTTATGGCAAACATTCTCGACCAGTTTGGTGACGAAGTTGCCGTCCAGACCGCTGATGCTATCAAGGATCTCTCCTTCAAGTATGAGACCGTTGCTGGCATCTCCACTTCTAAGGACGACTACCCAGATTACCCAGAGGTAGAGAACATGATCGCCGAAGGTGAAGGCCGCGCAGCTGCAATTTCTCAGCAGTTCGAAGAAGGCCTCCTCACCGAGGATGAGCGCTATCGCCTCACAGTTGATTCTTGGCGTAAGGTCGACGATGAGGTCGCAAAGCATGTTAAGGACAACCTTGCTGGTCTCGATACGAACATTTCTATCATGACCAACTCTGGTGCTCGTGGTTCCGCAGGTAACATTAAGCTTGCTTCTGCTACGATTGGTATCCAGGTGGATGTCTTTAACCGTGAGATCGAGCTCCCAGTTAAGTCCTCCTTCAAGAAGGGTCTTAACACGCTCGAATCCTTCATCGCAACCCGTGGTGCTCGCCAGGGCCAGGTCTCTACCGCACTTCGTACTGCAGACTCCGGTTATCTAACCCGCCGTCTCGTCGATGTGTCTCAGGACGTCTTTACTGTTGAAACTGAAGCTCCAGATCCAGGCTTCCGCATCTACAAGAGCGAAACCGAGATTACCGGCATCAACTTTGCCGATCGTATCTACGGCCGCTACAGCGCAGAAGCTGTCGAGAAATATGGTCTCGAGGCAGATCAGCTTATTAGCCATGAAATGGCTGCTCAGCTCGACGCTGATCCAGAGATTGATAGCTTGAAGATCCAGAGCATCCTTACTACCGAATGTGCTGATGGTGTTCCACGCAAGGCTTACGGTATCGATATGTCGACACGCCAGCCAGTTGCGTTCCACGAACCAGTTGGCGTTATCGCTGCACAGTCCGTCGGTGAGCCAGGTACTCAGCTTACGCTCGATACTAAGCACTCCTCCGGTCAGGCAGGTTCCGGTGCTATCTCCCGTGGTCTTCCACGCGTTGAGGAGCTTCTCGAGGCTCGTTCGCCAAAGGGTCAGGCCTTCATCGCTACGATTCCAGGTCTCGTCTCTACTTGGGAAGAGGGTCGCTACAACATCGTTCAGGTTACCCCAGAAGCTGGCAAGACTGAGCACTTCGCTCTCGAAGGCCACAAAGCTAAGGTTAAAGACGGCGCAAGCGTTAAGGCTGGCGCAGTTATTGCAAGCAAGGCAAAGGGTGCAGAACCAATTGTCGCTCCATTTGACGGTATTGCAGAGCTAACCAACGACGAAATTGTTCTCGTTGCCAACGCTGGCTCTCCAGTTAAGGTTTCCGTCCCTCAGGACTACGCTCTCGCAGTTAAGGACGGTGATCACGTCGAACCAGGCGATCGCCTCTCTGAAGGTTCTTTGAATCTCCAGGATCTCATGCATTACAAGGGTATCGAAGAAACCGAGCGCTATATCCTTAACGATATTCTCGCAATCTACGCTGCTCAGGGTCATGAAATTTCTGCAAAGCACCTCGAGGTTATCATCCGCCAGATGTTCTCTCGCGTCATGATCGAAGAGCCAGGTGATACCGAATTCATCACCGGCGATATCATCTCTCGCGCCGCTGTCGCAGAAGCCAACGAAAAGGCGATCGCAAACGGCAAAGAGCCTGCAACCTTCACTCAGATGCTTCTTGGTATTTCCAAGGTCTCCATCTACTCCGACTCCTTCTTGTCGGCAGCATCCTTCCAGGATACGACCCGTGTTCTTATCTCGAGCGCTATCTCTGGTCGTGTTGACCACCTCAAGGGTCTAAAGGAGAACGTGATTATCGGTCGCAAGATTCCTGTAGGTACCGGTGTCGAACCTCTTGCTGAGTATACTGGCACAGAGGAAGAGCCAACCGAGGCAGAAATCGAAGCCGATCTAGAGAATATTCAATAATATTCTGAACGCAAAATACCCCTGTTAGAGCAGGGGTATTTTTGTTGGAAATATGTTCTGACTATTGACATTTTAAGGCGCTTGTGGTATAATGAAAGAGTACGCAAGTTGCCGAATCTTTACGGTAACAAATAAGCTCTTTTCCAGAAAGGATGTGATATAAATGAAAGACAAGAATCTTTCTATTCAACAGTTTAACGCGGTGATAGGGTTTTTCTTACTCTACGGCGCCGGAGTCACGGCACTCGGAGTGAAGTTCCTTTCGCCACTGTTCGTCAATTGGAATGTATGGGGGTTGATTCTCGCATACATTATCACAGTAATCATAGGTACCGCAATTGCATTCAAGTCGGATAAGCCCATCGTTTCTTTTATCGGGTATACGCTAGTAACCGTAACGACTGGTATTCTTATCGGTTTTGCTCTTGAGGGATTCGGATACAAGACAATAGTCAATGCTTTGCTTGTGACGATCGGAGTCATCGTTATTATGGGAATTGCCGCATGGTTGAAACCTAGTTTCTTCCTAAAACTTGGCCCAGTTCTCGTGTTGTCTCTGTTCGCGCTCGTGATCGTTGAGCTGATTATGTTTGCGTTCCATCTCGCCGAGCCTAACCTTATCGACATAATTGCAGCCGCATTGTTCTCTTTGTTCATTGGGTATGACTGGGCGAAAGCTCAGAAAAGTGAGATTACCCTTGACGGGGCAATCGACTCCTGTGTTAGTTTGTATATCGACGCCGTCAACTTGTTCTTGCGTACAGCAGGTTTGATGGACAACGACGATTAAGGCGCAGCATTAGCCTAGCGCTTGTCACATCTAAAAACCCCGCGAAAGCTTTATGCGAGTAGCGGGTGTTTTTTTATGCTAAAATATAAGCAGTATTATTGGAGGTTTTATGGAGGATTTTGATTATCTGCGTGACGGCGATGTTTATCTTGATTCCGCATGCCAGTCCCTGCGTCCTCGCCCAGTTATTGATGCGCTTAATCGGTACTATACCGAGCATAATTCATGTGGCGAACGCGTAAAATATGCCTGGGGCCGCAAAACGGACGAGCTTGTCGAAGAAACGCGCGCTGCAATTTTGAAGTATCTAAAGCTAAAAGGCAAAGACTATTCGGTCTCATTTACGCTTAATACTACCTACGGCATCAATCTCCTCCTCCAGCAGTTTAAGGATGGCATTTTCAAGAAGGTCATGACCTCTGACATCGAGCACAACTCGCCATTCCTTTCTACGATGACTTTTGCAAAGCGCCAGAACATTCCGCGCGAGGTGATGGTGCGCGAACGCGATGGCTCGATTAATATTGATAAATATGACTTCACGAAGGCGTTAGTTGTCGTGAACGCTGCGTCGAATATCGATGGCCGCAAACTCCTCAATATCAAAGACCTCATTAAAAAAGTCCACAAGCAAGGCGGCACGATTATTATCGACGCCGCACAGGCGCTTGCTCACTCCTCTGATATCCTCGAAAAAACCGAAGCGGACGCTATTTGTAGCTCCGCACACAAGATGTATGGCCCGTCCTTGGGTGTCATGATTGTTCGCCGTGATTTGTTTAGCAAAATCGATACGAGCTTTATCGGCGGCGGCATGGTTGATGACGTCGAAAAGGAGAGCTATCAACTCTCAGCAGATTCTCCAAATCATGCCTATACGAAGTTCGAATCTGGCCTCCAGGCTTGGGGCGAGATTGTAGCCTTCGGCGAGGCTATCAAGTGGCTCGAAAAGCGCAGCAAGGCTGACAAGCAAAATCTTGCAGACTGCACGCAGCGCCTCTTTGATTTCCTAAAATCCCAGCCAAAAGTTCACCTAATCAACGAAGAACCAAACCCGACTATGTCCTTCTATATTGAGGGGCTCGATAGTCATATGCTTGGCGCGGCACTCAGCAACGAGGGAATTATGGCGCGCACGGGCTATTTCTGCGTTCATTATTATCTCGATCACGTTATGCATTATCCGCCGCTTATTCGCTTCTCGTTCGGCTACCACATTCGTCCGTCCGATATTGATAAAACGATCAAAATTCTCGAAAGGATTCTAGGCTAATGGTCTGTATTGCAGCATTTATTATCCTCTGTCTCATGTCGGTGGTGGTCGCATTTTTGTCAATCTTCCGTCGTGACATCGGCAAGCGCTGGTGGAAGACATTCAAGAAAGCTTGGGGTTGCGTTGGAAAGCGCGTAACGCTCCAAAAATGCGAAACTGGCTTCAAGGAAGACATCAAAAACTCAATTTTGAGTAAAGTTATCGTCAAAAAGCCAAAACTCGTCAAGCCAATCTCGATTGGCCTCGAAGTTGGTTCTGTGTTGATCGTGCTCGTAACGGTCTGGTCGCTCGTAGAGGGTGCAAAGGCTGGTCTAGCGCTGTGGTCGCTCGGCACTTGTAATGTCCAGCGTCCGGAAGCCTGCTCGCTTGGCGCCGAAGCATGTAGTATCGATGGTGATTCCGGCCCAAAGAACCCAATCGAGGCAATTGGTTATTGGTTCTCGGATTGGGGCGAAATCTTCTCGGCTATTCCAGACAAATTCCGCGACTGGGACAAGGAAAACTTGGACTTCGTCGGCATTAAGGTTAACGAAAATGATGGCAGGCGCGCAATCGATATCTTTGATCCAGGCTGCTCGGCTTGCCAGGAATCATATCGCAAGCAAAAAGAGACCGGTTTCTTCCAGAATAACAATGTCTTGCTCGTGCCGTTCCCAATCCAGGATGGCGAGGGCAAGTTTAAGTTTAACAACTCAAAGCTTATCGTCAGTTATATCTTCGCCGTAAATAAGCAATCAGTGCCGGAAAGCTATAAGGGCGAGCTAACGCCGGCGCTAAAGATTATTGATCGCATCTTCACGGAAGAGGCGACGATTGAGAGCGCTAGCGGCAGGATCAAGAAAGTCCCATATCAGACCGCATTCAATGCCTATTATGTCAATGAGGCTGCTGAAGCAGAGCTGCAAAAGTGGCTCGAAGAGTTTGGCTATAGCGCAGAGCAGCGTGAGCAAATCAAAAAAGACGCTCGCTCTGGCGAAGTAGAAGAGTACATCAAGAAGAATAATGATATCGTCGTCAATAACATCCATGCCAAAGGTATCCCGACGATGATATATAATGGTAAGAAGCATACGGGAACATATAAGGAAAACTAATGGAGTGGTATCAATCATTTTGGCTCGGCCTAACTCAGGGCACGACCGAATTTATCCCCGTCTCTAGTTCGGGGCATCTAGAAGTAATGCAGCAGATCCTTGGCGGTCGCGGTGCAGACTTTCATCTATTCTTGGAGCTAATTAATTTTGGTACGCTACTCGCACTCCTAATCTTCTATCGTAAGCGCATTTGGCAGATTCTTGTCGATATCTTCAAGAACCACAATTTCAAGCTCGCAATTAACGTTATTATTACGACTATTCCTGCCGTAATTGCTGGCCTCTTACTTTCAGACATCATCGAGGAGAATTGGTTCTTTTCAAACATGATTGTGATCGCCTGCGCAATGGCGCTCATCGGTATTGCAATGATTGCGATTGATCGTTTGCCGAAGATGTCGAAGCTCAAGGACGAAAACAAGCTCACGAAGCCGCGTGCTTTGCTGATTGGCTTGGCACAATGCGTGGCGCTGATTCCTGGTACTTCACGTTCCGGTTCGACGATTGTCGCTGGTCGTATGGTTGGCCTCAACAGTAAATCTGCTGCGGACTATTCCTTCCTCGCGAGCATTCCTATTATGTTTGGCGTTATGGTAAAGAGCCTGCTTTCTAGCACTTCGCGCGAATATATTGCCGCGAATTTCCCGATGCTCGCGCTATCGAATGCGATTGCATTTATCTCGGGCTTGATAGCAATTCATCTAGTGATGAATTATCTTCGCGAAAAGAAATCTTCGCTTCGCCCATTCGGCATTTATCGCGTAGTGTTGGCGCTTATAATTGTCGTATTCGAGTTGCTGCGCTAGGCGCGCTATTGACATTGTGGTAAAATATTGTTGTGAATATAGATAAGATCCGTAATTTTTGTATCATTGCGCACATCGATCATGGCAAATCGACGCTTGCTGACCGCATGCTCGAAATGACCGGCACAGTCGAAAAGCGCGAGATGAAATCGCAGCTTCTCGACTCGATGGAACTCGAGCGCGAAAAGGGCATCACGATCAAACTAACGCCAGCCTACATGCAGTACAAGGGCTACATTTTGAATCTTATCGATACGCCGGGCCATGTCGACTTTTCTTATGAGGTTTCCCGCAGTCTCCAGGCTGTAGAGGGCGCCATTCTCGTCGTAGACGCTACGCAGGGTATTCAGGCGCAAACGCTCGCAAACGTCTATCTCGCACTCGAGCAAGACCTGAAGATTATTCCAGTCATCAATAAAATCGACCTTCCAGCTAGCGACGTTCCGCGCGTCTCGGCTGAAATTATGAATTTGCTCGGTTGCGATGAATCTGAGATTATCAAAGTTTCCGCAAAGACTGGTGAAAATGTTGACCAGGTTCTCGATGCGATCATTGAGCGCATTCCTGCGCCGGCAAAAAGCAATTCCAGCGAGCTAAAAGCATTAATCTTTGATTCTTACTTTGATGATTACCGCGGCGTTGTTCTCTACGTCCGCATTTTTGAGGGCAATTTGCCAAAGAATGCTAATATCCGCATGATGGCGACCGGCTCAAATGATATTGCGCTCGAAGTCGGTGTTTTGAATCCAAAAATGTCGCCAAGAAATGAGTTAACGACCGGCGAAATTGGCTACATTGTCACGAACCTAAAGGCTACGCGCGAGGCGAAAGTCGGCGACACGGTGACGCTCGCGAAAGCCCCAGCCGAAGAGGCGCTTCCGGGCTACAAGAACGTCCGACCGTTTGTCTATGCGGGCTTCTTCCCGGTTAGTAATGACCAATACAAGGATCTCAAGGAGGCTCTCGAAAAACTATCGCTCAGTGATTCGGCATTGCAGTACGAGCCAGAAAACTCGCCAGTCCTCGGCTTCGGTCTCCGCATCGGGTTCTTGGGGCTTCTACATATGGACATTATTCGAGAGCGTCTCGAACGCGAGTTTAAGCTCGACCTCATCGTAACGAATCCTTCCACGGATTACCACGTCCTACTGACCGATGGCCAAGAGCTAGATATTCGCTCGGCGTCAGATTTGCCAGACGTCAGCCGTGTCGCTGAAATCCGCGAGCCGTGGGCAAAGGGCGAAATAATTACGCCAAAGGAATATATTGGCGCAATTTTGGAGCTCATCGTCGGCAAGCGCGGTATCCAGAAGAACATTTCCTATATCGATACGCGCGCGCTCATCGATTTTGAGGCACCGATGGCAAATCTCCTCACGGACTTCTATGATCAGTTAAAGTCGGCCACGAGCGGCTATGCTTCATTTAACTACGAACTCGGCGGCTACCATGCCGAAGATCTCGTTCGCATTGATTTCCTAGTGGCCGGCGAACGTATCGATGCACTTAGCGTTATGGCACACCGCAGCGAAGCAGACGGCATTGGCCGCACGGTAACGAAGAAGCTAAAAGAAGTAATACCGCGCCAAAACTTCGAGGTGGCGCTCCAGGCCGCAATTGGTGCTCGCATTATTTCGCGCGAGACTTTGGGCGCTTATCGCAAGGATGTTACGGTCAAGATTCATACTGGCGACCGCGACCGCAAGGCAAAGTTGATGGAAAAACAGAAACGCGGTAAAGCTCGCATGAAACGATTCGGCAAGGTAGATATTCCGTCAGATGCGTTTACTGTTATGCTGAAACGCGATTAATATTTCTTTGCATCTTTTTTCTTATTATTCTCAAGAGAACAGCGTTCCGCTAGCCCGTCTTCACGGGTAGCGGCCGCTTCGTACTCGGCAGCAGCCTCCGTATGTCTCTCTGCGAATAATAACAAAAAACTGCAAAAATAATTTTGTTTCGAGAAAACATACGGAGCCGACGAGGCGAGTACGAGACGGCATCCGCCCGTAACGACGGGCCGGATGAACGTCGTTTTTCGAGAAACGAAATTAGTTTTGCGCAGCGGCGTCGATATATTTGCAGAGCTCGTCGAGGACACTGTTGAAAACGTCGTCTCTCGTGCCAGTTGCATGGGTTGGAACGAGGAGACCGAGATTGC
>CAMZIL010000019.1 GCA_947307225.1 uncultured Candidatus Saccharibacteria bacterium
GCATCAAATCCATATTCTTCACCTGATAAACCCCGTTCAACTGGTTTACCATCATCAAACTGTCGCTCACGAAATTCACCCGCTTCAAGCCTAGCTCAATCGCCTGCTCTAGCCCCTCTTTTAGCGCATAATATTCCGCCAACCGCGAATTTGACATCCCCAAGAACTCGCCGCCACGCTTCAATTCGCGCCCATCTGGACCCACAATATAATAACCAATCCCACTCGGACCAGGGTTTCCGCGGCTTCCGCCATCCGTATAGACGGTCGCCATATCTCCAACTGACACCGCTTCCTCGCCGATCCTATGAACTTTCGAATGAATCTCCGCGCCCTTCGTCGACGTAATCTGAAGCACCATCATCGTAGCCTGCTCCAGCGGATACTTCGACGCCTCACTCAGCGACATCCATTTATACGCCGAATATCTCTCAGATGTAATCTTGATAGACGTATCATCGTCTAATTTTACTTCGTATATAATATACAAACTCCCCAGCTGCGAAGACCCTTCAAGGCTCGTGAACGTAACCGCATCCATCAGCTGCAGACTTGCCGTTTTTACCCCTGTATTTTCATACAAAACACGCGCCATTGCTTCTTCTGGCTGCTCGCCAAAGATAATCTTCCCTGTTGGCAATTCAAAATTTATCTCCGCGTTCTCTATTCTCCCCCCAGTTCGTTTTAGCAGCAAAATCTCACCATCTTTTCTGCAAATCGCCGACACCCGAATCCGCTGTTTCATACTAATGTTATTTTACCATATTCGCTTTGCGCTATGCTATAATATACACATAAGCAGTTTAGAGAGGTAAAAATGCTACAAAAACAAAAAAGATTCCGGTCTTTTCTGCCCGCAATTATTGCGGTTGGCATTTTGGGTATAATCGGCAGCACAATTGCCTTCAACTCAGACTTCACTATCTTTAGCAACCTCTTCCACACTAAGGACCACGTCGCAACGAATATCGAGGATTTTACTCCTCCTACCGACTGGATTACTTGCGAAGAAGTGCCAAAAACGCTCGTCACTCGTAACGATTCAAATCACGACATCTACGTCCGCCTAGCTTACGATGAATTCTGGAAAGCCAGCAACGGCACAACTAATCTTCCACTCGTCAAAGACGGCATCCGTCTAGCTAACATTTCCTTCCAAAACCAAAACGACTGGGAGCTCAAAGCTGATGGTTGGTATTACTTCAAGCAAGCACTCGCCCCAGGCGAATCCACCACTTCACTATTTAGAGCCGTCACACTCGATTGCTCCGCTAGCCTTGGCGGCGATAATGTCTGCACCGAAACCCCAACCGGCATCGTCTGTGAAAAGCCAGCAGATCCATACGAAAACTCTCAGTATCACTTGAAGATTACCGTCCAAACTACCGAAAACGAAGATGGCTTCCCAGAGAGTGAGGTTTGCCGCATCACTATCAACCCAAATGGCGGCACTTACAATGGTTCTAATGATACCTATACCGATACTACCCGTTGTGGCTCAAGTGTAGATTTAACCAGCATTGCTCCAGCATCTGCCAACCTTGAGCTCCGCGACTGGACGAAAGAAATCGTAGTCTCTGGCGAGCCAGAAATCTCCACGCTCGGAGCAGATACTACTAGCTACACTCTAGACACTGATACCGTCCTCACCGCCAACTGGCAAAGCAACATCTTCTACGACGTCACCGTCAATCCAAACGGCGGTAGTTACGATGGTTCTACTTCACCTAGCGTCTATTCGACCCGCGACGGCAGCACCTTCACCATCGGCGAAGCCACCCTTTCTGGCTATTACGTAGATTATTGGTCCGTCACGAGCGGCAGCGCAGTAATAGTTAATAATAGCTTTGTCGTCGCAGAGGATACCGAAATCACTGCTCATTGGGACAGAGCGGTCGCCCGCATTGAACGCACCGGCAAGCTATACAGTTCCATTATGGCCGCCGAGAATGACGCGCAGACCAACGACACTATCACGCTCCTCGTCGATACGACGGAAACTGTCACGAACAGCAAACAAGTTACCCTAGACCTCAATAGCCACACTGTTACTGGCTCACTCACGAATACTACTGCCGGTAACCTAACCATCATTAATGGCGAGATTAATAACTCAAACGGCGCCGCCGTCATTAATAACGGCATCCTCACCCTTGGTGTCGACGACTACGATCCAGATACCGGCGTCGCTAACGTTATTAATAATAATGTTCGTCTCATTGGTACTACGGCTGGCCTATACCAAGACAACGACACCTATGAATTCTATTACTACGACGGTTATCTCGAGGGCGATCTTGGCCTAGTCGGTGGTTATGATGGTTCCCCATTCTACCGCACCGTCATCGGCGTAGAAGAAATGACAATTAACTACTTCCCGAACGTCGAACATATGGAAGCCGATGGTAGAACCTACCAGCACGTCGAGCTCAAGAGCGCCAACCGCGCCGTCTCCAAGACCTCCAACCACGGTGATATTTACTACTACAACCTCCAAGACAACATCGACGTCTCTGCTATTACTGGCTACAAGATTTACGCTGCCCGCGACTTCGACGCTAGCTACCCTATCACCGTAAGCGCCAACGACGAAATCGAAATCGAACTCGACGGTCACACTATCAACTTCGGCGAAACAATGACCAATAACGGCACCCTCACTATCTGCAGCAGTAATAATTCTGGCCTCGCCGTATATTCCCTAGGTATCGTCAACAATTCCGACCTCACTTTCTGCGACATCACCGTCAATGCCGCAAACTCCGCCACCCTCATCGAAAACCGTGACACTCTAAATCTAGAAAATGCCACCCTCTCCTCCAGCTACGGCAGAGTCCTCAGCGTCCTCCAGAATGGCACTACTCTAAATATAGACAACGATTCCTATCTCATTTCCACAAATTCCAACGCCAACGCTATATATAATACATCGACCGACCTTACTATCTCCGGCGGTAACATCTCTGGCATAAAAACCATCGAAAACCGCGGTGCCCTAACCGTGACCGGCGGCAATATTTCCGGCACAGAATACGCCATCTACTCTAACGGTTCCGGAACCGTAGTAAATGTAGACGGCGGCAACATGTCAAGTACGGGAGCTAACTCTTCTTATGGCACGATATCTGGCAACCGAGGCACCCTAAATCTTACCGACGGCAATATTTCCTGCGTAACAACAACCAGTAATTATTGCTACGGCGTTAGGTCATCTATACGCGTCAATATGTCAGGCGGCAGAATCTACGCTCAATCACCTTACGAAGCTACAGGTATCCTCGCGAATAGCGAATACGACCAAATCGTTATGACTGGCGGAACTATCGAAGCCGTCGGCACCGGCAGCGGCAAGGCAAACGGCGTCGAGCTCGGCAACTATAGTTCATCTGTTACATTATCAAACGGTACCATCACTGCAACTACCGCAAATAGCGTCGCAAGTGGCATTCGCCTCGGCGTCTATGGCGGCTATATCGCTATTAATAGCGGAACAGTCAGTGCGACCTCGACTAACAGCACATCATACGGCATCTATAATTATTACGCCTCCAATCGAAATAATAACATCTACGGCGGGACCGTCTCTGGCGGAACTTATGGTATTGGAACAGCTAGCAACGCTAGCAATAACTTCATAATCGGCACGAATGACGATAATCTCGATATAACCACCCCAGTAATCATCGGCGGCCAAAATGCTATATCTAGCAACGGGAACTTCTATTTCTATGACGGCGTTCTAAAGGGCCGCAGCAACGCATATGCCAATATCGATGCTATAAAAGCCGTTCCAGATGGCGCACGCACTCATCTCGAGACAATCGACGGATACGAGAACTGTTGGCTCGAGGCAGATGACCCATATCTCGAAGTAAATGACACACAGTATAATTCCCTGACCAAAGCTTACAATGCTGCCGCTAGTGGCGACACTATCACGGTTATTCGAGATTTTACTACTAACGCTGCCTTGCCAAGCAACCCTAGCGGCAAATCTATCATCATTGACCTAAACGGCCATACTGTTACTTATACGCAATCCTTAGTCAACAACGGTACTATGGAAATTCGTGACGACAGCACAAACCACGATGGCAAAATCATCAATAACACGAATCCAACTATCGCCAACAATAACGGCACTCTTACGATTTCTTCCGGCACCATACAGAGCAACAAGACAACCATATCTGGAGCCGGATCAAATACAGGAAGCAGCGTCGTAAATGTTACTGGCGGCAAGGTTATCTCTCTGGCTACGACTAGCTCAACTGGCCAAGCAATCTCCTCCCAAAGAACTCTCAATCTCTCTGGTGGCGAAATAGCCTGCATCCAGTCACACACGAGCAACTATGAATGCGATGCAGTCACGGGAATTAATACTATCAATATTACTGGCGGCAAAGTATATACGGAAGGCACCTCGCTGTCTTGGGCTAAAGGCATATCTTCTTTCGATAATCTTCATATAGACGGCGGCCTTATAGAGACTGTCGGCAGCAGCACAAACAACTCGTCTGAATACATGAGTGTCCAAAGTTCTTCTAACAACACTTCTACCCACATGACGGCTGGCACTATTCGCACAACCACTACTGGAAGCGCCATTGCTACGGGCATTAAGTTGTGGCGTGGTTCAGTAAGTATCACGGGTGGCACAATCGAATCATCTAGTGTTAGCAATATCGCTCGAGGCATACATATACATGCCGATGGTGGAAGTACTACTGTCTCCGACAGCGACGCTACTACCACCATCACAGCAACTAGTACTAATAGCGCAGCATACGGCATCCATAACACATCATCTACGGTGACAGTTTTGGGTGGCTATGTCTATGGCAAAAACTACGGCATATACAATACAGACACCACAAAAAACGTTATCCTTGGCTCTAATAACAATAATATTAGCGCCGTCAATCCAGAAATTGTCGGAGACCAGTATGGCGTAAATGGTGGAAATATCTATTTCTATGATGGCGTAATCAAAGGTGCTACCAATGCTCACAATAGCAATGTCATAGCCGTCCCAGACGGAGCTCATACAAAGACCGAAACCATTGGTAGCTACGAGAACTGTTGGCTTATCGAGGATGAACCATACCTTGAAGTAAATAATGTACAATACAATTCCCTCACCAAGGCCTACAATAACGCCGCTAGTGGCGACACCATCAAAGTCATCCGAGACTTCACCACTTCCGCCGCCTTGCCAAGTAACCCTAGCGGCAAATCTATCATCATTGATTTAAACGGGCATACTATTACTTATACACAATCCTTAGTAAACAACGGCACTATGGAAATTCGTGACGACAGCACGAATCACAATGGTAAGATTATTAACAACACAAACCCAACCATCACCACCACCGGCCCCCTCACCATTTCTTCTGGCAATATTGTAGGAAGTTATGGTAGCTCCAGCGGCAGTGACACTTATGTAATTTATAATAATAGCTCTAGCACTATCAATATTAACGGCGGCAAAATTGACCTGATAGACGGTTCGCGTTGGTCGAGTTATAGTGTCATAAGTTCATCTGGAAAAGTCATTATTGCCGGTGGTGAAATATCTTGTACGATTAGTATGCAATGCACGGCAGTACATAGTAGTAACAGTGTTAATATGTCTGGCGGCAAAATCTATGCCGAATCATCAAACTCATACGCTCTAGGCATAACCGCTCCCCTAACCATTAGCGGTGGCGAAATAGAAGTCGTTAGCACCGGTAACTATGAAGCCAGAGCCCTATATTTAGCAAGCGCTACTATCACAGGCGGCACGTTTAAAGCACGTAGCACTAATGGCGCAATGGCTAGCGGCATATATCTCAACAACGGCAGCTCTAATATTTCTATCTCTAACGCCACAATTGAAGCAAGCTCTACTGGCGGTTCATCGTATGGTATCTACGCTTACTACGCTTCAAGCAGCAATATTACTATTACTAGTGGCAAGATATCTGGCGGCACTAATGGCATTGCTATTGTCGGCTCCAGTATTAACGCAGTCATCGGCGCTAATGACGGCAACCTTAGCACCACCTCCCCAGAAATCATCGGCGGCCAATATGCTCTGTCTAGCGGCAATTCCTATTACTTCTACGACGGCGTCCTAAAAGGCGGCACCAAAGCATATGTCAATGATTACTACATCAAAGCAATCGCAACCAATACCGAAATCGCCAGCACGACAGAAATGATTGATGGCGTAGAATACAAAGTGAAGTACCTAGCAACTGCGCAGCCTGTCGCACAAATTGTCGGCGGTTCGTCCTATACCTCACTCCCAGATGCCTTCGCTGCTGCTGCAGCTGGCGATACTATCCAATTAATAGCCGACACTCATATCTATAATTCATTCACTATTCCATCTACCGTCGACGTCACGCTCGACCTTAATAACCATAGTCTCTCTACTAGCTCCCCAATCACAAACAATGGCAAGCTAGTCCTTACTGATAATCTAAACTCCAACAACACCATAGAATACATCGGCAGTGACGATCGATTCTTAGTAAACGCCTCAGGTGCAACTCTGACTATCACCGGCCTCTCTCTTATTTCTCCATATATCATCTCGAATGCCGGCACACTCACTATCGACGGGGCAACTCTTGTTTGTTCTAGCTCTTGTATCACGAACTCGAACAATGGCTCCGCCTCTATCCTCAACTCTTCAACTCTCAACACGAAATCAAACGCCGTTAACCATAGTGGAACAAACCTAATTATCGACAACTCAACAATTCTAAATAGCAGCACGAATTACTCTAGTAATCATCTTGTCTATATAAATAGCTCATCCGCAATTGTAACGATCACCGATTCTACGCTCACAGGACATTACGCGAGCTACAGGGCGATCTGTAGTAATAATAGCCAAACCACCACAGTTACCAGCAGCACCATACGCGGAGGGATATATAATTATGCCGGAACGATGACGATAGACAACTCCGATATATACTCCGTCGTTAGCACTTCTACATACTCCACTGTCCTAGTCGATAACAATGGCACTCTCCAGATGACTGACTCTTCTATCGACAATGTATTATATAACTACCAGCAAAATACCACTCACATTACTCTCAGAAATAGCGGCACCGCAACCATCACCGATTCCACGCTCACTGGTAGTTTTGGCGGATCATACGTTATAGGCGTCGATATGATCTATAATAGCGGAACCTTGACCTATACCAACTCAACAATCACCTTTGACAACTCCAATATTGCCGACAACACCAACTCTGCAACTTGGGGTATTGAAAATGCTGGGACCCTTAACTATGTATCAGGAACTATATCTATCAAACGCGCAAAAGGTGCCGCCCTCGGCAGCACAGCCAGCACTGCCACTGCAACTATCCTCTCTGGTACTCTCAAAGCCGAAGGCACTATCGCTTACGGCATCTATATCGACGGCGCAACTGTTACGCTAGGCGAAGCTGAACCAGTTGGCGGCCCAAATTGGGGCCAAGCTACCGCTAACGTTAACACCACCGACCCACACATCGAAGGCATTGGCTCTAACACTGGTATCGGCGTCAAACTCGCCAGCGGCCACTTCAATTACTACGATGGTTACCTTCTCGGTAGCACCAACGCCAAACCAGATACTACCTCAAACATCGAATATCAATACGAAGCAGACTTCCATACTGACCCAGATACTGGCTACGAATATTGCTACCTCATCTATTTACCAGGCCGCGGTTATTAAAAAGCCACAAAAAAGCCCGTCTTACAATTTTTCCCGTGATATATACCACGGTGGGTAAGCTCTTATGCATTTAGACCACGGCCTAACTGCCACGAACTCCCTAGAAATGATTATTCAGGAAAAATTTTGTAAGTCGGGCTACTTCTATTATATCACGCTAGTTCATACCGACAATTAGTCGGAAGAAGTTCGTAATCGCCTCTGTTCCGCTTATCACATACGACGATAATAACGAACCGCCAAGCAATATCAACGCATATATCACAATCAAGCCATACTGCTCCATTACGGTCATAAACCGTCGCACCCCATCTGGCGCCAACGCATACAATACGCGACTCCCGTCTAGTGGCGGTATTGGAATAAAATTAAATAGCGCAAAGCCAATATTTACCATCGTGCCAACGATACAAATCGTACCGAGCATATCTGGAATATAACCCAAACTACCATCAATCGTCACCCCCAAAACACCCGTCATAGCGCCTACCAAGAAAAACAAAAATGCCAATATTAGGTTTGTTAGCGGACCGGCAATCGCCACCGCCGCAAATCCCCATTCCCCGCCCTTAAGATTACGCGTATTTATCGGAACCGGCTTCGCACCGCCGAATATCGGCGCATTTATTAAAGCTAGCATTACCGGCACAATAACCGACATCACCGGATCAATATGCTTTAACGGATTCAACGTCAAACGACCGCTTAACTTCGCCGTCTGATCACCTAAGACATACGCCACCACCCCATGCATCAATTCATGCAAAATAATTGACCCTATCGAGATTACAAATACCGCCACTATATAGCCAAAATCAATATTCATAAGACTAGTTTAACATATTACTCGCTGACTACGCTTATGGTATAATATAACCATAAACATATTGTTAATATGGTGAGGTCAAAACAAACACACACCCGGTCATTCTTGCCCGCAATTATTGCGATTGGCATTTTGGGCATTATCGGCAGT
>CAMZIL010000020.1 GCA_947307225.1 uncultured Candidatus Saccharibacteria bacterium
GACAAGGTCGAAGGTACGATTACTCGTATCACCCCATTTGGCGCATTCGTTCAGATTTCGCCAGCTGTCGAAGCTCTAGTTCACGTTTCTGAACTCGGCGAAGGCAGCGATGTTGATCCTGAGAAGATCTTCACTCTTAATGAGCGCAAGGAATTCAAGGTTCTCGACATCGATAAGGAAGGCCGCAAGATTTCTCTCAGCTTCTCTGATAAGAAAGCAAAGAAATAAGAGACGGTCGTTCTCTCAAAAAGTCCGCGCATATGTCGCGGATTTTTTGATGCCGCTGATATAATTGGGGTATGAGAACGGTTTATTTGGCGCGACACGGCGTAACAGATTGGAATGTGGGTAAAATCGTGATGGGGCGAACGGATGTGCCGCTGAACGCAGAGGGCAGAGCGCAGGCGCGAAAGCTTGCTGAGGAGCTTGCCGATGTAAAATTTGACCGCTGCTACTCTTCGCCGTTAAGCAGAGCGAGCGAGACGGCCGAGATTGTGAAGGCGGCGAATAAGGCTGGTTTTGAGATTACGATTGACGACCGTTTGGTCGAGCTTTATGCTGGAGCCATCCAGGGAAAAGCGGCGAGTGATTGGGATAAATATGACGACGGGTCTAGAGAGAGCGATATGGATATTTTGTCGCGAGCAAAGGATTTTAGTGATAATGTTCTAGAGCCTATGCCAGATGGGAGTACGATTCTGATCGTCAGTCACAGCGGCCTGCTCAAGAATCTTCGTCACGCGCTTCTCTGTAAAGAGGGGCAGGTAGACTACGCAGTTTGGCTAGGCAACTGCGAATACGCAAAGTTCTTATACTAATTTGTGCTATCATAAAAGGGTGAAACAACAGATTCTTAGGGTTGGGAACGGATATATGCCAGTTGACTGGTATTTTTCTCGGCTTCACGATGGCTATAAGATTAGCCGGATTCTATTAGTGAGCGATTTGCCACTTGAGGCACTTGCGATTACGCGTTATTTCCGCGATCTGGCGACGCATCTTCGCGTAGAGGTGGTTCATTTCCGTGGTTTCAAGTCGAACCCAGATTACGAATCTGTAGTTGAGGGTGTAAAAACCTATAAAAAGAACCAGTGCGATGCGGTCGTGGCGATTGGTGGCGGTTCGGCGATGGATGTGGCGAAGTGCATCAAGATGTTTTCTACGCTAGATGACCAGAAGAATTACCTTGAACAAGATATTATTCCGAACAATATTCCTTTTTTGGCAGTGCCAACGACGGCTGGTACGGGCTCGGAGGCAACGCGCTTTGCGATCGTCTATTATCAGGGGATTAAGCATTCTGTAACAGATGAGAGCTGCATCCCGGACACGGTCGTGATGGATCCGAGCGTGCTAGATACCTTGCCAGAGTATCAGCGCAAGAGTACGATGCTGGATGCGCTTTGTCATGCGATCGAGTCGTATTGGGCGTTAGCTAGTACGGAAGAGAGCCGCGGCTATAGCGCTGAGGCATTGAAACTGATTTTTGACAATGCGTTTGGCTATCTCGCGAACAATCCGACACAGAATGAGCGGATGATGGAGGCGGCATATGTGGCGGGGAAAGCGATTAATGTTACTCGTACGACGGTGCCGCATGCAATGGGGTATAACTTGACTACCGTTTATGGATTAGCGCATGGTCATGCGGTAGCTTTGTGTATGCGTAAGATTTTCCCGCTGACGGTTGAGCGCGCCGAGAGTGAATGCAGTGATCCGCGCGGCGTAGAACATCTGAAGCGCGTCCTAGATGAGATTGCGTCCCTGATGGGATGTCAGACGGCCGAGGCGGCGGCAAGGAAATTCGATGAGTTTGTCGAGGGGCTTGAGCTAAAGAAGCCAGAATTTGCCGAGGGCGATTTCTTGAAATTTGCGAACGCGGTTAATCCGGAGCGCCTCAAGAACCACCCTGTTACGGTTGACGAAAAAGAAATCGAACAGTTGTATCGCGATATTCTAGCCTAGAGTAAGCGCTTATCATTGCGCGAAAACTATAGATATGGTAAAATAGTGGGAGTTTTTTCGTATTTTTTATACGTCGATATTATCTAAAAAGAAAGGAGCTAGAAAGTGGAAGAAAAAGTGATACAGGTTTCTGGCTCGATTACGGTAGACGAGCTAGCAAACGCGCTCGGCATCTCTGTTACTCATTTGATTGGCGAGCTTTTTAAGAACGGTATTATGGCGACGATTAATCAGCGCCTTGATGTTGAGACTGCTCAGATTATGACTGAGGAACTTGGTTTTTCGAATGTCCGTTTTGAGCGCAAGGAAAATTCTGCAAAACTACCTGGTACGAAGCGCGAGTTGAGCAAGGATGCAAAGCTCCGCCCACCAGTGGTGGCAGTGATGGGGCACGTTGACCACGGTAAAACCACTTTGCTTGATACGCTTCTAAAGAAGAAGACTGTTGAAGGTGAGGCCGGTGGTATTACTCAGCATATTTCCGCATACCAGATGGAATACAAAGAGCGCAAGATTACTTTCCTCGATACGCCAGGTCACGAGGCCTTTGCAGCTATTCGCCAGCATGGTGCAATGCTTACTGATATCGTCGTGATTGTCGTTGCAGCAGATGATGGCGTAAAGCCGCAGACTGCAGAGGCAATTAAGTTTGCCGAGGCAGCAAACGCAAAGATTATTGTTGCGATTAATAAGATTGATAAAGAGGGGGCTAACATCGATCGTACCAAGGCGCAGCTCGCTACTGACTTCAACCTCAATCCAGAGGAGTGGGGTGGCGATACGATCATGGTTCCTATCTCTGCAAAGACTGGTCAGAATCTCGAACAACTTCTTGATATGATTCTTTTGACCGCTGATATCGATGAGCTCAAGGCTGATGTAAACATTCCAGCTGAAGGTCTCGTAATCGAGAGCCATATGGAGGTAGGTAAGGGTTCAGTAGTGAATCTCTTGGTTACCGGTGGCGAACTAAAGGTTGGCGAATTTATCGTTGCTGGTAAGACTTATGCGAAGGTTCGTACGATGCTCGACTGGAAGGGCAAACCAAAGGGTAAGGCTACGCCATCTACCCCTGTTGTTGTGACTGGTTTCAAAGAGCTTCCAAACTTTGGTGATAAGTTCGAAGAGGTTGAGGATGAAAAGACCGCTCGCCGCTTGGCGCTTCTTAATGCTCAGGCTGAGGCAAATGAGACGGCGAACGCGAATGTTACCTCTACGGATCTTCTTCGCATGATGAATACCGCTGACAATACCAAAACTTTGAATGTGATTGTAAAAGGCGATGTCCAGGGTTCGGTTACTTCCGTTGTCGATTCGCTTCGTATGATTGATACTCAGGGTGAGATTACGCTCAATATCGTTTCTACCGGTGTTGGCGCAATTAATGAGAACGACGTTTATATGGCCTCTGGTGGCAAGACAGTAATTTACGGCTTTAACGTGACGGTGCCAAATGCGATCGCTAAGATGGCGGAGCGCAACGGTGTTCCAGTTCGTGTTTACCGCGTGATTTATGAGCTTCTCGATGATGCGAAGCATGAGATGGAAGAAATGCTTGATGCAGAAATGTTCGAAACGGATACCGGCGAACTCGAGGTAAAGGGTGTCTTCCGCACCGAAAAGACTGAGGTGATTGCTGGTGGTATGGTAAAGAGTGGCCGTGTCGCTCCTGGCATGCTTGGTCGCGCTTATCGTAAGAAAGAATTACTTGGCGAGGTTGAGGTAATCAACGTTCAGGAAGGTAAGGTTGATGTTCCTTCCTTGGCTGAGGGTGAGCTTGGCGGTATGTCTCTAAAGACCCAGAAAAAGATCCAGCTCGAAATTGGCGATTCTATCAAATTCTTTGTTCGCGAATACAAGAAAAAGAAAATTGCATAAGCATAGGCTTTTTGTGCTACAATGGGGGAAATAGGAGAAAAAGGCTATGTATAAGTTTGACGACAGTTTTCTCGAGAGCGTAGGTCTTGGGAGCATGCCGGCTGAACAGAAAGATGCTTTCTTGCAGTATGCGCAAGACCAGCTTGAGGTGAGGATCGGCGAAAAGATGAGTGAGGGTCTTACTGAGGCTCAGCTTGATGAGTTCGAAAAGATCATCGACAAGGATAAAGCGACCATCGACAAGTGGCTCCAAAACAACGGCGACGACTATAAGAATGACGCCATTTATCAGAAGCTTGTTGAATCTCTCGGCGAATCCGATGAGGTTATGGGTGATTACGTCACGGCTAAGTGGCTTGATCAGAATTGCCCACAGTATCAGCAAATTATCGAAGATTCCGTCGACGGTTTGCGCAGCGAAATCGCAGCAAACAAGGACGCACTTCTAGCGAACTTCTAATTGATAAAAAATAGCCCCCATTCGAGGGGCTATTTTTTGTGTCCGTTCAGGAAGCTTTGAGCGTCCATTTCTTTGGAGTTTTCAGGGATGAGGCGATCGATTACTAGATATTTGCCGTCGGAGCATTTCTGATCGATCTCTGTGGCTGCAGAGTCGGCGACGTGGGCAGCGGTGATCGTGCATGGTACGTCGAGCAAAATAAGCTTAGATTTTGGGAAACCAGCATATGCGCGGATCTCGTTATAGAGCGTCTGAGCGGTCTTCTCGGCAGGTTTCAGTTCGGACATATCTTTTGTAAGCTGAGTAGTAAAAGTCGCTCCTGCGTTATCCTGTGCGGTCTCAGAGGCATTTTTGGCGACGATACCAGGTAAAACCTCCAAAAGACGCTCGGCGCCAGCCGTGGCGAGCTTTTCGTAGAGCGATTGCTTGGTTTCATCGGCCTCGATTTTGACGGTTTCTTGTGCGAAAATTGGGCCGGCATCCATCTCTTTGGCGAGACGCATAACAGATACGCCAGTTTTTGGGTCATTGTTTAGGAGTGCGGTCTCGATAGGGGTAGTGCCGCGATATTTTGGTAGCATGGACGGATGGATATTGATAATACCGCAAGGGAAAGCGTCGATGATGCGTTCTGGGATAATCTTACCAAAGCTGGCGAGTACGGCGACAGGGGCATTATACTGCGAGATGATCTCGATGATCTCGTCGTTGTTTTTGCTGAAATACACAGGAATATTGGCGGCTTTGGCGGCCTTTTCGATGGCATATGGCTTGCGATGATTTGGGTTGGTCAGAAGAACGGCGCAAATCTCGAATTCATCTGAGGCGCGCAAGGCGTCGAAAAGGATAGTTTTTGGCTTGATGCCTTGAGCGAGCTGCTCGTTGCCGAAGAAGATAACCTTAGTCTTCATCAGGGAAGAGATCCTTGTTGTGGGCGATTTCTTTTTCGTAGTCTACTGGGACGAGATCGCCCTTGTTATCTAGGCGATAGAAAGCGTCTTTCTGCCCCTTGATATGGTCGATGAAGAGAATGCCATTAAGATGGTCTATCTCATGGAGAAGGGTGCGGGCGAGAAAACCGTCGGCCTTGATGCGGACCTCTTGACCATCGATGGTCTGAGCCTTAATGCGGGCCTTTGCTGGGCGAGGAACTTTGCCGTAGACGCTAGGAACGGAGAGACAACCCTCGAAGTCGTAGAGAGTCTTTCCTTCGGTCTTGATGACCTCTGGGTTTAAAAGAGGGACGAAGTTGGCATTTTCCTTGTTGTCCATATCGTCGCGAACAACAATAATGCGGCGGTCATAGCCGAGCTGAGGCGCTGCAAGAGCGGCGCTGATTTCGAATTTATGCTCCTTTTCCCAATCGAGACAGTTTTGGACCATATTTTTGACAATCTCGTGAATCTCGTCATCGACGCGGTTCACTTTTTTGCATTTAACGCGCAGGCGCGGATCTGGAGTGGTAACAATATTCATAACTATCTGTTATTTTAACATAAACTTAAAGGAGAGTATAGGGGTCGAAGTCGTAGTGGAGATAGGAGCTCTTGTCGAGCTGGTCAAAAATAGCGACGAGGTTTTTGCGAGATTTGGCTTTGATGATGATTTGCCAGGTATAGCCGGTATGTTCGCGTTCGTGGAAGGCTGGCATTGGCGGCGTGACGTAGATCTGACTTAGGTTGTCGGTCCGTATGATCTTTTGGATTTGCCTGAACAACTTTTGTGCATTCGTGACGGTAGCTTTTTCGGTCTTAAATTTGAGGGAAAGTTTTAGCAGGAAAGTGTATGGTGGGAGCTTGGCGATATGGCGCTTTTCGAGCAAATAATTGTAGAAGTCCGCATAATTGCCAGAGGTGGCGAATTGGATAATTTTTTGATCTGGCTGGAAAGTCTGAATAAAAATGTGACTATTCTGATGCCCGCGGTTGGCGCGGCCGATTACCTGAGTGAGGAGCTGATAGGTACGCTCTTCAGAAGAAAAATCTGGGAGGTTTAGTCCGGCATCTGCCTGAATAACGCCGAGGGTGCTGAGCTTTGGGAAATCGAAGCCTTTTGCTAGCATCTGGGTGCCCACAAGGATATCGTAGCCGCCGTTTTTTACTTCGGTATAGACCTTGTTCAGCTGTTGGTCGCTTGCCGTATCGGCATCGAAGCGGCCAATTTTGGCGCGCGGGAAGAGTTTTCTTAGCTCCTCCTCGATTAGCTTTGTTCCGAAGCCCTTATGATGAATACTGGCGTTGCCGCATTCTGGGCAGGCGGTCGGTACAGGGAAATGGCGCCCGCAAGTGTGGCAGGAGAGCTGGTATTTATCGGCATGAAGAACTAGCGGCAAGAGACAGTTTTCACAAAGGGCCTGCCAGCCGCATTTATCGCAGATTGTAAGAGGAGCGGTGCCGCGGCGGTTATGGAAGATGAGGCTTTGCTGACCGGCATCTAGGGAGCGCTGGATAGATTCGATGAGCTGATTGCTAAGGATGCGGTTGCGCGTAAAATCGGCGCGGTTTTTGAAGTCCACTACGGATATTTCGGCGCTTTTATCGTTTTTAATGGCTAGCTCATCTAGGGAAATGATGGCAGCGTGCTGCTTGCAAACGTAATAATCTGAGACGAGTGGCGTGGCGCTACCGAGGACGGTTTTGCTCATCTGGCTAGCGAGGCGGAGGGCGGAATACTTTGGATTTTGATCCTGGTGGTAGGCTGGCTCGTGCGCCTCATCAATAATGATTAGTCCGAGATCTTTGACGGGCGCAAAGAGGGCGCTACGGGGTCCAATCACGATTTGCGGCGTGTCGGTCTCGAGAGCTTGTTGCCAGAGTTGATGTCGGACGGCTTCGGTCTGCTCGGAGTGGAGCAAGATGACATCTTTGAAGAATCGCTGGAAGTTTTGAACGAGCTGAGAGGTGAGGGCGATCTCTGGCACGAGGAGAATTACGGATTTGCCAGCTTCGAGCTGATGTTTTGCGAGCTCAATATAGACATTGGTTTTGCCAGAGCCAGTGATGCCGTGTAGGAGGACAGTGTTGGCCGGATTCGATTCGATTTCCTTGATGGCGCTTTTCTGCTGAGCGTTGAGAGGGTTGTCGGCGTCAGGAGAGAATATAGGGTTATCGGCCAGAGCGGCTTTTGCACGGCGATTCTTGGTGATGCCGCGCGGAAGAGCGGCACTGATGATGCTAGATAGGGGGCAGCGGTAATAGTCGGCAAGCCAAAAGATGGCCTTGATAATCTGTTTCGGCAAAGGCGTCTCATAGAGGACGCGGCTGATCGGTTTGGTAGCGAAATCTGGTTTTTTAACGGATTCGGTAATAATGCCAATAGACGATTGTTTGCCAAGTGGTATTTCGACAATCTGGCCAACTGCTAGGGGCGCCTCTGATTCGTAGGTCAGAAGATTCTCGCTCTGATGGAAGGATTTGGCTGGCGCGACCAGATAGTAGTTCATAAGATAAGTATACCTTAAATAACGGTATAAATTTTGCAAAAGTCAATGTTGTGTTTTTTACAACCATTAAATAAAATAGATTCAGTACAAGGAGGCAAATGTTAGACGTTTTCGTGACGAGTCGGGTGCGGCGGAAGATTATTGTAGT
>CAMZIL010000021.1 GCA_947307225.1 uncultured Candidatus Saccharibacteria bacterium
TTAACCTGGGCCGCTGGAATTGTTGGTTTATTGCTCAAGTCGTTGTATGACCCAGACGTCGCAACAGTTGCCAGAGACGGCGTGCCACTCAGGTCTGAGTACGCACCAGAGGTGGCAACAGTGGCTAGGGAAGGCTTATTCTTGATGTAATCGTCAGCCGTATTGGTCGTCTGGTTCCAGTCGCTCTGCACATTTACTTCAGCACCAGCAGCTATACCAGCTAGTTTAGAAATATCAGAAGCAGTCGTGAACTTATGTGTACTTGTAGAGTCATCCACGAGGTCCGCATCAAGCATGCTACTCGAGGTGATCTCGGTCTGAAGGCCAGAAATTAAGTCGCCGACAGGGATATCAATCGTGCTACCACTCTGCAGGGTGAGCACGATTTTCTTATTCGTGCTATCGTAACTACCATTCACCACCACGCTCTCTAATGGAAGGTCAATCGTCTGGGCAGTGCCAAGAGTGTTGCCGTCCTGGTCTTTGAGCGTGAGCGTCATCACATAAGTTGTGGTATTGATGCTAGCTGTAAAGCTCGCACCATACTTCGTGGAGGCAGGGAGAGCAGAAACATCGGCGGCAGTAACAGGCACCGTAATGTTAATTGTTTTATCGGCCGAAGCGTTAGCAGTAAAGGTGTCTACCGTAGTAGAGTTCTTTTGGATGGTCAAAGTTGCGTTATTAACGGTCGGAATAGTTGGGGTGTTCAAAAGGTCATTATAACTACCTGAGGTGGCTACGGTAGCAAGAGACGAAGAATCCACCTTATTTCCTAGCGCAGTGTTAAGGTCGGTCTGGTCTGCAAGCGTGCCGGTAATATGGCCCCAAGCGACCGAATCAGCTACGCCACCGCCCGTAGCGGAGAGGACGCCACCGCTTGATACGGCAAGGCCAGAGCCAACCTGGACTGCACCTAGGCTGCTCGTAGTAGCGACAGGAAGCGTAGACGTTGTGAGAAAGCCTGAGTCATTATTAAGGTCGGAAGTAGCAGTCGGGACGGAGATGTTTGCCGTTACGTTAGAAGAAGCGTTAGCGGTGAAGGTGGCCACGTTCGTACTGTTCTTTTGAATTGTAAGTGTCGCATTATTGACAGTTGGTATTGTAGGCGTCCCAGTTAAATCAGAATAAGCTCCAGTAGTAGCTACTGTGGCCAATGCAGGAGTGCCCGTAAGATCCGAGTATAGGCCACTTGTTGCAACGGTTGCAAGAGATGGCTTATTAAGAATCTGAGCGACACCACTTAAAGCGTCCCAATCCGAATTTACTTGTGCTGCTGGTATAGTAGGCTTGTTGGTTAAATCTGTATACGAACCGCTAGTGGCAACAGTGGCTAGCATATCGGTAGTCGCATAAGTTTTTCCATCATCGACGAAGTATAGCTCAGTATCGCTCGGCGTTGTAATGCCGTCGTATTGTGCTTTGGTTAGTTTATTTATCACTAATTGTGATACATCTGTGTCTGTTGTTGCCATTAGTTATCTCCTAACAATACTAAATTATTCTGCATCTGCTCGTTCAATGCCATATTCTTCGCTATCTCGTAAGCCGTAGTAATGCAGCTCGGAGCGTCAACTTGATAGAACTGCCACCTAACATTCATATTCACATTCTCGCTATCCAACTTCGCCCATGCGCCCGAAGCCATATAGGTTGAGCTTGTTCTAATTGTCATCTTAGGGTTCGGTAGGTAGATGGTTGGGGTCGCGCTTGACGTGCTAGAAAGTGTTGGCGCGATGACCGCAGTTCCAACGGCATAAGAAGCGGTAGCACCATAGTAATGCGTGGCGCCGGTAGCACTTCTGTATATATTTGCTATAACCGTACCAACCAGATTTACCACGTTATAGTTGGCGGAATCTGTAGAGCTGTTATATCTACGCCCGATAGAGTATACAGCTTTCGCCGCCACACATTCCGTATTTATGACGCTCGGCTGAGAGGTGTATCTATGTGGGATTAAAATATCTTCTACTACTAACCATCCCTTCGTCATATCTATCTTGCTGCCTGTGGTTCTGTAATCGGCTTGGGATTCCGCAAAGACAACTTGCGAAGTCGTCGATGGGGTTATCGTCGAATATGACGTATCGTCCTTCAGGTTGATAGTCAAAGTGTAAGTGGCGGTTAGCTTCGGATTTTGGCCACTACCGATAAACAGAACCGGGTCTGCTTTCAACACCGGTGTCACTGTGTCTGAGCCTATCTTTAATATCATGACCACTCCCTAAACGTTACTTTAGCTGCTGTTGTACTTATTGTATCATTTGAAATACTTATATTTGTGCCAGCAGAATATGCTGCGCCGGCCGCTGAAAGCACGCCATTAGCATCGATAGAAAGATTAGAGCCCACTTTTACGACACCGCCAGTATTAGCCGAGGCATAATCTGTTGCCGTCAAGAAGCCAGAATCGTTATTGAGGTCAGAAGTTGCGGTCGGCACAGTAATGTTCGCTGTGACATTTGAGCTTGCGTTAGCCGTAAAAGTCTTTACAGTAGTACCGTTCTTTTGGATTGTTAGGGTAGCGTCGTTAACAGTTGGGATTGTTGGTTTATTTGAAAGATCATTATAGCTACCAGATGTAGCGACTGTGGCTAAAGTAGGCTTGTTGAGAATCTCTGCTACGCCAGAGCTGGCGTTCCAGTCAGAGTTAACTTGTGCCGACGGAATTGTAGGCTTGTTCAAGAGGTCGTCGTATGAACCAGAAGTGGCTACAGTAGCTAAATCATCAGCTTCCACATAAGTAGATGTCCCGTCACTGCCGTCATTAGTCAGGTCAGAGGTTTTGGTTGGGAGAGAAGCGCTAGTGATAAACCCACTATCGTTGTTTAAGTCTGAAGTTTTAGTAGGAACAGTGATATCCGCTGTGACATTCGAACTAGCGTTAGCAGTGAACGTACCAACAGTTGTGCTATTGCGCTGTATCGTAAGCGTAGCGTTATTAACAGTAGGTATTGTAGGTTTATTAATCAAATCGCTGTAGCTACCACTAGTAGCCACCGTGGCTAACTCATCTGCCTCGACATATGTGGAAGTATTGTCGGCGCCGTCGTTGGTTAAGTCACTCGTCTTAGTAGGGATAGATGGCTTATTTTGGATGTAGGCGTCGGAAGAGGAATTCGCCTCATTCCAGTTAGACTGAACGTTCACCTCTGCTCCAGTCTCAATGCCCGCTAATTTACTGATGTCTGCCGCCGTAGTAAACTTGTGCGTCGTGGATGTATCATCTACCAGATCGGCACTCAGCATGTTTGTAGATGTAATCTCGGTCTGTAATCCTGAGATTAAATCGCCAACAGGGATGTCGATAGTATTGCCATTTTGTAACGTCAAGATAATTTTCTTGTTGGCAGAATCATACGAGCCATTAACAACGACACTTTCAAGTGGCAAATCGATAACCTGCGCTGTACCTAAGGTGTTGCCATCTTGGTCTTTCAGGGTAGTTGTCACCTTATAATCTGTCGTGTTGATCGACATCACGATACTGGCGCCATATTTGGTGCTATCTGGTAACGCATGCACATCTGCGGCCGTTACTGGGACAGTAATATTGATGTCTGTATTCGTTGCCGAGTTGGCCGTGAATGTGCCGACGCTTTCATTGTTGCGCTTAACAGTAAGCGTAGCATCATTAACTACTGGGATGGTAGGCTTGTTTATAAGGTCATCATAATCGCCAGAAAGTGCAACGTTAGCCAGTTCATCGGTTGGGGTGTATTCTTCTAGAGCATCATCAATGGCGTCGACAACGCCGATATCTTCAAGCGATACATCGCCAATAAGTTCATAACCATCGATAGATGGCTTATTTTCAAGCTCCTCGTAATCTGTCACCCCCCTACTGCCATCTGATATCATAGTCGGCATGCCGTCAGACGAGTACATATAAACGTGCTGATTGGCCTTATATACTAACAATACGTTACGATACATGCCAGGGCGCGGCGGATAGGTTACGTCGTCGCCCATTTCTGCTGGGATTTCCACCTTGCGAAAAAGAATTACCTCGCCAGGGCATTTAATTTCCAGTGCCTTTGGTGGGTTGCAGCCGCACTGTTCTTTCATTTAGCAACCTCCTTCATAAAAGTAAGTTCGTCTACATTAATGCCATGAGCGGCAGCCCATTTTGTGAACACATCTGTTGCATACCAGTCTCCCTTAAGGTCACCGAAGTAGTATTGGGCGATTTTTAGTATTTCAGATTTATTCTCTGGGAAGTCGCTTATCATCATTAATAGTTGCGTGCGCGTATTATCAAGCTTCATATCATCTATCTGAGATGACAGCTTATCTAATTTCTCATTAGTGCTAGCATTTATCTGCGATGTGCACCAAGTCCCAACTCCTACCAGAGCAGCACCAATAATGCCTATTGCAGTGATGATATCGGCAAACTCCTTTACCCTTGAGAAGAAGTTCTTTTTAGGTTTCTTTGTCGCCATTATGAGTTATCCTCGTAAATTAATTTCGAACGACCATTCACTGAGCCATACAGCTTACGAATGCGCTTTGACTCTCCGCCGACTGAGCCATAAAGTTTTTTAATCTCTTTGGCTTGGTTGTTAACAGACCCATATAGTTTAACTGTCGTGACTGGGACAATACTAACTGAGTACACTGGGGTTGCACCGGTCGTGTTCTCGCGGCGCAAATAGAGTGTTGTGGCCGTGTTTATTGTTAAGTGGAACTCATCCTGCACTGCTACCCAGTTCGTTTGGTCATAGGAATACTCTGTATAGACTGTGTCGTCCGAGCCCTCATTCGCGTGTAGCACAGAAATGGTCATATTATTGTGGCCATCGTCCGCCACCACCACGTTTGTGATGTAGGCAGGAAGCATGAGGATTTGACCAGCCACTGTATATGAAGAGAGGCCTGTGTTGCTCGCATAAGCACCATAGTAGTACGTAGTGTTTGGGACTATAGTTAATGAACCGCCATCGTAAGTTAAATTCGAGACAGTAATTGAACTGCTACTAGTATTCATTGCCTTTGAATAACGATATGTCTCTCCATAGCTGTTTTGGGCCAAGATAGCCGCCTCGATATAGCGTCCTTGGGCCGAGGCGGGATCGCCATAATCTGAAACCGCTACCGCAAACGTACCACTCGTGTCCGTCAATGACGACACTGTAATGGTAGGCGTGGCCGGGGCGACACCACCAGACACCGTGAATGAACCGCTCTGAGCTACACCAGAGTATTTCGTAATGCCAAAGGTGATGGTTTGGGTGCCAGTGATTGTGGCAGTGCCACTATGGATAGTAATGTTGTGCCCCTGTGCAATATGGCTAGCATTATAGTCGTGGACGCGGCCGGTGTTTTGCCAGATGACACTATTACCAGCCTTAATCCAGGCATTATCTAGCTGGGTACAACCCCACTCCCAATAGTACCTTAACGTGTAGCTGAGAGTGGTGCCAGACATGGTGTAATCGCAAATCATCCAACAATAATAATTGCTGCTGCTAGTTTGCTTTACCTTGTTGGTGATTGCTTGTGCCATTATTCATTTCCTCCTTCAAGGTAGACTGCGATGAAATTATTGGCGGCAAGTGCGGCTCCCTCGCCTGGGTCGGAGGACTGAAGGGTAATATTCGGAACAGTTGGTTTGTCTGTCAAGTCGCTATAAGAACCAGTCGTCGCGACTGTCGCCAGATTAAGAGCGGAATATATCGAATAAATATTTATGGCTACCGTCTCTGGCACACCCGCCTCATGCCATACGCTCATATTAAGATCGTTAAATGCATCAGAATAAGATGCGACGCCAAATTGTGGGCCAATATACAGCGGAGATATTTCATACACGCCAGGAGCTATCGTGCTTGGATCCGGCGATTGCTCTAAATTAATGCGGTATTTTATGTTCACGCCACTCTCCCACAACTCTGTTGCGTCCTCAAGGGATATTGACGGTGACGCAGTGATAGCAAACCCGCCAGTAGTTGGGGTATAGTTAGTAATTGTTAAGTCGATATATGTAGAAACAGAGCTTCCACCGCCACCGTGTTCATCAGTGTACGCTTTCGCCTCAGCTAAGACTTCTGCATCTTTCTCGTCGACATAAGTTTTGTCGACCTGTTCCTCCGGCTCAACCAGTGGCATTACCGAGTAATCGCCGACGGCATTATAGTAGACCATCCGTCCGCTTTCTCGGTCAATTACATACTGGCTACGCAAGCCAAGTGGGTTTTCCTCATAATCATAGTCATCAACCTCTACTGGGCCCGCCCAGACGGTCATGATTCTATGTTTGTCGTCAATATAATAAGTTGTATTGACGCTTGTTACGTGAACTAGGCAGTCCGCTATGTCGCGTAGGCCTTCCTTCGTATCAATGGTGATACTCGGGATGACGGCAGTATACGGGCAATGCGGCTTGCACGGGCGGAAACAACCCGGCACTTTCTTGCCATATTCATCTAGTACAACAGAATCTTCCATACCCTCATTATAAGATGGAAGCTATTGGTTCTGTATTTTTTTATCGAAACGATTTTTCTCTGCCGGTGTTAATTCTTCCGCCGGTATTACGATGGTCAAGTTATCAATTCTGTCGGTAAAATTCCGCTTGCGTGCCCACGTGAACATCTTGTAGTCGTAGTTATATATCACATAACAGTCTTGGGCTCCAAAACGTGGCTCAATACGACGCTCTAGCTCCACTCTGTTAATAGGCATCTTCGGGTCAAGCTTTTTCATGCGGAAAGCGCATCTAAAAGCGAACTGGTATGCATTTAAAAATAATTCCTTTGGATCAGTCTCCTTCTCCATCTCGTCGAAAGCCTCAGACAGCATGTTAAAAATGTCATCACGCTCCATCTGCTCTGCCATATCGGCCGAACGCGAGAGGAGGGAAGCAATGGTCCCCCAACCATTGCTAGCATCGCTCTGCTCTATCTCTTTAATCTCTTCCATCTTCGTCTTCTAAGTTCAAATTATTTGCGAGGAACTCACAGATATCGTAGGCCGTGGTCAGAGATTTCTCTTTCGTCCAAGCTCTTACCAAAGCCTTGAGTTCATCTAATTTCATTGTGTTTTTGCTCATAATAAACCTCCTATTAACACCACTATACCAGCAGCCGCAGCTAGCATAATTGTGTAAAATATTATTTCAAATATCATTTCGCGCCTCTCGGCCCTTTTATATCGCTCGTCTTCCCTTGGGACGCTTGAG
>CAMZIL010000022.1 GCA_947307225.1 uncultured Candidatus Saccharibacteria bacterium
TTTAATAGCTTGCGGCCATCAATATTCGAAGCGGAGTTCACGACAACTAGCGCTTTCGTAAAATCGTAGTTGCTAACATCGATTGAGCCGTCGCGCTCGCGTGTCATAATTTCGCGCGGGATACCCTGGCGCTTCGCGAAGGTCATCGTGGCGAGAAATGGCGAGTTGTGCTCGATGTCTGAGGTCATGACTTTTTTGAAGATGTCAGATTTGAATTGGGAGAGGAGAAGATTAATGCCATAGGTGGTGTTTAGAGTGAAAGAAACCGAATAATCCTTGCTCTTGAGCTTGAGATACTTCAAAATCGCGGCGCGCGTATCTTCGACAAGCTCGTCAGTTTTGCGACCCCAAGCGTATTTGACGCGTTCGCCGCAGGAATTATGCTCAGTATAATATTTGTTCAATGCCTCAATGACAGGACGCGGACGTAGAGATTGGCAAGCCGAATCTAGATAAACATCACCGTCACGCAGATAATCAAAATCCTCCATAATGCTCTCCACTATTGTTTATTATATTTTACCACAAAAAAATGCTCTCGCTTAACGCGAGAGCAGAGGTTTTAGCCTTCGGCTCCTACTGCTTTAAGGAATAACTTTAATACCCCTAAATACAAGCCAGCTCCAGAGTCGACTGCCTGATCAATAGTGCGTTGGCGCCGCTGTCCTTTTGCCCAAACATAGCCAATGCATACAGTTAAGCCGGTTGCTATAATAGCGTCCCACCAACTGAATGTTCCCAACTTGAATATCCAAGCGAGAGCTACGGCTGCTACTGCGGCAAGAAGGGCCAGGGTGATTGCTCTTTCCTTCACGAGAAGGATTTCTGGGACAAATGCTACAACTACAATCATAACCAGTATTGCGATGGCTATAATTGCAAGCGTGTGCTCGATACAAACTTCAGCGCCTTTTAATGCGACGCCAAGAAGCGAGCCGACCGCTGCGGTTGCGAGCGAATAGCCCAGGAAACTAATGAGCGGCTCGTCAGATCTGTTCATCACAGCCAACCCCACGATAAATACCGCGAGGAAAGCCAGCATGAACAGCCAGACGTTCCACTTGGAGAAATAATCTCCACCGAACATTGCCGTGACTGAGGCTAAAACTATACCCCAAAGCATCACGATACCTGTGAGAATGTTAAATTCTCTGAGAGACACCTTTTTCATGGCCTACACCTCCTGATAATGTACTTTGTTTTATAGTAAAACAATGGTTATGCCTTTATTATAGCACAAGCGAGTTAAAAAGTCAATAGTTATACCACTGTTTTCTCATTTCGCCAACAAAAAAGTAACCCCTTTGGATGGGGCTACTTTTTTACCGATAACAGATTAGATATTCTCTAGATCTGTCTCAATATCAGTCTCAGTTGGCTCGTTTTCGATACCAGCATATTCAGCGAGAGATTCTACACCTGTGCCTACTGGAATCTTGCGACCAATAATGACGTTCTCCTTGAGACCATGGAGACGATCGACGCGACCAGAGATTGCGCTCGAGATAAGGACGCGAGTCGTATCCTGGAAGGACGCAGCCGATAGGAAGGAATCAGAGTAGATAGAGACCTTCGAGATACCGAGAAGCATCTGTTCGTAGGTGGCAGGAGTCTTGCCGGCAGCGATTGCTTTGTCGTTCGCTTCTGCGACTGCAGCGCGAGAGACGATATCGCCGGTAATAAACTCGGTGTCGCCTGGTTCCTCAATCATAACACGAGAGAACATCTGGCGAATGATAACCTCGAGGTGCTTTGCAGAGATTTCGTGACCTTGAGCAGCGTAGATGGCGAGAATATCGTTAAGAATATAGCGCTCTGTTTCTTCGATGCCCTTATATTTCATAAGATCTTGCAAGTTCAAAGAACCTTCAGAGAGGCGATCGCCTGGCTCGACGTGGTCACCATCTTTAACAGCAAGAGCATAGTCTTGTGGGACGGAGACCTTGACTGGCGTGCCAGCATTAGCAACGAGAACAATCTCATTATCTGTTAGCTCTGCAATGCCATCAAATGGAGCAACGATTGGTTCTGCACCCTTTGCCTTGCTGGCAATGATTGTACCAACCTTGACGCTTGCGCCATCTTTAACCTTAGCCTTGCGGCCATCGAGAGCGAAATGCTCAGTCTTGCCTGCTTCTGGCGTAACTTGGACGACATTGTAGCGGCCTTCTTCCCAAGTCGAAACGAGACCGGAGATAGTTGCGATGAAGGCTTGACCCTTTGGTGAGCGGGCCTCAAGAAGCTCCTCAACGCGTGGAAGACCGCGGGAGATAGCACCAGAACCTGCCTGACCGGAGGAGTGCTTAGTATCGAGCGTAAGCTGAGTACCTGGCTCACCGACGGACTGAGCGGCGATAACGCCGACTGGTTCGTGATAAGCAACTGGCTGGCGGGTTGACATATCGATACCGTAAGCCTTGCGTGGAACGCCATCAGCACATTCGGTAGTGAGGATGCTCTGAATCTTGAGGCTATCAATATCAGCATCTGCCTCGAGTTGGTTTGCAACTTCGCGGCTAATTAGCTCGTCTGCTTCGAGGCCATATTTCTCGACAGCTTCGGCGCTATAGCGACCATAGATACGATCCGCAAAGCCGATACCGGTAATTTCAGTTTCGCTCTTATAGATGCGGAAGCCTGGGTCGTTCGCTTCAGTTTCGACAGTAAAGACATCCTGAGAAACATCGACGAGACGGCGAGTAAGGTAACCAGAGTCAGCAGTACGGAGAGCCGTAGAAACCTGGCCTTGACGTGCACCACGGGTTGCAATGAAGGATTCGAGGGTGTTAAGACCTTTCTTGAAGGAAGACTTAACTGGAAGCTCAATCTCACGGTTAAAGACATCCACCTGAATACCAATCGTTGCGGAAGCAAGCTTAATGTTACCTGCGGAACCACGAGCACCAGAGTTGGTCATAATGGAGATGTTTGTATCGAGCTCAGCAAGGTTATCCTTAACGTGCTTAGCGACTTCATCGTCGACCTTGCGCCAAGAATCAACCGTGAGGCGATAGCGCTCATCTTCGGTGAGGAGACCTTCGTCAAACTGCTGAGAAATCGCAGCGGCGCGACCTTCACCTTCGGCAATCATCGCTTCGACTTCTGGGTAATCTGGGTAATCATCCTTTGAAGTGGAGATACCAGCGATAGTTTCATATTTGAAGGAGAGATCCTTGATTGCATCTGCGGTCTGAACGGCAACCTCATCGCCAAACTGGTCGAGGATGTTTGCCATAACCTTCTTTAGGTGCTTGCTATTCTGAACTTCGTTATCGTATGGATATTCCTTTGGAAGAATCTCGTTGAAGAAGACGCGACCAAGGGTAGTATCACGCTTAATGCCCTTCGTATGAACACGAATTGGGGATTGGAGCTGAATGAGACCCATATCATAAGCGAGCTCAGCTTCGTAGACGCTAGTATATGACTTGCGTTCGCCCTGTGCGGATGGCTTGTCATAAGTGAGATAGTAGCTACCAAGAACGACGTCCTGCGTAATAGAAAGAACTGGAGCGCCATCGGCTGGCTTCAAGAGGTTCTTACCTGCAGCCATAAGCTCGCGTGCTTCCGCTTGCGCTTCAGCGGAAAGTGGAAGGTGGACAGCCATCTGGTCGCCATCGTAGTCGGCGTTGAAACCGTTAGCTACGAGTGGATGAAGCTGGATTGCTTTACCTTCGATAAGCTTTGGCTGGAAGGCCTGAACGGAGAGACGGTGGAGGGATGGCGCACGGTTAAGGAGAACATATTTACCTTCGATAACCTCGTCGAGTGCATCCCAGACAACCGTTTCGCCCTGCTCGATTAGGCGAGATGCGGAACGAATGTTATTCGCATGCTCGTGGCTAATGAGCCAAGAAACGACGAATGGCTTAAAGAGTTCGAGTGCCATCTGCTTTGGAAGACCACACTGATTAATGCGGAGTTCTGGACCGACGACGATAACGGAACGACCAGAGTAGTCAACGCGCTTACCGAGAAGGTTCTGGCGGAAGCGGCCCTGCTTACCCTTTAGGAGGTCAGAGAGGCTCTTCAACTTACGGCGACCATTCTGAGATGCAGCTGCACGACCACCACGGCTAGCGTTGTTGTCGATAAGAGCATCAACAGCTTCCTGGAGCATGCGCTTTTCGTTGCGGCAGATAACTTCTGGAGCGTTGAGGTCGATAAGTTTCTTCAAGCGGTTGTTACGGTTGATGACGCGGCGATAAAGATCGTTAAGATCGGAGGTTGCAAAGCGACCACCAGCGAGCGAAATCATTGGACGTAGATCTGGAGGAATGACTGGAATAACGTTCAAGATAAGATCGGTTGGCTTGATGCCAGCAGACTGCATGCCCTCAAGGATCTTGAGGCGCTTCATGATCTTCTTCTGCTTCTGGCCCTTAGCTTCCTCAGCTTCAGCATGGAGCTCGTCGACGAGCTTGTCGAGGTCGATTTCCTTCAAAAGCTTTTCAATACCACTTGCACCCATCTCGACGGTGATGAGGTCTTCATAGCCCTTATCTTCGTCTTCGAGGTTGCGGTAATCAATCTCGGAGATAACTGCGCCCTTAACGAAGCCAGTCAAGATAGACTTTTCGTTGCGATAGTTCTCTTCGAGTTCTTCGAGTTCCTTAGTCTGAGCCTCGGCGAGAGCCTTGACGTCAGCACCATCGGCCTTGCTTTCTTCAGCATAGCGAGCAGCAATTGCCTGGCGAGCAGCATCGGTAGTAGCTTCGAGATCTTCGAGGCGCTTATCGATTGCTTCTTTATCTGCATCGATAATCACATATGCTGCAAAGTAGGTAACTTTCTCAATGTTCTTAACAGTGATGTCAAGAAGAAGGCTAAGTGCGGATGGAGTACCGCGCATAAACCAAATGTGTGCGACAGGTGCAGCGAGAGAGATGTGACCCATGCGTTCACGGCGAGTGATGCTCTTCGTGACGAGGTTACCCTCTTTATCGACTGCGGCTTCGCGGGAGCGAACGCCTTTTAGCTTTGGATCATTAGGATTAATATCCTTTACTGGTCCGAAGATACGCTCACAGAAGAGACCATCGCGTTCTGGCTTCTGTGTGCGGTAGTTGATAGTTTCCGGCTTTAGAACTTCACCGTAGCTCCAGTTGAGGATATCTTCCTCACTTGCAACGGAGAGGCGAATAGAGTCGAAATCGTTGGCGCTAATGAAATTATCTTGCCAAGCCATATTATAGGTCCTCCCCTAAATCAGTTGTTATATCTTCGTCGTCAGATGCATCTTCGAAATCGTCTTCAGAAGGCTCGTCGAATTCTTCTTCAACGTTACCTTCGCTATCGAGCGTTTCGAAGCCTTCGATATCTTCATCGTCCAGTTCATCTGGTGGATTACCACTCTCGGTATTTGCGTAGATGACAGCATCGTCGCGCATACGTTCAACTTCCTCAGTTGCTTTCTCGATTACGCGGTCTGCATCTTTTGCGTCACCGTTATCGAGAAGATCAACTTTGAGGCCGAGACCTTGAAGTTCCTTAACCAAGACGTTGAAGCCTTCTGGGAGTTTTGGACCTTCGATTGGTTCGTTCTTAATGATAGATTCGTAAGCTTTAGCACGGCCATAGACATCATCAGACTTAATTGTGAGCATTTCCTGAAGAGTTGATGCTGCACCGTAAGCCTCAAGCGTCCAGACCTCCATTTCACCGAAGCGCTGGCCACCGTTCTGAGCTTTACCACCAAGTGGCTGCTGAGTAACCATCGTGTATGGACCAGTTGAACGAGCGTGAATCTTGTCAGCGACCATATGATGTAGCTTGAGCATATACATAACACCGACAGTAATGCGTTCTTCAAATGGCTCACCAGTGAGACCATCGTAAAGTTTGACGCGACCATCGCGCTGGTAACCAGCCTTTTCAAGCTCCTTCGAGATAACTTCGTCAGGGACGGAGTTGAAGGATGGGGTTGTAACTTTGTAACCAAGTGCGCGAGCAGCCATACCAAGGTGAGTTTCAAAGAGCTGACCGAGGTTCATACGGGAAGGCACGCCCATTGGGTTCAAGAGAACGTCAACTGGAGTACCGTCTTCCATGAATGGCATATCCTCAACTGGGAGAATACGTGCGACGACACCCTTGTTACCATAACGACCAGCGAGCTTATCGCCGACGCTAATCTTGCGCATTTCAGCAACGTAAATCTTGATCTGCAT
>CAMZIL010000023.1 GCA_947307225.1 uncultured Candidatus Saccharibacteria bacterium
ATGGCGGCCGCGATAAAAAGACCATCCTCGGTTTGAAGCGGCGCGACCTCAACGAGATGAAAAAAGAACAGCTCGTAAAGATGATTGAAAATCTCCGGAACGAATCAACGGTCTGGGATTATGACCGCGATAAAGTGACGACCTACGTTCATCCTACCCAAAAACCAGTAACTCTCGGAGCGAACGCAATGATGAATAGCTCAAGACCGAATCAAATCGTACTTGACCTATTTACCGGAAGCGGTAGCTCAATTATCGCCGCTGAACAGACCGGTCGTATTTGCTACGGTATGGAGCTGGATCCAAAGTTCTGTGACGTAATCAGGAAGCGTTACTTCCGCTTCATAAACAAGCTCGACCATGACGATGATGACACCGGATGGGAAGATTTTACGCCGAAAGTTGAGGCCAATAATGACCACGAAAAAGCCTAAAAAAACGACCAAAAAGCAACAGAGGTCATCCACTTGTTTACAAGTGGATAAAAAACGAGACGCAAAAGGCCGTTTCATTAAAGGATATCAACCACCAACGACTTTCCGTGACAGACCGCAGGATATCTACAATATAAATGATGACGACCATTTCTACCCGAAGCATTCGCCAAGATACCAACTAAGGAAACTCTGGAGCGTTCCTACCGAAGAAGTCGAAAAACGTATTCAAGACGCTAAAAATAACAAAAAGACTCCATATGGCGAATATCTTGCCCTAGCGCAAGCTAGCCGAGCCGTAAGAAGTACTAAAGACTTCGTAGAAACAATGAATCAGGCTGAGGGCTTACCTACTCAACCAATAGATATGGAAATCTATGAGGACAAGAAAAGCCCATACGATGATCTAACCGTAGAAGAACTACGTAAACTATTAGGAGAAGATGAATAGTGCCAACGATTAAGGAGTTGAGACAAGATCAAAATCAGGTTCGCGAGATGAGATTATCCTTAGCTCGCAAGAGTTTTATTGGCTACTGTCGGCTCCTCTACCCTAATCATTATCAAAAGAGCCGGAAATACCTAACGGAAATATGTAACAAGATTCAGGGCTTCATGAATCAAAACAAAAAACACTTCCTCGTAATTAATTTACCACCGCGCCATTACAAAAGCTTTACGGCAACCTGTCTCGTAGAATGGCTATTTGGCCAAAATCCAGAGATAGCCGTAATGACTGGATCATATAACGAAATTCTATCCACTTCATTCGCAAGAAAAGTACGAGATACGATTTCGGAACGCAAAGCCGATAATGATCATATAGTCTATTCCGATATCTTTCCTCATACCCAAATTAAACGCGGCCAAGCGAGCGCAAGCCTATGGGCGCTGACCGGAAGTAGCAAGAATAATTATCTTGCGACCTCTCCGACTGGTACGGCAACAGGTTTTGGTGCAAATATAGTCCTGATTGACGATATCATCAAGAATGCCGAAGAAGCCTACAATGAAATGACACTCGATAAACATTGGGCTTGGTTTACAAATACGATGATTCAACGTCTCGAGGGCAACGACTGGAAAGTAATAGTCATCATGACGCGCTGGGCGCTCGGAGACCTCGCCGGACGGATCGTAAGCGCCTACGGAGATGATGTGGAGACGATTACGATGAAAGCCGTTCAAGATGATGGCGAAATGCTCTGTGATGAGATACTGAGCCGGCATGACTACGAGATTAAAACTCGCGAGATGAACCAAGATATCGTTGAGGCGAACTACAATCAGCAACCAATCGACGTAGGCGGTAGACTCTACGGCGAATTTAAAGAATGGGAGAAATTGCCACCACACTCCGAAGTGATTAACTTCACCGATACCGCCGATACCGGAACGGACTTCTTATGCTCCATAAACGGAGTAGTCTACCAAAACGAGTTCTACGTAACAGACCTCGTATTCACAGACGAAGCAATGGAGACGACGGAAAATCAAGTCGCCAACCTTTTATTCTCCGGAGAAACCACTACTGCCCAGATAGAAAGCAATAACGGCGGCCGAGGATTTGCGAGGAATGTAGAGCGAATACTGAATGAGAAGTACTCGACCAATCGCTGTGATATTCGTGCCATTCCGCAGACGCATAATAAGGAATCGAGGATCCTAGCGTCTTCCGCTTGGGTTCAGAATCATATTTATATGCCGCTCGGATGGCGGCAACGCTTCCCGGAGTTCTATCGCCAAGTCATGAGCTATCAAAAGAAAGGTAAAAATGCTCACGATGATGCGGTAGACGTATTGGCGAGCATTTATGAATATGTCTCTGAGCCACGAGAGGTAGAGCTCCTCGATAAATCGATGCTTAGTTCCCCGAGAGCTAGACACCGCAACCATTATTGGAAAGGATAATTATGAAATACACCCTACCAAAAGACACCGAAATAAACGCAACCATAATCAAAGAGGCTATCGACCACAATGAAGAACGTCGAGAGCGTTTTGATACTCTAGATCGTTATTATATCGGAGACCAGGACATTCTCCACCGAGAGAAGCCTGATCTACTCCATAATAACAAAGTAATGATCAACCATGCGAAGTATATTGTAGATACGAATGTAGGATACCTGCTCGGGAACCCGGTCGAATATCAAGCGAGCGAAAAATATAATATTGATGCCGTATTAGATAGCTATAAGAAACAGACGATGAGTGATAATGACTCAGAAATCGCTAAGAACTGCGCGATCTTTGGACTCCAGTACGAATATGTCTTTGCGAATGAGGACGCGGAGCCAGAGTCGGCAATTCTGGATGTCCGCAATACGATTATTGCCTACGATAATACGATTAAACACAATAAGATGTTCGCTGTAAACTACCGTCCAATCTTTAAAAAGCCAACTGATACTAATCCGGAATACTACGATTTAATATTCGTAGACAATAAAGTCGTCCGCAATTACAGGCTTAAAGGCGATAATCTGATTCTCGATAAAGAAGACACTCATGCGTTTAAAGAAGTACCGATGATTGAGTTCCTCAATAATAAGGATTACCTAGGCGACTTCGAGACCGTAGTGAGCTTAATAGATGCATATAATCTAATCCAGAGTGACCGAGTGAATGACCGCGAGCAACTAGTAGACGCAATCCTTTGCTTCTACGGTATGAAGTTCACGCCAGAGCAGATGGCCGAACTCAAAGAACACCGGATGATCTCGAATATTCCGATGGATGGCAAAATTGAGTATTTAATCAAGACACTAAATGAATCTGATACCGATATTCTTCGCAAGAATATTGAGAACGACATCCATAAGATTAGCATGACGCCGAACCTCGCCGACGAGAATTTCGCGAATAACTCCTCCGGCGTGGCGATCAGCTACAAGCTCCTCGCGTTCGATCAAAACATCAAGAATAAGGAGCGTTACTTCGAACGCGGCCTAATGGAACGCTTCCGCCTCTATAACAACTTCCTCAATACGAAATCCAGTATGCCGATCGTGCCGACCGAAGAAGTAGATGCTATATTCAAGCGCAACCTACCACGCAACGATTATGAAACCTCACAGATGATCCTTAACTTACAAGGTATAGTCGATAAAGAACTCCTCGTGAGTCAATTATCGTTTGTACGAGATTCTAAAGAGACCGTAGAGCTGGCCGCCAAAGAAGATGAGACCACACTCGAATCAGCCGCAGAATTCGCCCAGAATGAGATAAAGGACGCAAATAATGGTACAGACGAGGTCGAGTAGGTATTGGGATAAGCGTGCAATTGCGAGACTAACCGAAGCCGAGCGGAACTCAGAGTGGCACTTCCGCGAAATCAAGATTCTCTACGAAGAAGCCGAAAAAGATACCGTAGCAAGCCTTAAAGCCATTTACGAGTCATTCTACCGCGAGAATAAGTTCGACATGACGGCACTCAATAAGATCGTTCCAACAGCCGAGGTCGAAAAGTTCTACGCCGACATGGAAGCCGCCGGATTATCCAAATACCTACCTAAACGCTTCACAGGACGCGTTCGTAGGCTTGAGATGATAAATGCCCAGCTATGGAGCCGAACCAAGCAACTGGCTATTCTGGAAAACGAAATAGAGACTAAATCTCATATTGAAACAATAAACGGAGCATTCGGCAAGACAATCTACGATACCGCCAAAGGAATTGGCGCTACTCCAGCCTTTGAACAGCTAAACTCGCGTGGAATTGAAGTTCTTCTTAATACTCCATGGCAAGGTGCAAATTATAGCAAAAGAATCTGGGGTAATTCCAATACACTAGCAAATCAGCTACAGCAAACACTTACTAAGGCCATAATGACTGGCATGAGCGAAGAACGTGCCTTATATGAGATTAGGCAGAGATTTAATGTGGGAAGCTTTTATGCCGAACGGCTGATCCGAACAGAAACCAACCACTTCGAGAACGAAACCGAGTTTATCGCCTATCAAGAAATGGGTATAGATAAGTATGTATTTGTGGCAACATTGGACGGACGGACTTCGGATATGTGCCGGAGCCATGATGGCCAGATTTATAAAATGAGCGAGCGGCAAGAGGGATACAATTACCCTCCGCTCCACCCTTTCTGTCGCTCGACAGTTCGCGGATATATCGGAAAAGAATACGAGCCGAGAATGCGCGCCGCTAGAAACAAGCTAGGTGGCAAATACTTCGTTCCAAACATGAGTTATAGTGAATGGATCAAAGATGTCCGATTCAACCCAAATGTCCATCCGGCCGATGTGCCGACAATTATGCCGTAGTATAATAGAAATATGATTATCTTTGAATATAAAGTATCGCCAGCTTGGCTAACGCCAGACATTGACAAGAGAACGTCCTATGTCCGGGTTACTGATAATCCAAAAGATAACGTGACTACTTTTTTCTTTGGCAAAGAATATCATTATACGATTTCAAAAAAAGACATAGATAGAATCAAAGAAATTATAGATGGATACCCTGAGCTGCTTAATATTAGAGAGTTGGAACCAAATTCAGTTCTAGATGGCAGCGAATACTATTTTACATTTTCAAACGGCAAGAAATCCAATAGCTTTACTGGCTATAATATCCTAGATTACGGAAGTAGCCCTCGTAAAAATGCAACCATGGCACTAAGAGCCGCAAGACATATTAAAGATCACGTATTGTGGCAAAATAAAATTCGTACGACGATACCTAACCGCCTACAACATTGGCCAAAGTATCGGAAACCATCCAATTTGATAAAAATATAAAAAGTGCTAAAATAGGCTCATAAAGTCAGCCCTCCGCATAGTTTAATCGTAGGCCATGTGCAGCAATCGGGCTGATTTTTTGTGGAAATATTATATAATATAAGTATGAAATATGCGCGCGAATACAAAGTAATCGCAAAACGCATGGCGGAAGCCGCCGAGCTTGAACAGGCATGGAAAGATGTCGAGATAATCTATGGAAAGAAAGCTACTAGGCAGCTTAAAGAACTAGCTCCTGCCGATCCACTACTACTACATGATTTGATGGTCGTTTCTCATCTTAACGACGGAAAGACCAAAAAAGAAGTCACCGAATTATTGACGACCTATACGGAAAAAGATTGGGCCTACGATATGGAGAATTTTGCCCACACGATCAAAAAAGCCAAACAGATGTATTTTAACAAAGCAACAGAAAGAAAGGATTAAAATGCCACTATTTGGTAGCAAAGGCCAAATGGCCAACAATAGCAAAAGAATTAACTGGTGGGGAGACGGCAGTACGCAAATAAAAACCGACAACGTGATCTATGACGGCAACTCGATGGCAACAAAAAGCGGTAATACTATGTGGACGAAGAATGGAACCGTAACGTCTTCTGACAATACAATCTGGACTCCAAACGGAACTTACAACTTCTCCGGTGGCGTAATGCATGGGCCAAACGGAGAGACCTGGACTGGTGTCAACTCAAAAGATGACGCAATGAGCATAATCTATCACGACACCATTCTTAATACAACAAACTTTTTAGAGTGAATAAAATTTAACATATATAATAAGAAAAGATTTGTAAGTGAATAGGATTTAAAGACATAAAAATAAGAGCCTTTCAGCTCTCATTATCTTTACTCTATAAATTGTAATTTAGCGAATAGTAACTTAATTTTCTTTTTTATTAAACATA
>CAMZIL010000024.1 GCA_947307225.1 uncultured Candidatus Saccharibacteria bacterium
CCTCTTTCGGGTCGTATCGTCGCTCAGGTCGGCAGCTACAACCCACATACCAAAGCTACTGTTCTTGACAAGGCAGAGGTAGAAAAATATCTAAACAACGGTGCACAGCCATCTGGCCGTGTTATCCGCATTCTAGTCAAGGAAGGTATCAAGATGCCAAAATGGGTCAAGATGCCACTCGAAAAGAAAGCTACTGCAAAGCATGCAGACAAGCTTCGCAAAAACCAGCCAAAGGAAGAGGCTCCAGTAGAGGAAACTCCTGCCGAGGCTCCAGCAGCTGAAGAAACACCAGCTGAGGCTTAAATAAAAAAAATACCCCGCGAGGGGTATTTTTTGTGCGATATAATATAAGCATGAGAATTTTGTTCTATGCTGCAAAAAGATATGATAAAGAATCTTTTGATGCCGTAATTGATAAGTTTCCTGGCATAGAGATCGATTATACTGATCACGAATTAGGACCAAGATCTGCTTCCATGGCGGATGGCTACGATGCGGTCTGCGCTTTTGTTAGTGCCGACGTGAGGGCGCGCACATTGATGAGCCTATCAAAGCATGGCGTCCGTGCAGTCTTGATGCGCTGTGCTGGCTTTAATAATGTCGATACCGAAAAGGCCAAAGAGCTCGGAATTATGGTAAAAATCGTTCCGCGCTATTCACCGGAAAGCGTCGCCGAACTCGCTATCGGCCTAGCGCTTGCCGCCAACCGCAGGCTATGCAAATCATATATTCGTATCCGCGAAAACAATTTCGACATCGATGGCTTATGCGGCCTGAATCTCGCTGGCAAAACCGCCGGCATTATCGGAACGGGCAAGATTGGCTCGGCGATGTGTCGTATTTGTAATGGTTTCGGAATGAATGTTATCGCCTATGACGTTAACAAAAACCTCACGCTCGAAAAATACGTCAAATATGTTAGCCTAAATGAGTTGTTAAAACAAAGCGATCTCATTTCACTCCATTGTCCGCTAACGGAAGACAATTATCATATGATTGACGAGGCGGCGATTAGTAAGATGAAGGATGGCGTGATTTTGGTTAATACTTCACGCGGCAGCCTCATCGATACGTCTGATTTGATTAAGGGGATTAGGGCTGGCAAATTCCACGGCGTCGGTCTCGACGTATACGAAGAGGAGACTGACTATATATATGCTGACCACTCAAACGAAATTCTTCCGAATCCAGCCACTTCCAAGTTGCTTGATTATCCGAACGTCGTTATGACCTCGCATCAGGGCTTCTATACGAAAGAGGCTTTGCGTGCGATCGCTGAGACGACCCTGCAAAATGCAACCGACGCAGATAAATATGTCTGCACGGCCAATGATATATAATTGTTGTTATGGATATACTGCTAGTCGCGCTATTTTTACTGATTTGCTGGCGTGTAAAATTCGCAAAAATTAACGAGTTTCATAAAGACTATGCAGGTCTGCAGGTTTCTACTGCGGTCAAGGGCGTTTTTGTTCTCCTAGTATTCTTCTGTCATTTTAGTTTTTATATTGACACGATGGCGCCCGGTAATGATATTTGGCGCGTATTCGCACGCCTGATGGGGCAGCTCGTAGTTGCCATGTTCCTGTTTTATTCTGGCTACGGCATCTTATTGTCTTCGCGAAAGAAGGGTGAAAAGTACGTAAAAGCCCTTCCGAAGAAAGTATTGGCGCTTTTATATCGTTTTGCTTTTGCCGTCACGTATTCCTAATATTTCGTATTTTAACAGGGCAAGAGACGAGTGCTACTCAGTACTTGTTGTCCATTATTGGCTGGGAGAGTCTCGGCAATAGCAACTGGTACATTTTTGCGATTATGGCGCTTTATCTAATTAGCTTCTTCGGCCTTCGTTTTACGCTGAAGAGAGAGTGTCTTAGTGCGGCACTCGTAACCGTCCTGAGCATTGCCTTTTGCTTTGTGATGTCTAGGTTTAAAGATGGCTATTGGTTCAATACGGCACTTTGCTATTCTGCCGGCATGTGGTGGGCGGTGCTTCAGCCGAAAATCGACAAAAACGTCATGCGCAATATTTGGATTTGGGCGGCTAGTCTCATTGTTTCGGTTGCGGCAATGTATTTCCTCTGGCGACACAGTGGCAGCAACTGGTATTATCTCGCGTTTGCATGCGTCTTCTGCGTAGTAGCCAATTTGCTATTAATGAAGATAAAAATCGGCAACAAGGTTTTGGATTTCTTCGGCAAGCATGTCTTTAGTATCTATATTATGCAGCGTCTGGCATTTTTGACACTCGGGCTGAGCTCGTGGATTGCGGCGAATACCTACCTATATTTTGCGTTGTCGTTTGGCGGCACGATCGTAATTTCGCTTGCCTTTGAATTGGCGACGAATTATTCATATAACAAGATTTCTGGCGCCTGCGGGCGAATTGCGCAAAAAGTGGGCAACAAAAAATAAAAGCCCATTTTTAGGCAAAAGCGTATATACTATAAATATAACTTAACAAATGGAGATAAAATGTCTACTATTGACCAACAGTTCGTAGAATATATCGTAAAAACCCTTGTCAACAATCCAGACAAAGTACAGATTGACCGCACCATTGACGAAAAAGGCGTCCTACTTAGCCTCGAAGTCGATCCAGAAGATGTTGGTCGCATCATTGGCCGCCGCGGTGCAACCGCACAGAGCATCCGTACGCTTCTTCGCGCACTTGGCACCAAGAATGACGCTCGTTACAACCTAAAGATCGTTAACAATGACGACTATGAACCAGCCGCAAAAGAAGCTGCAGGTGACGCTCCAGAGGTAGAAGAAGATGAGGCTGTTGAGGCTTCCGTCGACAACGTTGAAGAAATTTCTGAAGAACCAGCCGCAGATGCTCCTGTTGAAGAGGGCAGCGAACTTGCAAAAAAGACTCGCGCAGAGCTTGCAGACTTGGACGACCTTGATATATAATACTGGTAATGCTTTTGAAGAATAGAGCATGTTAGCTAACTGCGAGTCAGCTAAACACATAAATAGTTGAGAGCTTATATGTTCAAAAAACCACCTTGTGCACAGGTGGTTTTTTGGTTATCTATTTCTTATTATTCTTGGCGAGTTGCCAACCGACTACGCAGATCAGGCCGATACCAATGAGCATGAGCCAGATGCTATTGAGGCCACCGGTGAGGTCGAGGGTCGTAAGAACGACAATGACTGCAGCGGCAATTGCCATCCACTTGCGACCGGTAAATGCGCCGAAAGCAATGAAGGCGGCCTCTTCGAGGATGAAGAGAATTGGAATCGCAGTCGTCTGGCTGCCGTGCTTGGCGCCCAGCGCAATGATAGCCATTGGCAAAGTGAAGGCGATATAGCCAAGAACGGTCCTCGCTCCGGCTAGATCCTTACGCTCTTTTGCTATGCCGAACCCGAGGATTGGTAGAGAAATAATATGCGCGCGGATGGCCGGAAGCACGTAGTCCGTGCTGTAGCTATATCCGTAGCCTCTAGTATCGTAAGCTTTGCCGACGACATCAAATAGGGCTAGTGAGGCCAAGTAGACCGACGCCTCTAGGAATTTGTATGATTGCGAAATGATTGATATGAGAGCTACGAAGAATGCGGTAACGAAGAAGCCGGCCGAAGCATATTGCTCCATCCCGCCAGAGATGACGCAGCAGAGGCCGCCGAGGCTAACGGCAGCAATCGCCAGCTCGAGACTTTGTTTTGGTTGGACATTGCGAGCGTTGAGGAGGGCGTAGGCACCAATAAAGACTAGGGTCAATACTGAGTAAATTGCGAAGTAAATCCAGCCCGTCCATCGCGGCGTAACGAGGTCGGTACCGATGATTGACGGAATGGCCATTACGCCGATAACTGTTGCAATGCACCAGGTTATATTGCGGTAGCGCATGGCAATTAGGATACCGAGGATAGCCGTCACTACGGCGATTGCGATCATTAAAATCGCGCGTGGAACTTGGTCAAAATAGGCGCAGAATAACGTTGTCGAGAACACGCCGACAAGCGAAGCAATTAGAACGCCGCGCTCGAGCCTCTTGTCGTCCTCGTTGCGCTGTGGAATGAATAGTGAGCAGATTGTTTGTCCCAGGAACGATACGAGCCATACGATCGCCATTGTGAGCTCGGTTCCGATGTTGACTCCGCCTGTAAACATTGCCTCTTTGATGAATGAGTAGTTAAGGATATCTGCCACTAGCAAGATGATGAATGCTTGGATATAGAAACGTAGAGCAAGTAGGTAGATACGCTTCTTGCTTGTGATCCAGCTGATCAGACCATTGCCGACGGCTAGTGCGGCCACGATCGTACGAAGAGCAGGATAATCCTGGCCGATGTTTTCGACAGATAGACAGAGGATTGCAAATACGGCAAACACCGGGGTTAGGAGGTCTGCTAATACCCTTGTCGCCTTACGGAATGGAACTGGTAGCCATTTGACGCGCAGCGACCAGCAGAGGTTTGGTAAGAAGGCAACGAGAGATGGCCAGATAAAGAAGGAGTATGTGAGTGCTTGCTCACCGATAAGGTTTGCACCGGTCCAGCCTACAAGAATGAGCCAAATATAGCTAAGCCAGCCGGCGATGCGGCTCTCTACTACGAATGTAGCACCGACGTAGGCGCAGAATGATATTAGTGTGCTCACGAAGAGCGCGACATTACTCGGGATATTGCATTCGGTAAATGCGTAGTACCAGAGCGGAAATAGGATCATTGCAGAATAAGTAAAGGCGATAGAAACAGGAGTCAAATAGTCGACGAAACGGTATATGAGGAGGCCGGCTGAGTATATTAATATAGTAGCTATTATCAGAACTACCGGCATCACCTCTGGCGTATCCTGGATGAATAGCATCATCGAGCCGACTATTAAGAAGCTACCGATGTAAAGCAGAATATTCATTGCCGTCGAATTGCTTCGCTCCGGCTTTACGCCATCCATTAGCACTTCGCCGGGCTTTACGCGGCCGTAAGAAGTGTTTTTGCCATTGATGGCTCGAACAATAAAGGAAACAATTAATGCAACGATAATGAACGGCAGCAAAAAGCCAACCAATTCGAGCATTGCACCTGCAAGAATATTGCTTACGTTAAACATTTGACCTCCTAATTACTTTAAATTCTAATGCTTAATTACTTAAAAAACAAGAACCGCAAAATCATCAAAAATAACTCTTGTGCGCGTTGCGTTTTTTTGCTAAACTAATAAGTTAAGAAGTAGTGTGCTTTGATTTTTTGCATTCCGCTCCGGCAAGGCGGGATTAAATCAAAAGCGGTAATCTTCCGGCCAAAGATATCAACACTAAAAACTAGCGAGGGAATGTGGCAAAGTCTACAAACACTGTAAGTAGTGGTCGCCGTGTGGAATTCACAGAAGGGGACCAAGTTCTTCCAATACCAAACCTAACCGAGCACCAGACCAAATCCTGGAAGGAATTCGTGGATTACGGTCTACAAGAGGTCTTCAACGAGCTCAACCCGATCGATGATTACACCGGTCAAAAGATGAGCC
>CAMZIL010000025.1 GCA_947307225.1 uncultured Candidatus Saccharibacteria bacterium
TCTATGCAGTTCGTAATTTTGACGCCTCCTATCCAATCACGGTCGCTAACAATACCAATATCGTCTTCGACCTCTACGGCTGGACTGTGAACTTTGGCGAGGAAACCCAAATTGAAGGCAATCTTACCCTTCGCGACAGCAAAACTGGCGACAAAGCTGGCCTTTTGACGCTTTCAAAAACCCTCTACAATAACGGCACCCTCACGATTTCGAACGCAACCGCCAAAGGTATTGCTACCAACAACTTCATGCAAAACAACGGCAATCTCGTCATGCGCAATGCAACAATTTCTTCCGACAAGAGCATCACGGTTGTCGTCAGAAATAATGGCTCGACTTACGACTTGGACGAAAATTCTTACATCACTTCCAGCTCTAGCTCAACTCCAACCATGGTCAACTACGCCAATGACCTTAATATTACTTCTGGCCACATTACAAGCAATGGATATATCGCTATCAAGAATATGCGCGACTCCGCAATCACGGTTTCCGGTGGCGAAGTTAGCAACAAGAACGCTAGCGGCAACTGCGCCATCAATGGCGATTCCGACAATATGACGCTCACAATGACCGGTGGCAAAGTTTCGTCCACTAACGACAGGGGCCAGGCTGCGAATGCAGTTTGCTATATGCATATCAAAATGTCTGGTGGCGAAATTAGCGCCAATTCCAACTACAATTCTCGCGCCATCGTCGGCTCTTCTCGCACCATCAATATCACCAATGGCACCGTTTCCGCAACCGCTCAAAACAACGCTGCCGTCGCCATTTCTGGCGATCGCATGACCACCACAATATCCGGCAACAATACAATCATTCAAGCCACAAGTACCGCATCTAGCGCACTTTGCGTCGAGGGCGACTATGGCTCCACTACCGTCAATAGCGGTAAATTAATTGCCGAATCAACCAACGGTACCGCCCGCGCGATCAATGACATGGAAAAAACTATCACTATTAATGACGGCGAACTCTCCGCACATAGTATCAATGGCGACGCTCTCGGCATTGGCACGACCGGTCGCTGGTCACCTTACATCAATATTCATGGCGGCAAAATTACTGCCATTGCCGACAATCCAGACCGTGCCGGTACCGGCGTATCAGGCTACAATCTTAGCATGAATGGCGGCGAAGTCTACGGCAACACTTATGGCATTCGCGACATCTACACTTCCGACGTCACGATTACTGGCGGCAAAGTTGAGGGCGGCAACTTTGGTCTCTATGGCATCACCGCCACGCTCGGTACGAATGATATTGTCGATGGCCATAGCGTTATTAATACTACTAGCCCAGAGATTATCGGTGGCGTCAATGCTATTAGTGGTGGCTACATTAACTTCTATGACGGTATTTTGAAAGGCGGCGACGCCCATATCAACAGCGAAGACATCATTAAGGCCGTTCCGGACGGCGCCCATCGCCACATCGAAACCGTCGGCGACGAAGAACATTGCTGGCTCGAAGCCGACGATGACTATCTCGAAGTTGACGGCGAAACCTTCAATTCCCTCACCGGCGCCTATACTAAGGTCCAAGACGGCGGCACTATCAACGTTATCGCTAACGCCACAACCGCAGCCGTTCTCCCAACCAATACCAAGAACATCACCCTCAATCTTGGCGAGTTTACCGTCTCTTATATGCAGCCGCTCAAGAATAATGGCACTATCAAGTTTACCGGCACCGGCACTCTTAAAAACACCAATACAAATTATCCGACCGTTGAGAATTACGGCACCGTTGAAGTTGCATCCGGTCATATTATCGGTATCGGCTCGCCGGCCATCAAAAACATGCGCGACTCCGCTATGATCATGTCTGGCGGCGAAGTTAGCCTTACGGAGGCAAACGGTAAATGCGCCGTCCATGGCGACTCCAACAACATGACGCTCACAATGACCGGCGGTAAAATCTCAGCCATCGGCAGCGGCAATCAAGCCGCAAATGCAGTCTGTTACATGCATCTCCAAATGTCTGACGGCGAAATTAGCGCCAGCTCAAACGGCGACACTGTCGCAATCAGCGGCAGTTCTCGAACTATCAATATTTCTGGCGGTACCGTATCATCTACCACACTAAACTACACCGCTCGCGGTATTTCTGGCGATTATATGAATACTACGATTTCCGGCGCAGATACAATCGTCCGCGCTAAAGCTACCGGCAATGGTCACGCAATCGGCGTCGACGGCGACTACGGCTCCACTACCGTCAATAGCGGCAAGCTCGCCGCTGAAGCTGATGGTGCCGGCAATGCTAAAGCTATCAATGATATGGAGAAAAACATTTATCTCAACGACGGCGAAATCTATGCACATAGCGTCGGCGGAGATGCTCTCGGCATCGGCACAACCGGCCGCTGGGCTCCGTATATCCATATTCATGGCGGCAAAGTCACCGCTATCGCTGACAGCACAAATCACACCGGCACCGGCTCTGCTGGCTACAATTTCGAAATGGATGGCGGCGAAGTTTACGGTAGCACCTATGGCATTCGCGAACTTTACACTAGTGGCACGATTACTGGTGGTAAAGTCGAGGGTGGCGTAAACGGCATCGAAAACACCACCATGACTATTGGCGTAAATGACGTCATCGATAATCACGCCCATGTCGTTATTAACACTCCAGAAATTAAGGGTGGTCAGTACGCTATCAATAACGGTCGTATCAACTTCTACGATGGCATTCTTAAGGGAGGAAACCTACACGTTAATGATGTCACTATCTTCAAAGCTATCCCAGACGGCACACATCGTCATACCGAAAGAGTTGGCGAGGAAGAACATTGTTGGCTCGTCGAAGACGATGATTATCTCGAGGTCGACGGCGAAACCTTCAATTCCCTTACTGGCGCCTATGCTAAAGTTCAGGAAGGCGGCACTATTAATGTCATTGCAAACGCCAGCACTCCGGCCGTCTTGCCAAACAACGACAAGACTATTACCTTCAACCTCAATGAGTTTACGCTCAATTACAAGCAGCCACTCAAGAACAGCGGCAATATCACCTTTACCGGCACCGGCTACATCATTGGCAGCAACGCCAGCAATCCAACCATCGAAAATAGCGGTACCATCACGGTCGCATCTGGCCACATCATAAACGAAAGCACAACTGCCATTAATAACATAGGCACTACTTCTCTCACGGTTACTGGCGGCGAAATTGGCATTTCGGAATACACCGGCGGCTGTGCCGTCTACGGCAATTCTAACAACGCAATTCTCACTATGACTGGTGGTAAAATTTCAGCCACCAGCTCGCAAACCCGCAGTACGACGGCGGTCTGCGGTATGCGTGTCGAAATGTCTGGCGGCGAAATTAGCGCCAGCTCAAACGGCGACGCAATCGCTATCAGCGGCAGTTCTCGAACTATCAACATCTCCAGCGGCACTATATCAGCCACGACCGTCAACTACACTGCTCGCGGTATTTCTGGCGATTATATGAATACTACGATTTCTGGCGCCAACACAATTGTCCGTGCCGAAGCTACCGGCAACGGTAACGCCATCCTCACCAATGGCGACTACGGCAGCATGACCGTCAACAATGGTAAGTTGATTGCCGAGACGAACGGCACTGGTAGAGCGGTCGTTGTTGATGATATGGAGAAAACCATCACTATCAACGCTGGCGAGCTTATCGCCCACAGCGTCGATGGTGAAACTCTCGGCATCGGCACAACTGGACGCTGGTCTACCTATGTCAATATTAAGGGCGGCAAAGTCAGTGCTATTTCCGACAACCCGGACCGCATCGGTACCGGCTCGACTGGCTACAACTTCAAGATGACTGGCGGCGAAGTCTACGGTAGCACCTATGGCGTCCGCGATATCTACTCTGGCGACGCGACTATCGGCGAAAACGATGGCTCTGTTAACAATGGCCTCGGCGGCACCACCGACAAACCGCTCATTCGCGGCGGCACTTACGGCATCTATAACAGTAGCTTCAAATTCTACGACGGCGTCATCGAGGGCGGCGTTGCCCCACACTTCGATCGCAATATTAAGGCTATCGCCGACAACACAAACATTCTTTACGGCCAAGAAACCATCGACGGCAAATCCTACAAAACCGCCCGCCTCGTCGCCGAGGAAGACGTTGCTCGCATCGGCACTGGCACAGACGCTGAATTCTACAAGTCGCTCGACGCCGCCATCGAACACGCCGAAACGGACGATACGATTTACCTAATCCGCGACGCCTACACCTACTCAACGCTCAATATTCCAAGTGGCAAGAAGTTTACACTCGATCTCAACGGCAATAATATTATTGCCGCCAACCACATCGACAACAGCGGCGATGTCATTATTGCGAACGGTAGCTCAACCAACCCAGTTATCGAATACCACGACTCTGACATCTTCATTCAAAACCAAAACGGCGCCAGCCTGGAAATCAATGGTCTCAAAATCAAGGCAAACCGCATCGCAGCCAACAATGGTGGCGCACTCAGCTTTGTCGGTGCAGAACTCACCAACTACACAAGCGCCAACGAGTATCTCCTCCGCAACTCTGGCGGCACACTCAATCTAAACAATACAGCCATAAATAGCACCCTAAGTAATAACGTCATCTACTCAGATACCGGCAGCCTCAACATCGTCGACTCAGATATTCGAGCCAGCTACGGCATCTATGCATATAACTTGTCGGCAGATAGTACCATTAGTAACTCCGTCATTGAAACTCTCGCAGAATATAGCACCAACTCCGTCAATGTCTATAGCGGCGCAGCCAAGCTGACGATCAATGACCACACCGAAATCCTCGGCAACCTCTACTTCAATGCTAGCCAGCTTTACGTCAAAGATACGAAGTTTGAAGAAACTAGCGTCCGTAACGAAATCAACATTTACACCGACGGAAACGCTACGGCCGAATTCGACAACATCACCGTCCGGCACACCCAAGCCGATGCTTACAACGGCGGTGGTGAAAAGTCCGATATCCGCAATGTTGGTACAACTGTCATCAAGAATTCAGACATCGAGCAGCTCTTCACTCCTGGCAACCACTCTATTTACAACCAAGCACGCGTCATTACCAATACCGGCACGCTCGAAATTAACAACACCACAATTAAACAAAACGACTATGCCAATAGCGAATACAGCTCTCTCGCCATCTATAACAATGGCGCACTAACAATGACCAATACCACCGTAACGACCGCTCGTAGCCGCACCACGGCTTACGGCCTCTACAATGACAGCACCGGCGTCACTCATATCGACACCTCTAGCA
>CAMZIL010000026.1 GCA_947307225.1 uncultured Candidatus Saccharibacteria bacterium
CAGAGGTTAAGGAAGCTAAGATGAAAGAACTCGAAGCTAACTTCAAGGGTCCAGAGAACATGAAGGCTCAGATCCTCGAAGGTCAGGCAAAGAAGGCTTTCTCTGACAAGGTTCTCATGAACCAGCCTTACATCCTTGATGATTCCAAGACTGTTGAGCAGTTCATCAAGGAAGCAATTGCAAAGACCGGCGAAAACATCACCGTCAAGCAGTTCAAGCGCATCGAGCTCGGCGTCACTGAGTAAAATGTATTAAAAAAAGAAGCCTCTTTAAGGGGTTTCTTTTTGTGGATTAATATATCTATTATAGCACACTTTAGTCAAAAAGTCAATATCTACCTCTGTTAAACCAAGATGCTATAATGGCTGTATGAGCAAACTTATTTTGATTACAAACCCGGGCAGCGCCAGCCGTAAGTATGCGCTTTACGATGGCGACCAACTCCTAGCGCAGCTTCACTTTGAGTATGTCGGCAAGAAGGTTGTCTGTACTCTCAAAGATGACGATGGCAGCAAAAAAGACATCAAGACTGATATTAAGGACCTCAACGAGGCTATCGCCGATGTTCCTCGCATCTTGAAAGAAGAGGAATACACCACTGAACAGCACAAGCTTGAGGCTGTCGTAGTTCGCATTGTCGCACCTGGCGATTACTTTACTAAGGATCACATCGTTGATGCTGAATATATGAAGCAGCTCAAGATCGCTGAAAAGCGCAACCCGATCCATGTCCCAACCACTGCAAACGAAATTCGCGGCATCCGCGAATCATTCCCGAACGTCAAGATTATCTCTGTTTCCGACTCCGCTTTCCACTGGGAAAAGCCAGATACGATGAAGTATTACAGCTTCGATATGGAGCTCGCAGACAAGACTGAGATTAAGCGCTATGGCTACCACGGTCTTTCCTATGCATTCATTTCTCGCTACATGAAGGAGCAGGGCATTTTGCCAGAGAAGCTCGTTGCTATGCACCTCGGTTCCGGTTCCAGTGTTTCCGCAATTTATAACGGTACCGCAATGGATAACTCTATGGGCTACACTCCGCTCGAGGGTGTTGCTATGTCCACTCGCGTCGGTACGATTGACGCTGCGGCTGCGCTCGGCCTCAAGAAAGAGCTAAAGATCGAGAGCGACGAGGAGTTTTTGCTTTATCTCAACAAGAAGTGCGGTCTCCTTGGTCTTTCCGGCAGCACCGACGATATGCGCGAAATTATCCAAAAGCGCGACGAGGGTGACCTCCGCGCAACGATGGCGCACTCGATCTTTGTTTATCGCATTCAAGCCTATGTTGGCCAGATGGCGGCAAGCCTCGGCGGCTGTGACGCGCTCGTCTTTGCTGGTACCATCGGTGAACGCTCCGACGAAATCCGCCGCTTCGTCACTCAAAAGATGGGTTACCTTGGCTTCAAGCTCGATAACGAAAAGAACGAAAACCCAGTTTTCGAAGGTCGCCATGCGCTCATCTCGACCGCTGATAGCAAGCCTATCTATATCGTTATGACTGACGAGACCGACCAGATGATCTATCGCGCTCAGGCGCTCCTCGCAGAGGCGGAGCCAGAGACGAAGGTAGAGGAATCCGCAGACGAATTTACAGAGTAATTTCACTCGCCACTAGCGACAATCTCTCCATAAGCGTTATAATAATCTTATGGAGAGATTTTTTGACTATTTTGAGCCCGATCATTACGATTTAGATTTTACGATTAACGCTGACAAGACCCGTTTGGCAGGCTATGCCAAAATTATTGGCGTCGCAAAGTCCGATCAGGTTAAGCTCCATGCCGAAAAGCTGCGCCTAAAGAGTGCCAAGCTCAACGGCTCCGATATTGATGCCGAGCGCAATAACGGCGCGATCATTGTAAAAGATGTCAAAAAATCTCAGAAAATCACTCTCGAATTCGAATATTCCACCCCTATCGACCCAGATATGGAGGGCGTTTATCTCTCCACCTACGACTACAATGGCAAGACCGAGAAAATCGCAACGACCCAGTTTGAATCGCATTATGCGCGCCAGTGCTTCCCATGCGTCGACGAGCCGCTCGCAAAGGCGACCTTTAGCCTGACGCTTCGTTCGGAAGTTCCGACGGATATCATTCTTAGTAATATGCCGGCCAAGGAAGAACAGCTCGAACCGGATCTAAAGACCGTTTTTTTCGAAGAAACCCCGAGAATGTCGACGTATTTGCTCGCTTTTGCGGTAGGCAATTTTATTGGCTATCAGACCGTATCGAAGCATGGCGTTACAATCACAGCTTACGCCGGGCTGCACCAGAAGGTTGAGGATCTAAAATATGCCGGAGATTTTGCGGCGGACGTTTTAGATTTCTATGACGACTGCTTCCATACTCCATTCCCGCTACCAAAGATGGACCTCTTGGCGCTGCCAGATTTTGAAGCTGGCGCGATGGAGAACTGGGGCCTCGTCACTTTCCGTGAGATCGCGATGATTGCGAATGAGGATTCGGCGCTCGACCAGAAACAATACGTCGCCATCGTTATCGCCCATGAGCTTTCGCATATGTGGTTCGGCGACCTCGTTACTATGAAGTGGTGGGATGACCTCTGGTTGAATGAGTCGTTTGCGAACATGATGGAGGTCTACTCGACGGATAAGATTCGCCCAGAGCTCTCTGCTTGGGATGATTTCTATACGACCGCCATTCTTGGCGCCTTCCATCGCGACTGCCTCGAGGGTGTTCAGCCCGTAAAGGTTGAGGTGGATAACGTTGAGGAAATTGCTAACCTCTTCGATGGTGCCATCGTCTACGGCAAGGGCTCGCGCCTCTTACTGATGTTAATGCGCACGATGGGCGAAGAGAATTTCTTTAAGGGCCTCAAGGATTACTTCGAAAAGCATAAATACGGCAATACAGAAGCCGACGACCTCTGGGATGCGCTTAGTCCATATGCTGATTTTGACGTTAAGACCTTCATGACGCCATGGCTAGTCCAATCTGGTTACCCGGTTATTACTGACGGCCAGCAGGAGCGCTTCCTTCTTTCCGGTGAACAATCTGACGAAAAATATCCGATCCGTGATATAAAAGACGACCTTACGGGCGACTATTTGATCAATCTATCAGAGGAAGAGCTAGGTAAAAAGCTCGCGAAGCTAGACAAACTTAATAAAGAGCAGAAGCTCCGCCTCTTGATTGACCGCCGTTTGCTCGCGAAGACTGACCGCGTTGAAAGCGTGTCGCTCATGCCTCTACTCGAGGCATTCGCTGATGAAACCGATCCGGTTATCTGGGAGATCATGTCCGCTGTTATCGCCGATCTCAAGCTCTTCTTTACGCCAGACAGCAAAGAGGAGGCGAAGTTCAAAAAATATATCTTGGATTTGGCACTCCCGAACTATCGTCGCCTAGGCATCGCCGAAAAAGCGGGCGACACCGATAATGACCGAAAACTCCGCCCGATTATTATGGGCATGATGCATTATGCCGAAGACGAGGACTACTTTGAGGCGATTAACGATGCATATAATAATATATATATTTCGAAAATCGATCAGAACTTGCGCTATATTATTGCTTGCTCACTAGTGCGCCTACATCCAGAGCTATCTATGAAATACTTTGGCATTTACGAATCGACGCCAGATTCTGCCCTGAAGCGCGATCTGATGGATGCGCTTACTATGGTACGCAATAAAGATGTAGCTCTCAGCTATCTGGATCGCCTAAAAGACGGCACAGTTCGTCCGCAAGATAGGCTACTGTTCTACATGCGCCTCTTACGTAACCACCGAATCAGAAAAGAAACCTTTAACTGGGTCTACGAGAACTGGGACTGGCTCTATAAAGAAGAAGGCGACAAGACCATCGCGGACTATCCGCGTTACATGGCCGCCTTCGTCCGTACTATCGGAGACGCCAGTGACTTCGAGAAATTCTTTAGTCAACACGAAAATGAGAAGATTCTGGCTCGCGACATTGCGGTCGCTTATACAGAGATCAACTCACGTCTAAGACTAATCAAGAAGGATAAGGACGCGGTATATGGATACCTCGGATAACGAAGAACATAAATTTGATTGGCATGACATAGCTACGTCAGCCGGTTTAAACATACCGGAGCAGGAACCCGTCGAGGACACGGGCGAATATGATGAGGTCGAAGAAACACCTAGTGCAGATGTGCAGGAGGAGACTAATGTTTTTGGCGAATCAAGCGGGGGCTCATATCTTCCACCAGCTAGGCCGGTCGTAATCTCGGCTATATTAACGATAGTCGCATCTTTGGCTCTCTTTATGGCCCCGTTAGCTTTAACGGGCTCGAGCAATTCGGCTAGCACAAGTATGGATGCGGCGTTGCTAATTATTCAGTCCATAGTAGTATTTGCGATCGGAGGGGTTATTACCGCTATTGTGGCTGTGACGACGAGAAAAAATCGCAAGGGCAAACTCCGCAAGTCAAGTAAGGCAGGAAACGTTGTCGTATGTATAGTCATTATTATTGCGCTACTAATAATTGCTGCTATTATCTACGAATATATATTGGCCAAGAATCTCAGCAAATCAGCCCCAACTCTCCCTTATTGAGCGTCAAAAACCGCAAAATAGCCCAAAAAGGCCAAAAAAGTCCAAAAATCTTCAAAAAAGTACTTGCAAAGCCTAATTATTTGCGATAATATAAGAACAGTTTTTGATTTAAGTTCGATTTTGACGAACCTCTGAACATAGTTTGATAAATACTGCGAGGGAAACAAACTATAATTTACCAAAATTAAGTTGTTTTCTTTGGCTTTAAAATTTATCTTTTAACAATTTGAACATGACAACAATAGGAAATTTAATTGACGGTATTAATAATTGATTGAACTTCAATTACTAGTTAAGTCAATGCATAAAAAGGTACATAAGGGCACTGATAGTGGATGCCTTGACATTTGCAACCGATGAAGGACGTAGAACTCTGCGATAAGCTTCGGGTAGCTGAGAACAAGCTTTGATCCGGAGATTTCCGAATGGGGAAACCTAATACAAGTCATGTTGTATTGCCTTTACCTGAACACATAGGGTAATGAGACGGGAACCAGCCGAACTGAATCATCTTAGTAGGTTGAGGAAAAGAAAATAACCAATGATTCCGAAAGTAGTGGCGAGCGAAATTGGAATAGTCTAAACCTCAAGATAACCTTACGGTTTAACGACCAGAGTTATTAGAGGTGTTGCGTGTTTACATAATTTTTATGCTGAGCAGTTAAGCTTGCTTGACCGTTCGGCATAAAAACCGACAG
>CAMZIL010000027.1 GCA_947307225.1 uncultured Candidatus Saccharibacteria bacterium
CCGCAAAGACGAACCGTTCACTTTCGAAGACGTCACGCGCGAAGGCTACGTTTTAACCTTCTGGCAGCTCGACGACACTAACGAAACCCGTCTTGGCGAAAATGCTAGCTTTACTGTCACTCACGACGTTACTGCGACCGCAAACTGGGCGCTAGCTGTCGCACGCATTGAACGCACTCAAAAGATTTATACGTCCATTATGGCCGCCGAAGAAGAGGCGCAAACTAACGATATCATTAAAGAAAGTTACGCTCGATCTTAACAATCATACGGTCACCGGCTACATTCTCAATACCGCCGATGGCGACCTTACTCTCATTAACGGCGAAATTAATAACTATACTAGCCCATCTACCGGCACTGCCAATCCAAACGGCGCCGCCGTCATTAACTACGGTATTTTAACTATGGGCGTTAATGACTATACCTCCGACGGCACCGTCAATATTGTTAACAACAACATTCGCCTCATCGGTACCGAAACCGGTCTTGATCAGAATAACAAATTCTACTTCTACGATGGCTTCATCGAAGGCGTCATCGGCCTTAATGGTGGCTACGACGGTTCGCCTTTCTACCGCGACACCTACGAAAACAAAACTATTTACTACTTCCCATTCGTTACGCACAACGAACAAAAAGACTGCCAGCACGTCGAGCTAACCGGCGCCGATCGCGCCGTCAGCAAAACTACCGTTCATGGCGATATCTACTACTACAATCTCCAAGACAACATCAATACATCTGTCCGCACCGGCTACCCAATCTACGCCGTCCGCAATTTTGACGCTTCCTATCCTATCACTATTCCAGAAAACACCACAATTAATTTCGACGTCGACGGCTATGTCGTAAAGGCCGGCGACGACTGGACTAATAATGGCACTCTTAGTATCTCCAATAGCAAACACGACGAAGAGGTCGGCGCACTCAACGTCGCTCGCACCATTATCAATGACGGTACGCTTAACTTCTCAGAGGTTAATGTGTCTGCCCTTTCCGCCAACACGGTAGTCAACAATCACAATCACATGTCGCTAACGAACGCCACTCTCTCATCCGAATACGGTTACGTCCTTGAGGTAACCGAAGCTAACACTACTTTGGAGATGGATGACAATTCCTACATCAAGACCAACACGCGAGACATCATTCCAATCCACAACACATCCACCAATTTCATCATCAATGGCGGCCATGTCTATACGCCACGCACGGCTATCTTCAATGAAGGCAGAACTGCCAAAATTACCATCGATGGCGGCGAGATCAAAGCCGAAGCACCAGCTACCGACACTAGCTACTACGAGCAATCTACCATCAAGAATAGCCAAGGTACCGTCATCGTAAACGACGGCCAAATCAAAGCTATAGCCTTCAACAGCAGCAGCCATGCCATTTACAATGCTAGCTCTAACGGTATTATTGAAGTCAATGGCGGCACAATCTCCATCGAACCAGACGAAAGGCGCCCGCAACTCTATGCCCTTGGCGCTATCTATAGCAACACTGGTACACTTACTATCAACGACGGCTCCATCATCGCAACCGGCTCGCACGATATTCGCGGCGTCACTTCTAGCAGTCAGGTTATTATGAAAAGCGGGACAATTACTACCACGTCAACTTCCACCACTAGCTCTTCCGACTCTAGCGGCATTTACTTCTCTACCGACGGCAAATTAACTATGAGTGGCGGCACAATCACGGCAAATGCCCAGCGCAACAACGCCTATGGCATTAAGGGTCGAAGCGGCAGTTATCCAACCCAGATCGACATGAGTGCCGGAAGCATTTCCGCAAGCGCCGAACATTCCAGCGCCATCAGCACCGGCGTATATCTTGGTATCGGTACTATTTCGGGCGGCGAAATCTACGGCAAAACCTACGGCGTCCGCATTGGCAGCAACACCGAATCAGTCAATATTGGTATCGACGATTTTGATTCCGACGATAACAGCATCCTCAATACCGAAAGCCCAATCATTACCGGCGATTCTTACGCTCTCTACGGCGGATACTTCCACTTCTTCGACGGCATTCTGAAATCCGACAACAATCCATATCTCGAGACATCAATGCGTGAAATACCAGCTGACGCCAAGATTACATGCTCTGCAGACAACAAGCAGTGCTGGCTCGAGCATACTGCCAACTACCTCGAGGTTGACGGCCAGCCATTCAACTCGCTCGAACGCGCCTACAAGGCTGCCAAAGACAGCACTAACTTACCAAAGACCATCACTGTAACTGCCGACTATTCAACCTCGGCCAGCAATCCAGTCATCGAAAAAGGCCAAGATATCACTCTAAACCTCAACGGTCACACCATTGCATATTATCAGCCAATCGAAAACAACGGCACCTTCACGATTGCTGACGCCGTTACTGGCGATGGTAAACTCGAAAACCTCAATGTCCTCGATACGCCAATCATTATTAATCACAACATTTTCAACCTTGAGGCCGGCACAATTTCTGCCCGCCGCACCGCAATTAGAACCTCCACTGAAAGCGGAATTAATAACGCTCCGGCCACCATTCTTAATGGCGGCACCATTAGCGTTATTGGCGATGCTGATTCCGCCTCCACTGGCGGCATTGAGGCACTCGATTGCAACAACGGCAACGCTAGCCAAGTCTTTGTCAATTCTGGTGCAAAAATCATCGCGCAAGCCGCGCCAAATGCCAATAATCAGCAAGTTTACGGTATTTACAACTGCCGCGTAACAATTGATGGTGGCGACATCGAGGCAAGCGCAACTAGCACTGTTGCTGGCATCTATAGCGGCTATTCGACTGTACTTAATAGTGGAAATATTACAGTTACCGGCAAAACTAGCACTACTGCTGGCATCTGGTATGCAAATGACGTCGACATGAACGGCGGCACCATTACCGTCACCGCCGCAGGTGGCAACGCAAATGGTATCTATGTAGGCAGCGCAACTACCGACATGACCAACGGAACCATCGATGTGCAAAACACCGGCTACGCATATGGCATCCGTAATAATAGTGGCAGCTCTAATCGCGGAACCCTTAATCAGAGCGGTGGCAATATCATCGCCACCTCTACTAGCCAGACCGGTACAGGCGTAAAATCTGGCATCAACAATATTACCGGCGGCACTATTACTGGTAGCACCTACGGCATCGAACATGACAACGACAATAACCCAACCAGGCTCGGCACCGACGATGGTACCATTTCTAATGGCGCTAACGCTTCCCCAATGATTACTGGCGGCGTTAACGGTATCTACCGCGGCTACGTCTACTTCTACGACGGCGTCATTCGCGGCCCACAAACCACCGACGGCACGATTTCCGCCTATACCACCGATGCCATCAAGGCCATTCCAAGAGCTGCCAACTTCCACTACGAAGACATCGACGGTCGCCAAAACTGCTGGCTCAAAGCAAGCGATCCGTACCTCATGGTTAACGGTGTCGAATATACATCGCTCGACGAAGCCTACGAAAATGCTCACGACGGTGATACGATTTATGTCATCGCTAATTACACCACGCAATCCAATTTGCCAGATAATCCAGCCGGCAAATCCATCACTCTCGACCTCCAAGACTTCACTCTTTCGTACTACCAGTCACTCGTCAACAACGGCAATCTCACTATTATTGCCAAGGGCGAATACGGCGCCGGTCGCCTCGTCAACGTCAATCCAACCGCCACTCCTACCATCGTCAACAACGGCTCTCTCAGTATTAAATCTGGCGAAATCAGCTCCAGCTACGTCACTATCGAAAACCGTGGCACTCTAACCGTTTCGGGCGGTAAAGTCATCACTAATGTTACTGGTACCAATAGCACTAATCATATCGCCATTCAAAACTACGGCTCCGCTAATATTATCGAAGATACTACAGAGCACACTCATGGCGTTATCGAAGCAACCAGCGATCTCGCCAGCACTTTACTAATGGGTATTAATGGCTACACTACTAACAGCACGCTCACGGTCGATGGCGGTGAAATTAGGGTGACCAAGACAAACGACACGAACAACAATGCCTACGCCGTTTACAACATCACTCGCGGCATCTTCAATAATGCGATCATCACTACCAATTCTTCTGGCTATGCCACCTCTATCCATTCCGGCTCCAACGAAGTCACCATTACCGACAGTACAATTACTACCAATGCCTATCGCTACGCTAAGGGTGTCGCATCGGATAATGGCCATGTTGTCATCAATGGCAACACGAATATTCATTCCACTTCCGACATCGATACCGCCTACGGCGTCACGGCCCGTTCCAGCTCTAGCTCATACCCAGCATACGTCACCATCAATAACGGTACTATTGCAGCCGAGTCCAATAGTGGTCGCGGCATCGGTGTAGAATTCGGCGCAAAGAATAACGCCCCATCGCAAATCTTTGCCGGTACTATCACTGGTAGCACCTACGGCATCTACAGCGAAAGCGACACAATGACAATGGAAATCGGTATAAACGACGGCATCATTGTTGGTGGCGCCAATGTAAAACCAGAAATCGTCGGCGGTTCTTATGGCGCATATCGCGGTAATATCTATTTCTACGACGGCGTCATCAAAGGCGGAATTGATACTCATTACGATCGCAACATCCGCCGCATCGCAGACAATTCTAATATTCATACCGACACCACGAGCGAACAAGTTATTCGCTATCTTGAGACCGAGCATAATGTCGCCCGAATCGGTACCGACAATTTCTTCGGCTCACTCAAGAAGGCTATCGATTTCGCCGAAGACAACGAAACCACTATCGTCCTGCTAGAAGATAACTACATTTACGGCCCAATCATCATCGATCGCACGCAAGACATTACTGTCGAAACCGACGGCTTTGATATCATTAGTGGCAACCAGTTCACTATCAACGGTAAGCTCAAACTTCAAAACTCCAATCCGGATTACGATACCAATATCGACTACCATGAACAAAATCAGATGTTTAACGTAGCCACTATTGCGAACAATACCAATCAAATTAATGCTGAATTTGAAATGGAAAATATCCACTTCCAGACTTCATTCAAAGGCATCGAAGCGAACGCAAACTCTACAGTCAAAATCACCAACTCAGAGCTAACCAACACTACCGGCGATGACGAAATCAGCTCCCTAGTTAATGTCACTAGCGCAAACCTAATCATCGCTGGATCCACTCTCGATGCACCAAACGGTACCGCA
>CAMZIL010000028.1 GCA_947307225.1 uncultured Candidatus Saccharibacteria bacterium
TACTGGTTGGCCATCAGCCTTCTGTGAGATGACAATAATATTGCCGTCCCCATCAGTAGGTAATTGTTCAACCGCCTCTGGCTGGATATAACCGAACTCAAGGCCAGTGCCCGTATCGTTCGGACGCCACATACCCCACCAGTAAGTAGTCGTGTCGGTTGGCACGTCTAGGTACACTGGACAACCGTATGCGTTGGCTCCGCGTACGTAACGGATACCGTTTTGCAATGCGCCATCTGAGTTAACATTGAAGTTCTCCCACTTGTCGAGAGCAGAGCGACAGCCGTCGCCACATTCTGCAAACTTGCGGAAGATTAACTCGTAACAATGCCCAGCTAGGCCGTCGTCAATATCGACGTTACGCAGCTCGTCTAGGTTAATAATATCTCCGATGTTAGCGCCAGGAATGACATCCGTATGTTTCTCTGCTTTATAGCGGAGAGTAGCGCCGTCTGAATCGGTTGCAAGCGTAGTATCAGTCTCATTGCATTCTGGGACTTTTACTTTGTATGTCATGCCCCCAATCGTTACCACCCAAGTGGTCGGATCATAAGGGCTGACTTCGATATTGAATTGGCAGCCATAGCGCGCCGTACAACTCTGCTTGCAAGGGTCGCACGGATCGCAGCATTGGTTGCAATTTCTATTACAATTACAGCTGTTCATACCCTTATTTTAAGCGATAAAAAGATGGCTAGAAAAATATTAGAGGATTCCGTATTTATCCGCGAAGAATTTTAGCTCTTTCCTCATCCGTTTAAGGTCTAACTTTGTGAAGAAATACCCAGCTAAAGCATCCAGATGACCACACATTTCCATTCTGTCTTTGTCGTCTAAGATGGTTTGAATAATGCAATCTAAAAAGGGGCCACTGAAATCCTGGCCTCTTACCTCTTTTATTATCATGCGCGATATGTAGTCGTCGTCATGTAGCATCCTGTCAATTTCTGCTCTACTGTGTGTCGATAATAGCCAGTGCGCTAACATAATGTATGGATCATCGTAATCATTCATGCCGTGACCTCTTACTACCTCTCTTGCGGCTCTTTTGTTTACGTCCGCGGTTTGCGCTTGCAGACATCACGCGTAAGTTTTTACTACCATTACCAGCAGACACACCTCTGATATGGTCGACATCTTTACCGTCACCTTTGTGAACCAGCCCTTTTCTCATAGCAGAGCGGCGGGCTGAGTTGCGAGCCGCGCGCTCTGCTTTTGCTTTAGCGGAACTCTGAAACGTGTCGTACTCGTGCTTAACGCCAGCGGCTGTGCGCTTGCGTTTCCCGTTAACAGTTATCCACCATTTACCCATTTATTACCCCTGCATCTGGCGAAGTTGTTCGGCCTGCTCTTCCATACGGCGTTCAGCTTCTTCCGCCGACATGCCAGCAATTACTGCGGTGAAGATATCGAGGGCCTTCTGCTCTTCGAGCACTTCCTTTTGTTGGGCCGTGATAGAATCAATCTTTGCCTGGCGTACGTCGTCGAATTTGCGCACTAAGTCTCCAGTGTATTCTGGAGTAGGCAACAGACGGAACTCCGCTAGAAGTTCTCCTTCAAGTTTATTTGCGCGGAAAAGAATGAAAGCTAACTGGTTGGCGTATTTAATGCCGGCGTCGCATAGGCGAGCTAGCTTTTCCTCGCTATCAGCCACCATACCTGCAGCGGCTTCAATACTAGCAGAAACCTTGGTAAAATAATCTTTCTGCTTTTCATCTGCTAAGAGGCCAACAGCGTTTTTGATAAAACTGTTTGCGTCCTCATAGATTGGATGTGGTTCTTCCATAAGAAAATACTCTCCTTTATTTACTTTTATAATATCATATTATTATGAAGATACAACCGATCACTCCTGAGATGCTCAAAAAACAACCCGATCAAGTATGTGAAATACTCAACCGGGTCATCTCTATTGTGAATGAGCTAAATAGGTAATTAACTCTGCGAGTTAATTGCGTTTACAATAGCTGTCTTCGCATCGTCGACGGCAGTTTTGATGTTGTCTAACTTGCCGTTAAGAGTACGGACCAAACCCTCAAGCTCGTCTGTGTAGCCGTTGAGAGTACGAATCAAGCTCTCGAGTTCGTCTGTGTTGGTGTTAATCGCCGACGCGCTGCTGCTTGTCTGCTGTGCATAATATGTGCGCTTAGATTCTTTGTCGCGCTGTGAGAAATCATTCTCTTGTTCCCAGGCTTCTGCCATAATGTCTCCTTTTAGTTGTCTTGTTTTTATTATATCAACGCTGTAAGGCCATACAAAAAACCACCCCGAAGAGTGGTTGCCCGCTGCATATGCCCAACGGGGCTAGGCTTGTGGGTGTAGACCGAGCCTTGCGGCCTCCCGGGTATTCATTTCCCCCGGCGCAAGCTAGGGTTATCGCCAATTCCCTAACTCTCCCATTATACCACAAAAACCTTTAGCCGTCTATTTTATCCAGCTCTTCCTGCAAGATTTTTGCGGCGTCTTTATTATCGAGAACTTGCCATATCGCTGGATCTGGATAGCGGCTGTCACAAACTTTAATTTCGCACCCAAGAGCCCTCGCCTCTAGTGCGCACCTCCCCACGGCGTAGCACTCTCTATATGGCGCAATAAATTTCAATAGTTCTTCTCTATCGATATTCTCGTCCGGAAAGTCAACATTACTCGGCACCATCTCTGCCAAATCTTTTTTCTTAAAACCCCATTTGTTCCCGGCATAGCAGGCCTCTTTCGTTTTCTCTGTCTCGAACTGCTTCACATAATCTACATCAATAGAAAGCGGCAGGTAAATTGCTGTTTTGCCAATGCTTTTTGCCCATTCGTATGTTTGCGGCACCGAACATACATAGATAAGGTCTTTGTGCTTATCGAGCCACGAGTACACTTTGTCCCACTCTTTGTTGTGGTGGATAAAAACGATTGCTCTATCCTCAGAGCGCAAAGCTTTCATGCCAAGTGTATCCCATGGTCTATCTGTTTTAACGTTAGGTATAATGTTTTTTTCTATTTCTTTTGAGTAAAAATAAGCGCCGTTTTTAGACCCTTTTCCATTCGGAAAAAAGATTTTACGGTACGCTTTATAGTTCGGATCGTCTGTTGTTATTATCTTTTGCATACGTTATCCTAGGTGGCCTGCGGTCACCTGTTCACAGGCCAAAGGTTTTATAGAGTAGCACTCCTTCTCTCACACGCTCTCGTGCCAGGTGCGGGACGGTCTTGATGTAGAAACCCGAGACAATTTTATTATAGCACGTACTATGCCTCCAATAACCAGATTGTGCCGGCGCAGTTTGTCCTGGCTGCCGTGGTGTGACACCTAAGTGCACCGCCAGGGATGGCGATGAACGTAGCGGGGATAGCATCACCTGATGATGATGCACGACCTGCGCCATAGACAGACATCTTAATTTTATTTGTGCAGGTGCCTAGTTGTTTCTCTCCATTAACAACATTTGCACTCAATCTTTCAAAACATATAACCACGAGCGGGCCAATTTTATATCCAGAAGCGGTGCTGCTGCTACTACCGACAGTAAAGTTGATGTAATCGGACACTGTTATAGTCTCTGGCACGACGGTCGACCAGTCTATCTTTGCACTTGTGATAGCTCCATCTCTGACTTTATCTGTACTAACAGAGTTATTAAAAAGCTTCACTGCTGTTATGGAATTATCGGCGAGTTTAGATGTACCAACCGTCCCATTCACTAACGACATGTCGGTCACTGGATACACCTCTTCGTTATTACTATTTTTAAGGGTTACTGCTTTTGCCATATAACACTCCTCATATTACGCAAACCAAACTACTTGTCCACGGATAGCAGTTAAGCCGCTTCTGCTACCGTTTCCTATTGCTTTTATATTGCCAGACGTGTCTACACTTATGCGCCCTACCCCCACTAAAGCCCCACTATCGCCATTGACAAATGTAACATTGCCAGCAGCGGCTGCGGGCGGGGCATACCCGGCCGGCATTTTGCCGATAGTATACTCAGTTTGCGAGCTCACACTATTCATCCATATAATCCAAACATTTAACACATATAAATTCCCCCATCGTTTTAACGTATAGTTGTTTGTGCCAGCAGAATGAGCTGGGAGGTTAGTTATTTCACTTGAGAAATCCTCTACTGGGAATGATTGTAAGTCGCTATTAGACACGGTCGACCAATCTATCTTAGCCGACGTCACCGCTCCATTATCTATCTTTGCCGTCGTTACCGCGCCATTCTCAATCATATTTGTGGCGACTGGTGGGGTGAGCGCGGAGGTAGAGGCGATGTCTTCTGCTGTGACATACTTCGTAAGCTCGGTTTCGAGGTCGCCTCCGCCCGAAAGGAGTACCGCCCCCGCCTCGGTGACTGGGCGGGTGATATCTCCGTTATCTTCTTTTAAGTCTTTAATGTATGTAGCCATTATAGATATACTCCGTATAATGTGTTAGATGCTAGTGGCGCCCCCTCGCCGATATCTGATGTCGATAATGTGAGCTGGACAGTTGCTCCAGACGCCAGCTTGTCTGCTGTAATTGTACCACTTGCAATCATGCTGCCGGTAATCGTAGACGATGCAGCGGCCGCAGCTTGTGGGTTTTCGGAGTGGACATAACCTTCTGCCTTAATCGTAGTGCCACTTATATCGATGTGGTCGCCCGCGGTGAGCATATCCTGTTTTCCACTCAAGGCTAACGTGGTGGCATAATCTGATGAGTCTGATAGCTCGGCTACCGTAGTAGGCACCGTGATATTCGCTGTGACGTTACTGGAGGCGTTCGCCGTAAATGTTTTAACAGTCGTTCCATTTTTCTGAATAGTAAGCGTGGCATTGTTCACCGTCGGAATGGTCGGCTTATTGCTGAGGTCATTATACGAACCAGAGGTAGCTACTGTGGCAAGTGTAGGCTTGTTTAGGATTTGCGCTACGCCGCTTACGGCGTCCCAATCAGAGTTAACCTGGGCCGCTGGAAT
>CAMZIL010000029.1 GCA_947307225.1 uncultured Candidatus Saccharibacteria bacterium
CTGTTTATGTATGCGCCATAGTTCAAAAGGTTCTTCCCCGTAGTAGTGTCCTGCGTCGTGTTGCCAAGTAGCTCGACGGACGAGAGTGGGGATTCCTTGTCTGTCTCGTTGGTAACCAAGATATAATCACCAGTCACTTCGACAGGATTTACCCATGTAAGGGCATAGTCAAGGTCGGTTAGAACCTGCATCTGTTGGTTGGTAGTCTGGTTGATGATCGTAGGGCTGTGGAGTGGGCCGTAGAGATTGATGACAGGATAAACCGTCTCATTCCCATTCTCTACTAAGGTCTCATTCACGCCACCGCCGATATAGAGCGGTAAGCCGAAGTCAATCTGGAAGCCTCCCAAGGCTCGCCGGACATTCACGATAGCCTCGGTAGCTAGAGCGCCATCATCATAGATGAGTGGATCGTCAGCTCGGAGCTGAATCAAGAACTCCTGCTTGCGAGCCAAGCCAGAGAGAGCCATCTCGCATGAGATGGTTCGACAGTTAAGAACATAAGAGTTACCTCCAGCGGTCACGAAATGGAGCGTAAGCTCCTCCTTGCGCCCTTGGCCTAATAAGCCTACCAGAGCCTTCCTACGGTCTTCTACGACCGATATATCGCTGTCGGATATGACACCTCGAATCGTGATGAGTCGAGCATCGTAGAACTGAGCCGAAGTCCAGCCACCATTGTAGCCAGCGTTCACGCCGGACGTGGTGCGAATCTCAGGAAGCCCAGCTAGACCGTCAATCTCAGGGTTGAGATAGATGCTATCTGAGTTCAGACTCAGACTGGTCGTAGAGCTTTCGAGTGTTAGTTGAATATTATCCATATACCTCCTAAATTACCGTTGCGACTTCCCATCCAAGTTGACGTGAGATAGCCTTCAGGTCTAATTCATCGCTAACCTGGTTAAACACGTTATTCTGTACCACTTGAGTCGGCTCGGATGAGTCAAAGAAGCTAGATGGTCTCGGTAGCCGGCCATTCGAGTTGAGATTCAAGCCCATAGACGCGTCACGATCTACTGCGCTGATAGCTGTATCAGCTACGGACTCGGCAGCCTTCTGAACTTCGTCCTCATAATCGTTAAGACCTTTGACAAGACCTAAGTCCATGAACTTACCAATCTCAGCGAACACGCGAGATGGAGAGTTGATTTGAGCGGCATCTCTGGCAGCCTGAGCCATGTCTCTCACCATGGCTTGTATATTACCGATAAGGCTACCTTTTCTTGATAGAACGCCCGATGTAATACCTTGGACCACATTAGCGCCAATACTGCTGAACTGCCCTGTTGCGCTATTAAAAACCGATTTAGTCTCACTTATAATGCCCTGTGCGGCGCTTGTGACTAGACTGTAATTAGATCTCGCACCTGCCGAGAAGTTCTGCGGTAGGCCTTTACCTGCCTCAGAGCCAACTCGTTTGGCAGCTTCAACGTAGGTTATGCCATTTTCTTGTGCTATATCGACAATTTGTTTCCAAGTCTCATCATTCTGGCGAAGCATATATGCCAAGCTATCGGCGAACTCTTTAGAGCCTTCTTGCGTCTCGGTGATAAGGTTGCCTTGCTCATCCATATATTGGAGCGTGGATTGGCCAAGAGCATCCATCTGAGCCGCGAGAGCGCCATATTCCTGGTTCTGAAGCATTGTAGCGCCAATAAGCTTATTCTCATTGAGAAGCTCGGTGGCCAGATTGTCGATACGTTGCTGTTGAGAAGTCTTAAGTTCGGCATTTGCAGTCTTTAGCGCCTCTTTTGTTTCCTGCTCTAAGCGGAGTGCGGCATTAAGCTCAAGCTCTTTCATGCGGAGCTGCGTTGCGCTAGCTGAGCCACTAGCTAACAGCTCGTTGTATTCTTGCTGGAGTTCATTTGCACGTTCCTGAGCTTGTAGGTGCTGATACTCTGCATCCTCAGCTAGAGCTTGTTTGGTCTTAATATCATCGAGAATCTGCTCATGAATCTCTAGTGCTTTGTTAAGATCGCGTTGAGCATTAGCGGAGTTTACCACGATTGAATCGTGGTATTTTTGTGCGATGCTTGCACGTTTATTGGCGTTTTCAACCGAACCCCAAGCGTAAGCTACCGTTAAAGCAACAGCCGCTAAGCCTGCAATTGCAATATTTCCTGATGCGGCAGCGGCGCTTACGAGCTTGATTGTAGCTACTAGCTCGACACCCTTTACTGCGATTTGGCCTAATGTCTGTGCTAACTTTTGCCCACCGTCAATGCCGCCACTTATAGCAGTCATAAAACTAGAAATGCCACCAGCCATACTCTTGAAGATGCCTAATACACCAGTCACACTGTCTGCTAAATCATGAATAGCTGGCGAGAAAGCTGTGGCAATCTTCTTACTTACCACACCGATAATATTCCCTAGACTTTCCAACGTAGGGACAACATACTGCTTGATTGGCGGAACGATATACTTAACTATGAAGTTGCCAACCTTCCTAAAACTTGAGCTGAACTTATCAATAATCTGATAAATCTTACTGGTGTCAAAAGCGCCGATAACCTGAGCAACAGCCTTTGTGATGCGGACAGGAATAAGCCGCAAGGCTGTGCCAATAGTTTTAGTCGCATCTCCCACCTGGTCTTTGAAGCTCGTGATGCCAGCTCCACCTTTGTTATCAAGGTCGATAAGAGCCTTCTGGAGTTCGCCTAGACGTTCCTTAGCGTTCTCATTCTTGTTCTCACTAATCCACCCGTATAGATCCATACCATCGAGCTGGTCAACCGTTTTCTTGGCGGTTTTAGCATACTCCTGGAGTGAATCATTGTTCTGGCCCATATACTTAGCCAACTGTTTGAGCTGACCAGGCATAACCTCCATCATGATCTTCCAGTCCTGCATAGACGGACGGCCACGAGAGATGACCTGAGTGAACTGCTCGAAAGCTCGGTTAGCCTCGAACTGGCCTTTACCGCCGGCAAGAGCCGCGTCATTAAAAGCAATCGCCAGGTTGGTGGCGTTATACATATCTTTGTTCAAGTTGCCAGTCGTACTTGCTAAGCGCTGAGTGTAGCTTACAATCTCATCTAGAGTGGTTGGCAAGCCCTCAATACGATCCGATAGCTTCTGAACAGCGGAGCTAGACTCCTCCGCCTCGAAGCCTAAGTTCTTCATAATTTTAGGGAATGTGTTGAGTGTATCGACACGTTTGATAGCGTCATCAAGAGAGCTAAATACGGCAGTTACCACCTTATCTGCCGCCTTAGCCGCCACGCCACCAATCACGCCAGCTAGACCAGCAGCCTTAAGAGAAAAGCCACTATTAAAAGAAGTACCAGCCTCAGAGCCAATTCCAGCGAGTTTACTAGAGATACTCGACTGAATACCGTCCATTTGTGGAGCGATTCGGATGTAGGCTGTACCTAAGTTGTTTGCTGATGCCATTTACAGTTAATCTCCAATTTGACCAGATTAACCGCTCTGTGGCGTAGTTTACTTAATTTAATCTTATCACACGAGCCGATTCATACGCCCTGCATCCACCGCCGATTGTAAGGCTTGGCAATCTTTAGCATAGCCCTCACCAGCTTGTGGTCTTGCAGCTTTAACTACGGCAAAAAGGCGCTCACCGCCATAACGGTTAGGCAAGCCAATCCCCATACTGTCTATACGGAACTCGTGTGGATGACCTCGAATTGCCGCGTCTATAATAGTGGCACGTTGAGCGATTCTCTCGGCGGCCGTTATGACAGCAGGGCGTACCATAATCTGGATGATGTCCTGGCCACCGCCTGGGCCGGTATTCATGCTAAATGATACTTTCTTACTCATTTGACTCCACCTTAACACTTTGACGTGGTTTTGACAGAAAGTCCTGTAGTTCATCGACATCCATAGCCACGCCATCGCCAGTCTTTGGTGGCTTCGGCTTAGGGATAAAGGTCGGAGTCCAGAACTCAGGATAATGCTGTGGATTATCGACCGTAGCGTCCTTAGTGTTCTGCCAGCTAAGGATGCGGAGCTGATGGTAGATGTTATTGAGCAAAATATGCTCCCACTGCCACTGATTAGATGGAGCGAGCTTAATCATAACTCTCGATGTCTCTGGTAGCTGAGCCATGAGCCGAGCGGCTTTCTTGAACTCTAGATCATAGACATCTAAGCCATAATACTGATAGAAGTCGGCTTCTAGTTCGTCTGGGTATCGTTTTCGGACTGACCAGAAGCAGATGCTTTTGGGCTGATAAGACCGAATAGGATGTCAAAAGCCTTACGGATGGTAGATACACGAAGCCTGCCCTCCTTCTTCACGAAGTAGTCATACATCTTCTGATAACCATCTTCGCCGATGCCCATCTTGAGCATATCGATGACTACGGAAGCGCGAGTGTTCTCTTCATCAGCTAACTCAAAGAAACGGACATCATCAAAAGCGTCAATGTCAACGTCTAGCTTGTAGCCATCAATTTCAATGGTCTTAATAGTTGATTTTTCTGCCATAAAAATAGTCTCCTGTTTGGAGACTATTTACCACGATAAGATAGGTCTGTCAGATTACTTAACCGGCATAGCGCCAAGGCTGATACCAATCCATAGACCACATACCACGATAATGGCGAGCTGGAGTAGCAGGATGAGCGCCATGAAGTGAACATCCTTACGAATGGCCTCTAAAGTGGCGTTGATGTTGAACACGTTATAGAGAGTATTGCGAGAGAGTTCCTTCGCATCCATCTTCTCGATAGCTTTCTGCTGTTCCGATGTCATGGTTTTGACTAGCTTCATATAGCTCCTTTCATTTGTCGTGAATGTAGCATAAAAAAGCCGCCTCTGGCAAGGCGGCTTTGGAGACTACTCGTAGATTAAGCCGAAGTAGAAACGGTGGCAATATACTCTGAGTGGTAGTTGCCAGCGGTGTCTGGGCTTGCACTAAAGATGGCT
>CAMZIL010000030.1 GCA_947307225.1 uncultured Candidatus Saccharibacteria bacterium
ATCAAGCCGTAAAGCTAGGCAAAGGTATTGCCCTTTTGTCTAACGATATCGCTTCATTTTATAACATCTCTGCCGAATCAGCCTTTGAGAAGATTCAATCAGCTATGGCCGGAATGCCGAGACCACTTCAGGAACTCGGTATTATGGTACGCGATAGCGAAGTCAAACAAGTAGCCTACGCGAATGGAATTGCTAGAACCGGCGATGAATTAAATACTACTCAAAAGGCGATGGCAACTTATCTTGCTATCTTGCAAAGAACTTCGAACGCACAAGGCGATCTAGCAAGAACCATCAATAGCCCGGCAAACCAATTCCGAATGCTCAAAACGTCTATTAAAGACCTAGCCGTAGCAATCGGCACGATGTTTCAACCACTTCTACAAGTCGTTCTTCCCGTCCTAAACGCGATCGTAATTGCTACTACGAGAGCATTTCAGGCAATAGCCAGATTATTTGGGATCGAATTCGACGCAAGTGCTTATGCGGACGGTTTTTCTGACATAAGTGCTGGCGTGGAATCCGTTGGCGACGCAGCCGACGATTCAAGTGGAAGCGTCAAGAAACTCGCCAAACAGTTAGCCGCATTTGATGAGATGAATACCCTCAACAAAGATACTTCTTCTGGTGGAAGTTCCGGCGGCGGAGGTGGTGGCGGAAGTATAGATCTGCCAACAATAGATTGGGATAAGTTATACTCCGGTGGCTTTGATAAGGTCACAAATAAAGCTCTCGAAATGGCCGATAAGATCTATAAAGCTTTCGAAAAACTCGGTAAAAAGCTCAACAACACTTTCAAAAAAATAGACTGGGCAAAAATTAGTAAAGGCATAAATGAAGTCTGGGAAGCCCTAAAGCCGTTTGGCGAGCGTATCGGAGCCGGGCTTGAATGGTTTTACGATAATGTACTGGAACCACTCGTAGTCTGGGCGGCAAATAATCTTGTCCCAACCGTTCTACATTTAATAGCCGGAGCATTAAAACTTATTGGTGCCGTAATCGATGCGTGTGCGCCAACTTTCGCTTGGCTTTTCGATAATTTCCTAAGACCAATCGCTGAATTTACAGGCGGAATCATTATTGGAGTTCTTCAAGGAATTGGCGATATGCTGAACTGGATCGCCGAACAGCAAGCCGTCGTAGAGCTCATAAAGAATATTGCCCTAACAATAGGAATTATGGTCGCGGCATGGGAAGCTTACCAATTAGTAGCCGGAATAGTAACTGGTATCCAAATCGCCATGACCGGCGCGATGGTAGCCGGCACTACAGCAAGCGGAGCGTACGCAGCTGGGCTTGGAATAGTAACTGCCGCACAAAGTGCCTGTGCGACTGCTGGAACGGTCTTAAATGCGGTATTTAGCACAACTAGCATTGTCGGACTCGCAATAACCGCTGTCCTCACAGGGATTAGCGTAGTAAACGAAGCCTTAAAGCTCTCCACAATGGAAGCTGAACTTGCCGAGAGAAACCGCATGGATACGGTAAAGCTTTCAACTCAAACAACGGAGTGGCATAACGAGGCGATCCAAAGGCAAAAAGAATTGATAGATGAGCTAGAAGACGCTGAATTAAATGCTGTCGACTCCGAACTGGCCTATATTAATGCGCAAGAAATGGCAACGCAGAAACGCGAGAAATATAACCAAATGCTTCAAGCTGGTACTTATAGTACAGACGAACTCCATAAAGCGGAGCTAGAAGCGCTTTCTGCGGAAGGTCGTGCTACGGCCGCCAAAAATAAACTTGCCGAAGCCCAACAGAATGTAACTGATAAGACCGAAGAATACGGCAATATGGAGTGGAAACGTATTATGACCGAGAAACAGGCCGAAATGCTTGATCTAGCTAAGGCTGGGCGCTATGAAGAAATAAACAAAAGACTTCTTGAGCTAGGCACTTCTTGTGTTGAATATAAAGACGCGCATGGTAATATGGCCAAATTTACAATGGAAGATTCAGAGAATATGGCATTCTTTATTGGCGACCAATTAGCTAAAGCAGACTCTGCTTATAAAGAATACTGGAATTCAAGTTCAGCGACAATCCAAGAAGCGGTTAGAATAACGGAATCTGTAGAGCCACAATTCGAGCAGAGCGGTAAAAGCTTTGACTCCGGTCTTGCGACAGGTATTAACCAAAACTCATGGCAGGTATCAAACGCAGCAAAGAATAGTGCGCTCGCGGCCAAGAACGCGTTTAACTCTACACTCCAAATCAAGTCACCAAGCCGAGTAATGAAGAAATCTGGCGGATTCTTCGTGGCTGGCATTGCAACCGGAATTGCCGACTCGATAAAAGAAGCTGAAACCGAAGTCGTTTATATGGCAAATAAACTAACTGGAGCCGTAGACAATGTCTTCTCAAACTACCAGATGGCCGATATCGCGCCAAATCTAGAAATAGGTGCAGATATTAGTAACGATATCGAAACGCGCTTAAAACGCGATAATATGCGCCAAGAGATGCAAGAAAAAGATAATGATGACGAACCAATCTCGCTAACCGTCAAAATCGGCGAAGACACGATCCTGGATAAAATCGTCAAAGGAATAAACGAAAAATCGTTCATGAATAATATGGGAGTAATAAGCATATGATAGGAACTCTACTGAAGATCAATGGGCAAACTATTCCAAATATCAAAACATACAAGGTCGGCAACAATAAGCTCTGGGCCGACGCGGAACGCAATATGGATGGCGATGTTAGAGCGACTTTCATTGGTGTATTCCCAAAGCTCGAATTAGAGATTGGTGGTATTTTGACCTCTGCAATCGTAGCGAACCTCTGTGCTCTACTTGATCAACCATATTTCTCCGTTACATTCTATGATCCAAAAACCAGAGCCAATCGAACTGCCCAATATTACGCGTCAGATTATACTGTGGAACTGATGGATAAATACCGGGAGCTCTACCAACCATTCTCGGTCAACTTAATACCCGTGAGTAAAAGATGATAGAGGTAAGTAACGCATTTAAAGAAGCAGCCAGGGCGCCGGTAAAAGTTATCCGGGCTTCGATAGTCTGCGAAAACGACACCTATACTTCATCTGACGTACTAGTCTCATTATCAAAAGAAGATACTGGATTCTATTTTAGTACAACAACCAAAAGCCTATCATTCAAACTATTGGGAACTGATTACGATTTAGTAGGTAAAAACGTAACGGCTACTTACGAAATTCAATCTGGTAATAGTTGGGATGGTTGCATACTTGGTCGATTTGCGATCTATGAACAGACCGTTAATCTCGAAAAAGGAACGACCGAATTCAAAGCCTATGATCCAATAGGTATGATGGGGAGAGTCAATTACGATGCTGGAAGCCTAAATTTCCCTTGCACCGTAGAAAATTTATTCGAACAAATATGCAATAGATTTGGTTTAACAAGATATGCAACAATTGTCGCAAATCTCTCTTATCAAATTAGTGAAGATTTATATGCGAAAATAAATGGAACAACTTTTCGCGATATTCTCGCAGAAATAGCCGGAGCGACGGCTTCTGTAGCCGAAGTCGATAATGAGACAATTCGGCTTAGGCCAATTGAAATGATTCCAACAGAAACCCTAACCTATGCGAACCTAAAGAAAGCAAAACTAGAACCAAAATATGGCCCGGTCAATAGCGTCGTCCTTGCACGAACTCCGGCCGAAGACAACATTGCGGTAACAGACGAAGAAAGTATCGCTGAAAACGGCAAAACCGAAGTCAAGCTAGCTAATAATGAGATTTTGGACGACGACCGAGAAACTCTGGCGCAACCAATTCTTGACGCAGTCGACGGATTCTACTTTTATCCTTTCGAAATAACTACCGAGGGCCATGGTTGGTATGAAGTAGGCGATCGTCTAGCCATAACGGACGGAACAAACTCTTGGGAAATAATAGTCAGTAACATTTCGCTGAGCATTGGTAACGGAATAAAAGAAATAATAAAAGGAATTGCGCCATCTGAAACACAAACTAACTATGCGCTTGCCGGCGGAATTACGAAGACGATTTATAACACCGAAATAAAGGTCGACAAACAAGGTCAAGAAATAATATCTGTAGTCTCGCGGCAAGATCAATTTGAAAATCAAACACTGGAGAGCTTCTCACAAGTTACGCAGAATATCAATAGTATAACGACCACAATCCAAACGACAGGTGGCGGAAACCTAATTCACAATTCTGTCGGCTACAATATAGACAGCGATAGAAATCTAGTCAATTGGACAAAAACAGGAACAATTAGTTCGGAATCTAGCCCAGAATCCGTTTCATATGGTGCAATATCCGGAAATCAGA
>CAMZIL010000031.1 GCA_947307225.1 uncultured Candidatus Saccharibacteria bacterium
AACATCCGTCCGCAAAGGCCTCGACTATACACTCGAAGGCGAGCCAAGCCGCGAAGGCTATCTCTTCCTTGGCTGGATTCTCGAAGACGATTCCGACTTGCCAAACACCACCTTTACCGTCGAACGCGATATCGAGATTCGTGCCAACTGGATGTTTATCGCTGCTCGCAACGAGCGCACCGGCAAACTTTACTCGTCCATCACTAATGCCGACGCCGAGGCGCAAAACGGCGACACGATTACAGTCCTGGCCGACTTCGAAGAACGCGCACATACCACTCATAACATCACGCTCGACCTTAACGAGCATGCAATCACTGGCTATCTCATTAATGATGGCGAAATTATTCTATTGAACGGCGAAATTAACAGCTCCGAAATTACCGCCGACGAAGCCAACCCAGACCGCGCCGCCATTATCAACAACGGCAAGCTCACACTCGGCATCGACGACTACGAAGACGACGAAGACCATGTAAAATCTGCTATGGTCGATAATAACTATATCCGCCTCGTCGGTGGCGAAATCGGCCTCAAGCAAAACGGCGAGCTCTACTACTATGATGGCTTCATCGAGGGTATCGTTGCACTCCAAGGTGGCTACAATGGTTCGCCGTGGTATCGCGACACCTTTGATGGTGTCACCGTCCACCACTTCCCATTCGTCGATCGCAACAATATCCGCAATTGTCAGCACATTATCCTGGAAAACTCCGACCGCGCCGTCTCGAAGACCGTTGATAATGGCGAAATTTACTACTACAACCTCCAAGACAACATCAATACTTCTATCCTAACCGGCTACCAGATTTACGTCGTGCGTGATTTTGATGCCGGCTACACCATTACCGCACCAGCCGGCACTCATACTGTTATCGACCTTGCTGGCTACAATGTCACTCTTAACGACACGATTACGATTAATGGCGAACTAGAAATCACTGACAGCAGCTCTACTATTACGACCGCTGAAAATACCGAAGGCCTCACCACGCCAAGCTTCAATGACGCGCATATCGTTACGCCGCATGGCGACACTGTCACTACCGCCGACTACGCCGGCCTGATTTCCGTGCCTCAGACGATTGTCAACAACGGCACCTTTACGATTAGCAATGCACGCATCATTGGCACTACCAACAACAACACGATTCAGAACTACGGCACGCTTCAACTCCGTAACGGCGTTCTTGGTGCCACAACCGGCTACGTCACCCAAACCATCGAAGGCTCGGCCTATGATCTCGACGAAAATTCCTACCTACTTTCAACCAGCACTAGCAAAGCAACCTTACACAACTCGCTTAGCGAATTTACTTGGAGCGGCGGCAACATTGCCAGTATCTATCTCGGCGTACACAATACTTCAAACTCGAAGTTCGTCATGACTGGCGGTACAGTTGTCGTAGATAACCCAAGCAGCGGCGTCACCACTCGCGGTATCTACAACCAAGGCACGACCGAGGTTGATAATGGCAAAATCTTTGTTACTAGCGCCACAACCACCTCATCCGGTTGCGAATATACCTACTCTCGCTGTACTTATGGCATTGCCGGTTCAGCAACCGTCAAAAATAATAGCCTCATCTCAGTCAAAACCACTGGCGCTTCCCCATCATACGCCATTTCCGGCTCCGCCAATATTACCGATTCTAATCTTGTTGTTGATGCTTATGGCCGCGCCTACGGTACCGGCAGCACCACAACTCTCACGAATAGTAACATTACAGTTAATAGCGCCAATAGCGCCGCTACCGGCATCTATGCAACTAGCGCCACCATCAATAGCGGTAGCGTTTCCGCCACAACCGTCAAGAACAGCGCCGCTTACGGCCTCCAAGCTAGCAGCTCCGTTTCTACCTTTACCATCAAAGGCGGCGCAATAAGCTCAACTACCGCAAACGGCTCTTCCTATGGCATCTATGGCGCCTGTAGTTCTAGTTCAGGCAGCTGCACTCACGTAATCATGACCGACGGCAATATATCCGCCGCTTCAACCGGTAATGCCGCTTACGGCGTCTATGCACCATCATACAGCGCATCAAAGTATTCATATGTCGAACTATCCGCTGGCACAATCACTGCAAGCTCCGACACTAGCAGCTCCTACGGCATCAATGGCTCTGGCAATATCATCACCGGCGGCAAAATCCAGGGCGGCACCTATGGCATCTACGGTAACAGCGCCGCACCGAGCATCATTGGCAACGATTCCGATGCTATCGATATTGAAAGCCCAGAAATTATCGGCTCCAACCATGCCCTCTACGAAGGCGCGGTCTACTTCTACGATGGTGTTCTTCGCGGCGAGCACGCCTACCAAGATGGCATTATTAAGGCTATCCCGGACGGCGCTTCATATCATTCGGAATCTTCCGAAGCTTACGATGAAAACTGTTGGCTCGTCACCGCAGACGACTATCTCCAGGTTGGCGACGACACATTCAACTCGCTCGCCCTCGCCTACGCGGCCGTCACCGAGACCAACAACACTATCAAGGTTATCAAGGACGCTCGCATCGAAGCTCACCTACCAGAAAGTCCAGCCAAAACTATCATTTTCGATCTCAACGGCCATGAACTAACCTATACGCAAACCCTTACCGTCAGCGAAGACACCACCATGACCATCACGGATGACGATCCAGGCAAGGCTGGCATCTTCAAGAACACCAACGCTAGCCTCCCAGCCATCATCAACAATGGCACGCTCACTGTCGATGGCACTACAATTGATGCGCAACAATACGCCATCAACAATACTAGCGCGCTCACAATCACTAACAGCACTCTTCGCTCACCATCTACTGTCGTTTACTCAAAGGGCGTTAGCGCTAAGCGCGCCTCCGTCAACATGGATTCTGTCACCATCACGAGCAATTCAAATGGCTTCAATAATAATTCATACTCAGACGCCACGGTAACAAATAGCAACTTCACTACTACCAACGATACTTCGACCGACAAGACCGTCTACGGTATCTACAGCTACAGCTCGAACGCTTCCCTCTCGGTCAATCACAGCAACATCAATGTCAGTAGCATCACTACTACTTCATCCGGCTGCGAATATACCTACTCACGCTGTACATATGGCATTGCCGGACCAGCCACTGTCACGAACAACAGCTCCATCAACATTACGACTACTGGCGCCACCCCAGTCTATGGCATTTCTGGCTCCAATACTCTAACTGATTCCGAAATCACCATCAATGCCTACGGCCGCGCTTACGGTACTGGTAGTACTACAACTCTCACGAATAGTAACATTACAGTTAATAGCGCCAATAGCGCCGCAACCGGCATCTACGCAGCCGGCGCCACCGTTAATAGCGGTAGCATTTCCGCTACGACCGTCAAAAACAACTCCGCTTACGGCATTCAGGCTAGTAGCGCCACCTCTACTTTCACCGTCAAGAGCGGCACAATTGACGCAACTTCCGCCAACGGCTCCGCCTACGGCATCTACGGTAGCAGCGGCTCCAGCTCTAGCTACTGTACTCACACCATTGTCTCTGGCGGTAGCATTTCCGCCACCTCAACCGGTAATGCCGCCTATGGCGTTTACGCCCCATCCTACAGCGCATCGAAGTATGCCTATGTCGAAATGTCCGCCGGTCTCATTACAGCAAGCTCTGAAACTAGCAGCTCCTATGGTATCAACGGCTCCGGTAACGTCATTACCGGTGGCAAGATCCAGGGCGGAACTTACGGCATCTACGGCAACAGCGCCGCACCAAGCATCATTGGCGACTCTAGCAACGCCATTAATATCGAAACGCCAGAAATTATCGGCAATAGCCATGCTCTTTACGAAGGCGCGGTCTACTTCTACGACGGCGTTCTCCGCGGCGAACACGCCTACCAAGACGAAGTCATCAATGCTATCCCAGATGGTTCAACCTATCATATCGAATCCTCCGAATCTTACGACGAAAACTGCTGGCTCATCGAAGCAGAAGATTATCTCCAAGTCGGCGACGACACCTTTAATTCTCTCGCTCTTGCTTATGAAGCCGTCACTGAAACCGACAACACCATTAAAGTAATCAAAGATATTACCGTCGAGGCGCTTCTACCAGAAAGCCCAGCCAA
>CAMZIL010000032.1 GCA_947307225.1 uncultured Candidatus Saccharibacteria bacterium
TCGACACTCTACGACGTCTTTAACGGCCAACAGAACCGCGACTTCGAGATCCAAACTCCATCTGGCACCGTCCTAGCGCTCAATGGCTACTTCAGTTCATTTGGCTTTGGCGAAAAGACTACTGATGGTCTCGACACTTTCAAGGCAACCATTCGTGTATCTGGTGCGCCAACTTATACTCCTGCCGGAGTAACTACTACCCCTTAATAACTTAAACAAGGAATAAATTATGTCTACTAAACTAAACCTCAAGTTTACAGCACGCGACGTGGCCGCCGTAGAAGAAGCATTAGACGGCTCACTCGAAAAGATTATTGCGTCGTTCAAACTAACCACCCTGATTCAGTTCTTGATGGTTGGACTTCGCGATAAGGACGGCAAGAAACTAGATCTAAGCGAAGACGCCGCATTTGACGTGGTAGATGGCGCTATTAAAGAGCATGGCAAAATCGAACTCCAAATTCAGGTTATCGACGCATTGATTGAAGCCGGTTTTTTACCAAAAGCGATCGACACCGGACAACTCAGAGCGACCTTGTCCGAAGCGATAGACGAAGCTTCAAAGATAACTGGCAAAGCCACGAAATAGACGCTCTCTATATCGGGGTTTCTCTAGAACTTTATTGGAACTTAACCCCGAACGAGTTTATCAAGTACTGCGAGGCTCATTCGAGGCGAGAGAAATTCCGTATAGAGACAAGCGATGCGCTAAATTACCTACTCGGTCAGTATATCGGACTAGCGATACGAGCGCCAAAGAAGTATCCAGACCGACCATTCCTAACGAAGACGCAGGAAAAGAAGATGATGCCGATTACGGACGACATACTTCTTAAAACTGCCACTATGCTCGGAGCGAAAATAAATGGCAATGACCGTAGATGAGCTACAAGTTCTCATCACCGCACAAACAAGTAAATTCAACTCGGAAATAGCGAAAGTCCAGAGTCAGATTTCTGGGCTCGATAAAAATGTAAAGAATACGAGTACGAATATGACCAAAAGCTTTGGTAGCTTAGCCGCCAAAGTTATTTCTGTTGGTGCAATCATAAAAGCCACCGCTAGCTCGATTACGAGAGCGATGAATTATATTGAAGATGAGAACTTGTTCCAAGTCTCAATGGGCAAATGGGCTGACGCGACACGCGACTGGTCTAACGAAGTTCAAAACTCGGTCGGCGTAAGTGCCGCATGGCTACGCAAATACTCTGGCGTAATGACGAATATGACCGCCTCAATGGGGCTAGCACAGGATCAAGCCGTAAAGCTAGGCAAAGGTATTGCCCTTTTGTCTAACGATATCGCTTCGTTCTATAACATTTCTGCTGAATCAGCCTTTGAAAAGATCCAATCAGCAATGGCCGGAATGCCGAGACCGCTTCAGGAACTTGGTATTATGGTGCGCGATAGCGAAGTTAAGCAAGTAGCCTACGCGAATGGGATTGCTAGAACTGGCGACGAGCTAAATACTACTCAAAAGGCAATGGCAACTTATCTTGCTATCTTACAAAGAACATCGAACGCGCAAGGCGATCTAGCAAGAACCATCAATAGTCCAGCAAACCAATTCCGAATGCTCAAAACATCCATAAAAGATCTAGCCGTAGCGATTGGTACAATGTTCCAACCACTCCTACAAGTCGTTCTTCCTGTCCTAAACGCGATCGTGATAGCGACTACGAGAGCATTTCAGGCAATAGCAAGATTATTTGGAATCGAATTCGACGCAAGTGCTTATGCGGATGGTTTTTCTGATATAAGCGCTGGCGTGGAATCCGTTGGCGACGCGGCCGACGATTCGAGCGGAAGCGTCAAGAAACTCGCCAAACAGTTGGCCGCCTTTGACGAGATGAATACTCTCAACAAAGACACTTCCTCCGGCGGAGGTTCTAGCGGCGGAAGCGGTGGCGGAAGCATAGATCTGCCAACAATAGATTGGGATAAGTTATACTCCGGTGGCTTTGATAAGGTCACAAATAAAGCTCTCGAAATGGCCGACAAGATCTACAAGGCATTCGAGAAACTTGGCAAGAAGCTCAATAATACTTTTAAAAAGATAGACTGGGCAAAAATTAGTAAAGGCATAAATGAAGTCTGGGAAGCTTTAAAGCCGTTCGGCGAGCGTATCGGAGCCGGACTTGAATGGTTTTATGATAACGTACTCGAGCCACTCGTAGTCTGGGCAGCCAATAATCTTGTACCAACCGTCCTTCATCTAATTGCAGGAGCCTTGAAACTAATTGGCGCCGTAATCGACGCTTGTGCGCCAACTTTCACTTGGCTTTTTGATAATTTTCTAAGACCGATCGCCGAATTTACTGGCGGAATTATAATCGGAGTTCTTCAAGGAGTTGGCGATATGCTGAATTGGATTGCCGAACAACAAGCCGTTGTAGAACTCATAAAGAACATTGCCCTAACAATAGGAATTATGGTCGCGGCATGGGAAGCTTACCAATTAGTAGCCGGAATAGTAACTGGCATTCAAATCGCAATGACTGGCGCAATGGTAGCTGGCACTACGGCAAGCGGAGCGTACGCAGCTGGACTCGGAATAGTAACCGCTGCACAAAGTGCCTGTGCAACAACAGGAACGGTCTTAAACGCAGTATTTAGTACGACTAGTATTGTTGGTCTCGCAATAACCGCTGTTCTCACAGGAATTAGCGTAGTAAACGAAGCTTTGAAGCTCTCCACGATGGAAGCTGAACTTGCCGAGAGAAACCGTATGGACACCATCAAGCTATCTACGCAGACAACGCAATGGCATAACGAAGCAATACAGAGACAAAAAGAACTTATAGACGAACTTGAAGATGCAGAGCTTAACGCAGTAGACTCCGAATTGGCTTATATAAATGCGCAAGAAATGGCCACGCAGAAACGTCAAAAATACAACGAAATGCTTCAAGCTGGAACTTATAGTACCGATGAACTGCATAAGGCTGAACTAGAAGCCTTGTCTGCTGAGGGCCGAGCAACTGCGGCAAAGAATAAACTAGCCGAGGCTCAAGAGCAAGTCACTGACAAGGTTGAAGAATATGGCAATATGGAGTGGAAACGGATCATGACCGAAAAACAAGCAGAGATGCTAGACCTTGCCAAAGCTGGACGATATGAAGAAATTAATCAGAAACTCCTTGAACTTGGTACGTCTTGCGTAGAATACAAGGACGCACATGGAAACATGGCGAAGTTTACAATGGAAGAATCTGAAAATATGGCATTCTTTATTGGAGACCAGTTAGCAAAGGCTGATGAAGCCTATAAACAATACTGGAACTCAAGCTCGGCTACAATTCAAGAAGCAGTTAAACTCACAAATGCCGTAGAACCGCAGTTTGAGCAAAGTGGCAAAAGCTTTGATTCTGGTCTTGCGACTGGCATCAACCAAAACTCATGGATGGTATCAAATGCGGCCAAGAATAGCGCAATCTGTGCCAAGAACGCTTTCAACTCAACACTCCAGATCAAGTCACCAAGCCGAGTAATGAAGAAATCTGGTGGATTCTTCGTGGCTGGTATTGCAACCGGAATTGCCGACTCGATAAAAGAAGCCGAAACAGAAGTCGTCTATATGGCCAATAAGCTCACTGGAGCCGTAGATAATGTCTTCTCGAACTATCAGATGGCCGATATTGCACCGAATCTAGAAGTAGGCGCAGATATTAGTAACGATATTGAGACACGCTTAAAACGCGATAATATGCGCCGCGAGATGCAAGAAAAAGATGATGACGACGAACCAATCTCACTAACCGTCAAAATCGGCGAAGACACGATCCTGGATAGAATCGTCAACGGAATAAACGAAAAATCGTTCATGAATAATATGGGAGTAATAAGCATATGATAGG
>CAMZIL010000033.1 GCA_947307225.1 uncultured Candidatus Saccharibacteria bacterium
AGAGCCCACACGTCTACAAGACCGGTGGTGAAGCTTTCGAAATGAAGGTCCACAAACGTCTTATCGACGTTATCAACGCAACTCCAAAGACGATTGATGCACTCCAGAATCTTTCGCTCCCAGCAGGCGTTGATGCTGAAATCAAAATGTAATATAACATTTGGAGCCGCCTTGTAACAGAGGCGGCTTTTTGTGGCAAAATTGTAGTCAAAACAGAGAAAATTGTTGACATAACCCCTATGTTTGTGATACAATACCGAGGTATATTATCAAAATAACGTCACTTTGGCGCAAGAGGTAAGGTCCCAGATCGCGCAGAAAAGGGATACCACTCATAAGCCAAATGATTTTAATGGGAAAGGACGCCCACAGATGAAAATCATCCTCGGCACCAAGATTGGTATGACCCAGATCATCGGCGACGATGGCGTAGTTACCCCTGTAACTATCCTTCAAGCCGGCCCATGCACAGTGACTCAGACTAAATCTGTCGAAAAAGACGGATATAGCGCTGTTCAGGTGGCATATGGTCAGGGTAAGAATCTGAGCAAGGCCGTGTCCGGACACGTTAAAAAATCCGGAAAAGATATCAACCCTAAATACATTCGTGAGTTCCGCGTTGACGAAATTCCTGCAGAGGTTACCCTCGGTAGCGAATTGACCGTCGCAGAGTTTAGCCTCGGCGACAAGGTTCAGGTCACCGGTACGAGCAAGGGCAAAGGTTTCGCTGGTACGGTTAAGCGCCATAACTTCCAAGAATCCCGCAACACGCACGGTTTCAAGGGAGATATCCGCAAAGTCGGTTCCATCGGTTCCATGTATCCACAAAAGGTTTTCAAGGGTAAGAAAATGGCTGGCCGCATGGGTCATGACCAAGTTACCGTCAAAAACCTCGTTGTCTCGTATATCGACTCCGATCACAACCTTATTGGCCTCAAGGGAGCAGTCCCTGGTCCAAACAAAGGTCTCGTAATGGTGGAGGGAAAGGACTAATATGGCAGACGCTAAGTTAAACAAAGACGTCTTCGGTCTTTCCGTCGACAATCACGAACTAGTTAAACTCGCTTACGATGTTTACCTAGCAAACAGCCGCAGCTCTCACGCTAAGACTTTGAAGCGTGGCGAAGTTCGCGGTGGTGGCAAAAAGCCTTGGAAGCAGAAAGGTACCGGCCGTGCTCGCTTTGGTAGCACCCGCAACCCTATCTGGCGCCATGGTGGTGTAGCCTTCGGTCGCACCGGTGAAGAGAATTTCACCAAAAAGATCAGCAAGAGCGCAAAGCTCCAGGCTGTTCGCCAGGCACTCTCTATGCAGAATGCTGACAAAAACATTGTCGTAATCGACACCTTCGCTTGCCCACAGGGTAAAGTTAAGGAAACTATCGCTATGTTCGAAAAGAACAAACTCGATGCAAAGCAGAATATCTTGCTCGTAGTTAGCGAAAAAGACGAACTCGTAATCCGCGCAACCAACAACGTCGCAAACCTCAAGGTCGTCCGTCCAACCTATCTAAACGTATTTGATATTCTCAATGCCGACAAAGTCGTCATCACTGAGAAATCTCTTCCAGTTATCGAAAACTGGCTACTCGGAAAGGAGGCAAAGTAATGTTAGTTCGTCCTATCGCTACTGAAAAAGCCTACCACGAGCAGACTAAGCGCACCTACATGTTCGTCGTCCCAGCTGACGCCAGCAAGCAGGCTATCGCACAGCAAGTCGCTGATCAGTACAATGTTACTGTTCTAGGCGTCCGCATCGTTATCCGCAAAGGCAAAGCAACCAAGTTCAGCCGCGGCAAACATGCATATCCTGGTACTACCTATCGCCAAGACAAGCGCATCGCTTATGTCACTTTGAAAGAAGGCGACAAGATCAAGGTCTTTGACGAAGAACCAGTTGAAGAAGAAAAGACTGAAAAGAAAGCTGAAAAAGCTGCTGACAAAAAGGCAGATAAGAAAGCCGACAAGAAAGGAGACAAGTAATGGCTATTAAAGCTTACCGTCCAACCACGCCGGCTCAGCGTCAGAAAACTACGCAGGACTTTGATGAGATTACTACTCGTAAGCCACTCAAAAGCCTCGTAAAGAGCAAAAAGCAGCAGGCTGGCAAGAATAACTCTGGCCGCATCACCGTTCGCCATCGCGGCGGCGGCGTCAAGCGCCATTATCGCATCTTGACCCACAACCTACCTGCAGGTCTCACTCTCCGCATTGAGGAGATTGAGTACGATCCAAACCGCAGTGCACGTATCGCACGCGTCAAGGATCAGAATGGTGTATATTATTACATCCTCGCTGATACCAACATGCAGAAGGGTGCAGAAATTCAGACCGGCAACGAAGCTCCAATTGAGACTTCAAACCGTATGACTCTCGAGCAAATCCCAGTTGGTACTCAGGTTTACGCAATCGAACTCGTACCTGGCAAGGGCGCACAGATGGTCCGCGCAGCAGGTGCAAGCGCACAGCTCATGGCAAAAGAGAACGGCTATGCCACCCTCCGTATGCCATCCGGCGAAGTACGCAAAGTTCTAGTTGCTTGTAGCGCAAACATTGGTGTCGTTGGCAACGTCCAGCACCAGAACATCAAGATCGGTTCCGCTGGCCGCAAACGCCGCAAGGGCATCCGCCCAACCGTACGTGGTGTCGTTATGAACGCATGTGATCACCCTCACGGTGGTGGTGACGGCGGTCGTCACGGTTCTGGTAAGGCTCCACGCACTCCATGGGGTCAGCTCACCTTGGGTTATCGCACTCGTCACAATAAGAAAACTAACAAGATGATTGTTCGCAGTCGTCATGAAGGAAAGAGGAAATAGTCTATGTCTAGATCTCTTAAGAAGGGCCTCTTTGTGGACTACAAGCTTCAGAAGAAAGTTGAAGCTCTTTCCGCAGAAGACCGCACTATTATCAAGACCTGGGCTCGCTGTTCTACCATCAGCCCAGAGATGGTTGGCCGCACTATCGCCGTCCATAACGGCCGCGTCCACGTTCCAGTCTTCGTAACTGAGAACATGGTTGGTCACAAGCTCGGTGAATTTGCACCAACTCGTAAATTTAAGCGCCATGGCGGCAAAAAAGCCGCTGAAGCTGCAGCAAAGAAGGGAGCATAATCTATGGCCCAGAAAACTGCACACGCATATATTAAAGGCATCGATAGCCAGCCACGCAAGGTCAGCATCGTCGCTAGCCTTGTTCGCGATCGTTACGTTTCCGATGCGATTGTTATCCTCGAAAACACCCCACGTCGCGCAGCAAAGCCTGTTATGAAAGCTATTCAGTCCGCAACCGCGAACCTTATGAACAATAACAGTATCGATACCAAGACGATTGCGATTTCTCGCATCTCCGTCACCGCTGGTACCCGCATGCGCCGTTATGTTCCTGCTAGCCGCGGTCGCGCACTTCCATACGAAAAGATTTCGTCCAATATCTTCGTCGAGGTCGTAGGCGATGAGAAAGCTAAGAAAGCTGCCCCTAAGGCAGAAGATAAGAAGGAGAACAAGTAATGGGTCAGAAAGTTAACCCAGTTAGCTATCGTCTCCAGGTTAACAAAAACTGGAGCAGCAAGTGGTTCTCCCGCAA
>CAMZIL010000034.1 GCA_947307225.1 uncultured Candidatus Saccharibacteria bacterium
AAAGATACATAATCGTCAAGACGGCAACAATCAGAAGTTATGGAGGGTAACAATTATAACTTCTCCGGCGGCGTGATGCATGGCCCAAACGGAGAGACCTGGACTGGCGTAAATTCAAAAGATGACGCAATGAGTATAATTGCACATAAACTAAAGTAATAGGAGATACTATGGGAGTAGGAATAAATGTAAGCTGCAAATGCCGAAGTAAGTCATATATGCTCGGTATTGGCATGCTCTTTCCAGACACATACAAAAAGACCGTCGACAAAATAAAAGCCGGCAAGTATGGCGATGAAGGTAAAAACATTATGGACACCATCAAATACGCCGTTGTCGATATAGAATCATCATTATACCTTTGCAAGCACTGTGGAAACCTTATACAAACTGAACCGATGGATTATTATGCACCTAAGGACGTATCAAAAGTAGCAAAACTTGATTATGGCATAAAAACCGTAGAGGGTTGGGGAGAGGTTCCGTATTGGGCGCCATATATGGATTTCGATCATAATTTCTCGCTAATAAAAAAGACAACGCATGTATGCCCAATTTGCAAGCATGAGATGATACGAGTCGATGAAGAACAATTAAATAAAGAAAAATGCCCAAAATGTGGCGAGCATTATAAGGTATTTCAAGATATGCTTTGGGATTAACAAAGAGAGACGCCTAGCCAATAGCGTCTCTCAAAGTGCTCTTCTATTTGAAACCGGGCGGAAAACAAAAATTTTAAAAGAAACCGACCGGCTACCTCCCAAATAGTAGCACTAAGACCATTTTAGCTTAGAATCCTTTTATTTACAAATTGTTTATGGTATAATCGAAATATACATTAGTTAATTGCGACAAGGACATCCTTGCCGTTTTTTGTAGCTAATCACTAGCCGATGGGCGTAAAACAGAGGATTTTATGGATAAAGAAAATAATCCTACACCGGAAAACGATTCCGGGGATAATGGCCAAGAAGAAAAGCCTACTACGTTTACGCAAGAACAAGTTAACGATATCGTGAGCAAACGTCTTGCCGAAGCCAATACTAAGGCCGAGAAAAAACTTAAAGATGAAGTCTCGAAAGCTTTAGCTGAGGCTGAGCGTCAGAGTAAACTCTCTGAGGCTGAACGCGAAAAGGAATTCAAGGCCAAACAGCAAAAGGAACTCGAAGATCGTGAGCGTACAATTACCCTCCGAGAACGCAGAGCCGATGCTAAAGATGCACTGTCTGATAGAAATATCGACACAGACCTCGTAGACTTCGTTATTGATATTGATGAGGATAAAACCAATGCCAATATCGATAAGCTAGAAAAAGCTTTCAACAAGGCCGTAGAAGCTGGAGTTAAAGCCAAACTAGCTGGTACTTCCCCCGAAGATTACGGCGAGGGTACAAAACCGAAAACCGAGATTAAAAAGTCTCAAGCAGGTTTACGGTCATTCTAAAGGAATAAACTATGGCAAGAACTGATGCTTTAAGCATTAATATCGATGCAAATACCGCCGATAAGCTCGCCGAGATTCAGGGATTCGTCATTGAGGCTATCCAAAAAGGTGCCGTCTCGGAAAAGATGAAGAATACCGAATATTCTGGCGATCCTACGACTGGTAGCGTCGAGATTGACCGCTTCAAGAACGCACAGGTAGATGACTACGGTACTGCTCGTGCGGCCGGAGCTGGCAAGAAGATTCTAAACACCGGTAAGGTCACCATTAATATCAACGAAGATAAAGAAATCGTTGAAGAAATCGCCAAGAAAGACGTCAAGCTCTACGGTATTGCATCCATCATGGATAAGCGCAAGAAAAACCAAGCGCTTCGCATGATCGCAGACCTTGATACTCGCTTCTTTGCGCAGATGGTTACCGATGGCACCGAGATTACCGGCCTTACAACCGCAACTCCACTCGTAGATAATCTCGAAAGCATTATTCAATCTATCGAGACTACTCAAAACGACTGGGTAGATGGCGTTGATCGCGAGATGATCGAAATCTCCGTCAAACCGGCAATCTATGGCAAATTGCTCAATTATATTGACTCTGTGCCAAATCCAATTAGTGGCCTCAAAGAAGATGTCTTCCATGGCGTGAAGATTTATTCTAACCACCGCCAGACCAAAGACATCATCTGTGCTATTCATGGCGCGGTTGGTCAGCCGGTCACCATCGACGACTACGAGCCGGAGAAAATCCAGCTCTCCAATAACTACGATTGTAGCCTGTTCTACTCTCGTGGCACCAAAGCTGTCATGCCGGATCTAATCCGCTACGCAGATATCGCGGAGGCTTAATATGAGCAAGAGATTCAAACAAGTCAGCACCGGACTCACTCTCGTGTGTAATCGCGAGGATGTAATCAAACAGTACGAGAAGTACCCAGATGCTTACATTCCTCTCGACAAGGCCGAGAGCGCTCCAAAAACTCCGGAGAAGAAATAATGACCGACTCTTCGCAAGAAACCAGAATCAAGGAATATGCCAAGCTCCTTAACGACAAAATCGAAGATGGCGATCTGCTAGATTTTGTTACGCTCGAAGTTAAAGATCGCGTGCTCGTCTATTTAAACGACGAAGTGCTAGACACTAAACTAGAGCGCATCGTGGCACGAATTGTATCTGGAGTCTTTACGGAGAGCCTAGAAAGCAAAGACGGCGAACTTGAACATAATATTAGTAGCGTATCAGATAATGGACAGACGATTTCCTACTCGGATAAAGTCAAAAGTTATCTGGTATCAACAGATGACTCTGAATTATTTAGTGGCTTTTCGAAGCTACTCGCACCTTACAGGAGAGTCAATGTTGCTTCCTAATAGGTTCAAAGACGAGATTGCTAGTCGCTTTTACGACAAAGAAATTACGATTCTAACGAAGCAAGAAACGATTGAACCTGATGGCGGCGTAATCAGAAATGATGAAGTCGCGAAAGGTACATTTCTCGGAAACGTTAGATTCTCCGTCAATGCTGAACTCCAAAGTGAAATAGGTTTGTCAGTTGATGCAGATATCATAATTACCTGCGATAACGAAACCGAAATAGCGCTTGGAGACCGCGTCACTTACCTCGGCAAGAAATATAAGGTCAATAATCTTCTGCCGAGCGACTCCCATCTAACGATTACAGGCAAAGAATGTCAATAAAAGTCGTAGGCTTAAAGAAATTTGCCACGAAACTAGGCCGAATGAAGTCGGAAATATTGCCTGACGTAGAACGCGGAGTAAATAGAGCGACGATTATGGTTGAGGGCCGAGTCAAAATGCTTTGCCCTACCAACAAATACCGAGCCGGCGGCGAACTCAGACAATCCATTCACCCGGATACGCAAGTCGTCAAAGACTCGGTGGTCGGAAAAGTGTCTACGACCAAAGAATATGCGGCTTTCGTGGAGTTCGGAGTAGGAATTAAAGGCCAAATGACGAATCGAAACAAAAAGATTCCTCTTGCATACCGTCAAACTCCCTGGACTTATACTCCAGACGACGGCGAGACCTTTATTC
>CAMZIL010000035.1 GCA_947307225.1 uncultured Candidatus Saccharibacteria bacterium
ATGGTTACTTCAACTTCTATGATGGTGTTCTTAGAGGCGGAACTAAGGCTTATCAAAATGGGACCATTAGGGCCACCCCGGACGCAACGTCCTATCATATAGAACCATCCGAAGACTACGACGAAAACTGCTGGCTAACGAATGCCGCAAATTACCTAGAAGTAGCCGGTGTCGGATATAATTCCCTACAAAAAGCTTACGATGCAATTACAGGAGATAGCGGCACAATTAAGGTCATTGAAGATGTTACCGTAGAGTCAATACTCCCAGATGGGCCAACAGGCAAAAATATCACCTTTGACCTTAATGGGCATGAGCTAACCTACACCCAGCCTATCGTCAACAACGGAACTATGACCATTACAGATAGTGCCCCAGACAAGAGCGGCAGACTCAATTGCGCCAACACTGCAGGATATCTAATTACTAATAACGGCACGCTTACTATCGAATCCGGTTATCTCTCTAGCTCATATGGCGTCATTTACAGCAATAAGGCATCCTCTGTAACCATCGATGGCGGTACGCTCAATGGTACCATATATGGCATCTATGCCGCAGGTAGTAGCGGATCTACCAATGGTCACGCCAATACCGTAGAAATAAATATTAATGGCGGATTAATAAAGAACAACAACCCTGGCGCCGACAAACATACATATGGTATCTATGGAACCAACGCTAGCTATGTAACCGTGGACATGACTGGCGGCAGAATATTCATTACCCGCAACGAAGGCCGTTCTTCTTATACGACTGGCGGCATAGCCGGAAGCCGTATCACCATTAACGCTCCGAGCGCTCAAGAACCAACAATCGAAGTCCACGGCATAAATGGCCCAACATTTGCTACGTCCGGAACAACAAATCTTATGTCTGGGAATATTGAAGTCTATAGTAGCGGCTCAAATACGGGCTACGATTCCGCTACATTCGGCATTAAGGGCTCCGCCGTTATGGAATCCGGCAGCAGCATTACAGTATCAGCTACCGGCACGGACGCCATGCCCGTCTACGGCATAGGGTCATCAGCGAGACAATCAATCACCGTTAATGGTGGAACAATCACCGTGACAAATACTAACGGTGGCATAGCGGCGGGCATCGGAAATTATACTTCCAACTATAACTATGGCGGCACAAAAACGGTTAACGGCGGAACCATAAATGTAACCGGTTCTGGCACAACCTACGGTGTTTATGCGCAAGGTGCGGATAGCTCTAGCTGCGGACGCTGTTACGTAGACACGGTTATCAGTGGAGGAGAAATAATAGCTACTTCTACCTCTACTTATACCAACTACCCAAGTTATGGCGTATATTCAGCAACTGGTTTAGATAACACCGCCACTATCTCTGGCGGCAATATCGAAGCTCACGCATCAAACAGCGCCGCCTATGGCGCATATATGGCAAGCGTCGCAACTATTACTGGCGGGAGCATCAAGGGAGACACTTATGGCGTCTATGGCCACGAAAACTATGGTAGAGTAACTATCGGCGAAAACGATTCAGAAATATCCACAGATAGTCCCGAAATAATTGGCGGAAGCTATGCTCTATACAATGGTTACTTCAACTTCTATGATGGTGTTCTTAGAGGCGGAACTAAGGCTTATCAGACAGGTATAGTTTCAGATATTGCTGATAATTCTTCTCTTCACTTCGAGCAGCAGACTATTAATGAAACCGACTATAACACAGTTTATTTAACGGCCGCGCATAATGCAGCTATGATCGGCTCGACATACTATACAGCACTGGCAGACGCAATCGTAGATGTGCAAGCTGGCGAAACAATCGAACTGATTGACGATACCTTTTTACCGGCTCAATCTATATCTGCAGAAAAAGACTTCACCATCCAAACAAATGGGCATAAAATTTACCTCGGTGGCTCAATAACCAATAACGGCAAACTAGCTATAGTGGGCTCAAGCGCTAATCATACCCTGCTCGAACAATATGCATCAAAATACATTATAACCAACAACAACAGCGCAACACTCTCTCTTAAAAATATAGACCTGAATGGCGCATACGATATCGATAATAAAGGCGTCTTAGACTTAGACTCTTCGACCATACATGCATCCAATACCGCCATAAACAACACCGGAACGCTTACGGCGGCCAATGTCAGCCTATCTGGCGGCACATACTCATACTATGGTGACGGTGGCGGCGAAGCCCAATTATCACATTCGACCATCTCCGGCACCGCTATCTATAACGAGACAAATTCCACCCTAGTACTGTCGCAAAGCTCAGCCGAAAAAACCAGTGAATCTTCAAATTTTGTCACGAATAACGGAACCTTGACGTTGGACAATACTTCAATAACACTCATAAATACAAAATTCAAAAGCACATACGATACTACATATATTAGAGCAATCTATAATAAAGGCACTCTTAATTCGTCAAACAGCTCATCGGTGACACATCTGCTAAATTCGCCCGGAGAAAGTGCGCACCAAAACATGATCGCCATCTATAATGACGGCGGCGAAGCCAACATATCGGATACAAATATTACCGCGGACGGCAGAAACACATCGGTCTATCATTATTCTATCTACGCTATTTATAGCCCAACCGGAAATGTCTCCATGCTATCTGGCAATATTTTATCTACAGCTGCCGGAACAACATATGGTAACGCATATGGAATCTATACGAACACAGGCACGATAATTATCGGCTCTCCAGAACCGACCACTTCGGCAAACTACGGAAAAGATACTGCCGACGTATCTCAGAGTAACCCAGGCATAACAGCAGTAGGCGCAAGGGCTGGAATCGGCATTAAAAATGCCTCCGGCGGTCGCGTCGAATATTACGATGGAAAAATCGCCGGTTCAACCGCCGCCTTCGGCGAAGAACCAACCATCACCGAACATCTCTATGAAATCTGCACTGAGCTCGATACTTCCGTCACGCCAAACCTCTACACTACCCAGCTCTTCTGGATGCGCGACGGTCAATCTTCCTGCGCCCAAAACTAGTATAATTAGACTATGAGTAAAGCAATCGACAATCCAAAAATCCAAACTCTCATCTTTTTCGTGACCATCCTAGTCCTCAGCCTCATTCTCTGGCCACTTCTCGATTTTCTCTCCTGCCTCATCTTCACGCATTCCGCCTTCGCCTACTCCGTTAAGGACCACCTTCTTGAGCCGGTTCTCTTCTCGGCCCTCATGACGCTAATCTTCTTCATCATTCCTAACTTCCGCAAAGCCCGCGCCACTAAAAAGGCCAAAACAAACAAAAAGTCTTAGCCCATTATCAATATATCTTCAAAAAATCCGCCTCTTCGGCGGATTCTCTGATATCTACTAGGAGCTCGCTCTAGTAAGCCGGGTTCTGTAACTACGCCGGAGCGCAGCCTGTAGTCATCTATCTAGCTTCGCGATTGCTCACGAAGTCGAGCGGTGA
>CAMZIL010000036.1 GCA_947307225.1 uncultured Candidatus Saccharibacteria bacterium
ATGGTATCAACGGCGGTAACGTCTACTTCTATGATGGTATCTTGAAGGGTGGAACGACCTACATAAACAACCCAAATATCGTTAAGGCTATCCCGGATGGTACTTCCCGTGTCGTCACCGATCTCACCAGCCCGGTCGAACAAGATTGTTGGCTAGAGTATGACGAGGATTATCTCCAGCTCCCAGACGGTAGCACATACAATTCCCTCACCGGCGCATATAACAAGGTCCAAGACGGCGAAACTATCACGGTCATTCGCGATGCTTCCACTCCGGCCGTTCTTCCATCAAACACTAAGAATATTACTCTCGACCTTAACGGCCATCTCCTAAACTACACTCAGCCACTCAAGAATGACGGCACTATGGTCATTACGGACTCGTCCAGTACTAAGACCGGCGCCATCACTAATACTAGCTGGGCAGTCGACCGCGTTATTAATAACAATGGTACGCTCACCATCGAAGCTGGTACTATCTCTGGCAACCAGTGCGTTGTCCTTAATAACTCCGGCAAGACCTTCACCATGAGCAATGCCACCATTAAAGGCGTAGTCAGCGCAGTTTGTAACTATGGCGGCACCTTCACCATAAACAGCGGTCTCGTTGCAACCGAGCGCAACGGCGACACCTATGCTGTCTTTACGGATTGGAATCAGGGCGGCACCATCAATATTAATGGCGGTAAGATTCAAGTAAAACAGACTGGTAACGCACAAGCTTACGGTATATACAAATATACTAACGGCGGCTCCATCAATATGACCAGCGGCGAGATTGAGGTCACTTCCGCAGCTACTAACTGGCAGAATGTTTACGGCATCTACACTGAAAGTACTACAAATATCACGGGCGGACATATTAAGGTCACTGGCTCAAATGCTAACTATACCTACGGCGTTCATGTTTATGGCGCTAACGCCACTATCGATGGCGACGATGTATTAATCGAAGCAACCAACACTGGCTCTGGTCAGGCACGCAGCGTCAATAAGGATCGCGCTACTGTCTATCTCAAGAAAGGTACTATCAAGGCAGAAGCTAACACTGGTGCTGCTATTGGTATATACAATAACTACTACTACACTACCGCCAATATTTCTGGTGGTAGCATTACGGCACACAGTAAAGCCAACAACGCCTTCGGTGTTTACGAAACCGACACTAGCTACGAAAACTACATCACCATGACCGGCGGTTCCGTCTCCGCAACGACTGACGCATCAGACAAGATGGGCGTTGGCCTCAACTCAAAGATTATCAACATCACCGGCGGTACGGTTTATGGTAGTTCTTACGGTATCCATGGTGCGCTCAATAGCGTCACCTCGAACATTACTCTTGGCAAGAATGAGGATCCACTCTACAACGGTATCAATACGGATGACGAAGGCCACGTCTACCCTGCTACCCCAGAAATTAAGGGCGGCGTGTATGGTATCAACGGCGGTAACGTCTACTTCTATGATGGTATCTTGAAGGGTGGAACAGCTGCTTACTACGACCGCAACATCAAAAAGATCGCCGACAACACTTATATCCACGGCCGAACCGAGACAATTGACGATAAAGAATATCAGGTTCGTTACCTCGCCAATGAAGAAGTGCTCGCTAAGATTGGCGATGCAGAATATCCAACCCTCCAGGCCGCCGCTAACGCCGCCGAAGACGGAGACGAAATCGACCTTGTTGCAGACAACTATCTCTTCTATTCTCTCGTCTTCCCTGCCGACAAAACCATTACCGTCGATCTTAATGGCTACGAGGTAATAACTGGCAATCAAATCACCAACAAGGGTAATGTCACAATTTACGATAGTACCGGCACACCAAAACTCCTCGACTACCGCGAAGCTAACTGGTTCATAACCAATGAAGCGAATGCCAGCCTCACTATTAATGGCATCAATATCAAGGCCCGCTATGCTGTTTATAACAAAGCGAACGGCACCGTATCTCTCAATAACCTCAAGATAGGCGAAACCAGTTATTCTGAAACCGCCATCGAAAACCATGGCGCGCTCAACCTTAACAACGCCTCAATCGATGCTACGTATCGCGCGGTTTACACACAAGGCGGCGGCATTAATATTGTAGGCTCCGACCTCCGCGTCTATACCTACAACAACAGCAGTAACGTCTTCGCTATTTATAATGAAAATAGTACCGGCAACGTCAACAACAGTACGCTCTCTACTATTTTCAAGGGTAATGACGATTGGTATGACGCCTACTACAACAAACCTGCCTATCTCCAAACTGGCGAAAATAGCGATATAGCTGTGACTGGCACTACAATCAACGGCTTCACTCGCATCGAAAATGGTAAGTTTAACTTTGCTAACGGCACAATCACCCGCACAGAACACGTGACCAATAGCCGTCCAGTCCTATATAACGCCGGTACAACTACCGTCGACAATAGAGAGTTGACATTGGCACAGAGCAGCTATGGCTCGCCATATAGCGACTGGGCCGTCGCCGTCGATAACCGTGGCACTATGACCATAAAGAATAACACTACTATCAACCATACGTTGACCTATGATGCCTATTACGCCGCTAGTCGCATTATCAATAACACTGGCACGCTCACGCTTGATGGCTCTACTATCAATCAAACTTACAGCAACCCTCACTACGCAAATCAAAGTAGCGGCAACGTCTACGGTATATATAATACCGGCACCGTAAACTATCAGAACATGAACTTCAGCCTCAGCCGCACAAACGCCTACGGTATCTATAGTGAAGCTGGCACTATTAATTACGAGTCCGGTAATCTCACAGTCAATGCTACAAACGATGCCTACGGCGTCTATGCAGCTGCTGGCACAGTAAATATTTCTGACGGCACAATCACACTCAACGCAGGTAGAAACGCCTTCGGCCTCTGGACCAAGAATGGTACTATTACCCTCGGCGAAGCAGAAGCAATCGATTCTGCGAACTACGGCACCGCCAACGCTAACGTCTCTATAACCTCACCACACATCAAAGCAATCGGCGGCACTTACGGCATTGGTATCACTCTCGAATCGGGCAACTTCAACTTCTTCGACGGTAAGATCACCCAGAGCAGCGAAATTGGGCCAGCCGTCCAGGCGGACCATCAGACTAAGGCAACCCTCACCAACGTTGAATACCTCTACCAGCCAGAGACTCATACAGATGACGAGGGCCACACCTACTTCATCCTCGAGTTCATGCGCTAGCAAACTAGGCATCAAAAAATCTCCGTACGAAACGGAGATTTTTTATTTCGTTACTACTAGCAATGGCTTTTGTACTTTCGAGATCTCGACCGTTCGCACGCCAGAGATCTTTTTATATTCCCCCTCCGCCTGCACCATCACGGTCG
>CAMZIL010000037.1 GCA_947307225.1 uncultured Candidatus Saccharibacteria bacterium
AGTTCGATTGTGATATCTTTTCCGGCTGGAATAGTAGGGTAGTTGAAGATATTAATGTCTTGGAGAAGAGTAATAGTGTCTCCTGCTTCAGCCGTTGCTACGGCATCTTGAAGGGAAGGATAACCAACATTGGTACGATTAATCTTAACAATACCGCTTCCTGCACCTAGCCAGCGTTTTTCGTATGATATATCATCTATCGTTTCTCGACTAGCGTTAATAGAGAATCCTTCTGCGATATATTTGATACTTCGTTCGTTTTCGAATGAGCGGGTCCCGCCGTAAATTGCACCATCGTAGAAATTGATACCAGCCGCTTGTATGCCGTATGTACCCCCGTAAATATCCGGAACATTAGTGCTAACGGAACCATCGTCGGACCCAATAACGATTCGGTTATTTACTACAATCCCGTAAGTTGTACCTTGTACTGTTCCGTTGGTAATATAGCTGGTTGTTCCGCTGCAGTTATAGCTGCTAGAGATAGAGTCATTTATGTAAATACCGTATGCTGTCCCGCTATTGCTCGTAGACGAGATATTTCCGGCAGTAATATTGAAGTTCATGCAATATATATCACCATCAGCACTTCTGAAACCGAATGCTGTACCTGATGATGTATTAGAAACAGATAAGCTTCCGTCGGATATCGTAGTTGTGCCTCTCCAAACATGAGCACCGGCTGTTACTCCTTTTGTTGAACTTTCTACGGTTAGTGTGCCGCCGGATTGGGAAAAACTAGACCCGTAAATGCCGTACGTACTTCCGGCACTATTTGGGTCGCTGTCGTTCGTGGCTACCACATTACCGTTACTGATGACTAGTCTGCCATAATCTGAACCGCCAGATAATGCGGTAGCTGAGTATTCTCCGCTGCCTGATGTTTCAGCAGTTAGTTTACCGCCATCAACAATAACCGACGAACATCCACTTATGGTAGTTACACTATTGCTATCGCTACTAGCTTTTATTTCGCCACCGGTTATGTTCATAGTTGACTGATTCCAACGTTCGCATGCGATTGCAGTAGTAGAGGAAGAGATTAATCCACCAGAGATATTAACATTCACAATAATATTGTCGTCATAGTTGCTGAGCCTATATGCGGTGATAGCTGTCGTATTTGAACTGACGTGACCTCCGGTTACATTAATAGTGGATTTATGACGGCCAGTAATTGCGCTTGTTCCGATGCCTTTTACGTTGCCGGACTGAATATTGAGGGTGCCGTAGTTTACAATGGAACCAGACGTAAAGTTCAACGATCCATCATGGTTTGTAGTGCTGTCGGCTATATTCATAGTACCCCTGTTTGTGAGGCTATTCGTGTAGGTAAGGGAATGACCATTGAGATCTAGAGTGATAGTTTTACCGCTTGGGTTTTCTGGAAGAGCAGTGTCTTTTGTAACGTCGTCGATAACATAGATAGTGTCGCCAGACGCGGCCGCATTGTATGCTTTGGTGAGAGAATTATATCGGACGCCGTTTACTTCAAGGTATGGGTCGTCTTCAATGAGCCAACTATTCTCGGCATAATCTGCGTTAGCTTCAGTTTTAATGATAGTGCCGTCTGGTTTGGCTTTAACGTGTGCCATGTCGTCGAATGAATGCGATCCGCCGCGGATGATACCGTCATAAAAACGAATGGTTGGACTCTGTGCGCCATAGGTTCCGCCAATTATTTCTGGGTTTGTTGTGCTAACCGTAGCGTCATTTGAACCGATTGTGAGATTTGTATTTATATAGATGCCTTCAGTTCCACCACTGACGGTTCCGCCACTGACAACATAGGAGGAGTTGGTACAGTTGTAGGATGTGGAAGTGCTGGCGTTTATATGAATTCCATATGACGAACCGGAAGTGCTAGAGGCTGTAATATTACCATTCGACATACCGATTTGGCTACAGTAAATCCCGCTACCTTTAATTCCATATGCGGAGCCAGATGATGTATTTGAGACTGTTATATTGCCGCCAGAAATTGTATTGTATCTCGCGGCGTTGGCTCCGGCTGTTTGGCCTTTTGTTGAACTTTCAACAGTGAGGGTTCCGCCTGATTGTTCGATATGATTCCCATTTAATCCGTATGATTCACCGGCGCCGTCAGCCTTGCTATTATTTGTAACCGTCACTTCGCCGCTTCGCAAATACAAAACACCATAATCTGAACCGCCAGATAATGCGGTAGCTGAGTATTCTCCGCTGCCTGATGTTTCAGCAGTTAGTTTACCGCCATCAACAATAACCGACGAACATCCACTTATGGTAGTTACACTATTGCTATCGCTACTAGCTTTTATTTCGCCACCGGTTATGTTCATAGTTGACTGATTCCAACGTTCGCATGCGATTGCAGTAGTAGAGGAAGAGATTAATCCACCAGAGATATTAACATTCACAATAATATTGTCGTCATAGTTGCTGAGCCTATATGCGGTGATAGCTGTCGTATTTGAACTGACGTGACCTCCGGTTACATTAATAGTGGATTTATGACGGCCAGTAATTGCGCTTGTTCCGATGCCTTTTACGTTGCCGGACAACACATTCAATGTTCCATAATTCGTAATCCCATTCACTACATTTCCACCATCAATATCTAGGGTAGTGCGGTTAATGATAGCTGGATTCGATGAGTTAGACCTAATGTAAGAATTCTCATCCATGTTGATGGTGGTTGGCGTAGTAGGTTCAAGAATAGTTCCTGCGGATGATTGAAGTATAGAACTATTCATATTCAGTACGCCATTGTTGGTCATTAGTCTATTGGTTGTAATACTTTCTAGCACTGCGTCAGTTAGATTGATGGCGCCGTTATTTACCATGACTTGCGAATAATTAATCACACCCTGAGTACCTTCTGGTTGTCCATCAGAGATGTTGAGGATACCATCAATCGTCCAGACATTTGGTGCGCCAATAGTATAACCATTAATATCTAGATCTATCTCGTCGTTTTCGGCTATTGTGATTGGATAGCTTGCATCAAAGTCACGAACAGCATAGATCTTGTAGCCTGTGACACTGGAAGCATTGATGTTGTCCTGTAGGTTGTAGTAATAAATATCGCCATGGTTTGAAGTCTTGGATACGGCACGGTTAGAACTTTTGAGTTCGACGTGCTGGTAGGAACGACCATCAGCTTCCATATGTTCAACGTTCGGGAAGAAGTAGATAGTGACTTCTTCATAATCTTCAGACATGGTGCGGTAGAATGGTGCACCGTCATAACCGCCAACTAGACCTAAGTCTCCTTCGAGATAGCCATCGTAGTAATAAAGCTTGTAGG
>CAMZIL010000038.1 GCA_947307225.1 uncultured Candidatus Saccharibacteria bacterium
GGGTTTCGATGTGACTCTTGGCGTATTGCTTGCCCTGGGTGAGCATCTTTTCGCGGATGAGGATCTTGGCGCCGTCTTTCAGTTCGGCGGCGGTGACACGGTTGGTTGAATCGACGCCGCGAATCTGTTCGAGCTCAGCTTCGGCGTAGGCGTTTTTCTCGAGGTAGAATTTGGAGACAGGGTTCAGGATTTTGCCTGCACCGGGACCAGCGCCATAATGCTTCTCGATGTAGCGAACCTTGGCGTTTTTGCCGATGTGAAAGGTATGGATGCCGTCGTGAATGCTATCTTCGGCACCGCAGTTATAGATACCGCAGCCAGCGACGATCGTGACGTCGGCGTTGTCGCCGATGTAGAAATCGTTGATGACGACCTCTTTGTGGCCGGTTTTTGAGATAACGACAGGGATGTGAACGACTTCATCCTTGGTATTAGGCTTGATTGTGATGATGAGGCCGTTTTCCTGCGGCTCGACGTTGATGTTGGCCGAGCTCTGGCGACCGATAGATTTGCCGTTGACGCGGAAGTTATAGGCGCCAGCTGGCGGTTCATGGACGCCGGCGACGGTCTGCATGAGTTCTTTTTCGATTTGATCAAGGGTTTTCATGCGTTTTCCTCCTGTAGCTGAGGGAGTACCTCGTCAGGATGGCCCTCTAGGGCGATCTGGCCGTCTCTGAGGACGATAATGCGGTCAGCCTGCTTAATGAGACGCTGTTGATGGGAAATGACGATTAGAGCGCGTTCTGGGGCCTTATCGCGGAATTTCTTGAAGATCTGGACAAGCTTTTCGAAGCTCCAGATATCGATGCCGGCTTCCGGCTCGTCGAAGACGGTGAGTTGGGCGTTTCTGGCGATAGCGGAGGCGATTTCGATACGCTTGAGTTCGCCACCAGAAAGAGTATTGTTTACCTCGCGCTCCAGATAGCTCTCATCGAGGCCGACGGTCTCAATAAGCTTTTTGTAATCTGTTTTGCTGTCCTCGAGGAAAGTCTCGTGGCCGGTGGCGGAAATCTGCAAGAGATCCTTCACGGTCACCCCTTTAAAATGTGGGGGTTGCTGGAAAGCGAATGCGATCCCTAGCCGGGCGCGCTCGGTGATATCCTTATCTGTTATATTTTGATGATTGAATATGATTTGGCCGTCGGTTGCCTTCTCGAGCCCCATAATAAGCTTGGCGAGGGTAGATTTGCCGCTCCCGTTTGGGCCGGTAATGACGACAAATTCGCCAGGCTTAATATTTAGACTCAGGTTGTTTAAAATAGTAGAACGTTTTCGGGCAGGTCCGACGGAAAATGATAGATTTTTGACCTGTAACATATTTTTATTATACGTTATTTTTTGAAGCGGCTAAAGAAGTCGATTTTGTTTTTGAGGTCAATTGCGTCGCCAACAACAGGGATGTCGCGGGCTTTATCGTGAGCGGCGCGATAGGCGCGGCCACGGAAATGCTGGACAGTGCCATCGGCGGCCATCTCGAGATCATTTTTTAAGAGGTCAGCGGCGACTTCACCCTTGGTTGGTTGCGGTTCGATGTCGGCATCAGAAACAGGGGCGAGTTTAGACTTGCAACTCTGGGCGAGCTCAGTAAAGAGGTTAATGTATTGTTGGTTTAGAGGGCTTGCGGCGAGCTTGGCCTCGAAATCAGCGGAATCTTTGCAGCTCTTACCGAGAGCCTCGATCTCTTTGAAGAGGTCGGCAATCTTGGCCTCGGCCTCTTTGGTTAGTTCATAGCTGTTGGCGAAGGCGGCGCGGCGGCCGTCGATAGACATTTTGATCTGGGCGTCCATGTTTTCTCCTTAATATTCGCTACGGCGCTCTTGGCCGAAGTCGTGATCGTTATCAGTGGTGAGGTACTTCATGAAAACTCCTTGAACGAGGGCATCGCCGCGCTGGAATTTGTGGGTGACGGTATCTTCGTTTTGAACCTTCACAAAGAGGTGACCTTCGTTGTCTGGGTTGTTATAGTAATCGGAATCAATGACGCCAACCTGATTACAGAGGCGGATATTGTATTTAAAGCCGGTTTTACTACGAACGATTAAGAGGAGAACTTCATCTGGTTGGAAGCGAGCCTTGAGGCCAGTAGGGAGCTTGGCGGTTTCGCCTGGGGCAAGCTCGAGGTCGGACAACAGAGGTAGATCGTAGCCAACGGAGGCGGCGGAGTCGCGTTGCGGGATAATGATGCTATCATAGAGGTCGCGATCGTCGGCGACGTCTTTTTTGAACTGTTCGTAACTGATTTTTTCGAAGTCTCTCATATATATTTATTATAGCAACAAAAATATCTCCCCGATATGAGGAGATATTTTTATTTAGCGATTATTTAACGCTTTCGCAGATAGCGGTGAAGGCTTTTGGATCGTTGACGGCGAGGTCGGCGAGGACCTTGCGATCAAGTTCGATGCCTTTGTTCTTCATACCGTTGATCAACTTGCTGTAGCTGATACCGTTGTCGCGGGCAGCGTTGTTAATGCGAGTGATCCAGAGGGCGCGCAAATCGCGTTTGCGATTGCGGCGATCACGGTAGGAATAGCGCAATGATTTGATAACACCTTGCTTCGCGAGGCGGAAGCTACGGGTGCGGTAATGCTGCATACCCTTGGCAGCAGCGAGAATCTTTTTGTGCTTTGCGCGAGCAGCAACTCCACGTTTAACTCTCATGATTAAGCTCCCAATGCAGTTTTAACGTTTTTAGCAATTTTGCCCTTGACGGTGCCAGGGGTCTTCATGTTGCGCTTGCGCGCCTTGGACTTCTTAGCCAAGATATGGTTGCCGAAAGCACGTTCACGCATAATCTTACCAGTCTTGGTAATGCGGACACGCTTTGCAGTACCCTTATGGGTTTTAAGTTTTGGCATGTTATACCTTTCCTACTTTAGTTAATATTCAGAGCGCTTTGGGGTGTAGGGAACCGGTGGGCGCTGACGCAACTACTTATGGCGAACCATGAAGCTGAGGTTGCGGCCGCTCATCTGGGCTTTGCCGTCGACGACAACGTCGGCGCCGAGCTTTTCGATGATGCGATTCATCAATTCTGTGCCGATTTCCTTGTGAGCCATTTCGCGGCCACGGAAAACGATCATGATCTTGACGCGATCGCCACCTTCGAGTAATTCGAGGGTTTTGCGGACTTTAATATTGAGGTCATT
>CAMZIL010000039.1 GCA_947307225.1 uncultured Candidatus Saccharibacteria bacterium
CTCATCTGACCGTAGCTCCAAAGGTATGTGTATGGATTTAGGTCAAAGATTTCAGCTCGCCGGATAGATGTAGTTCCGTTGTCTGCGCCAAAGGTACGTTTTAGTTCTATCTTCTTGGCAATTACGGGTGCCCTGAAATGAATTGCGTTATTGCAGGTATTAGCACTAATATTCCCGATAGACAATTCTCTGCCGTTTCGGACGCCATTGTTGGTCGAGGTGATGCCAGATTTAGGAACATCATAGGCACAAGTGTCGATATTGTCCGCGATAAGAATGGCATCGATTCGATTAACGCGGGATGTTATCTTAATATTCTTCGCGATTAAGATAAACTGTACGACTTCTCCGGCGTTCTCGAGGGTTGGGTCATCGTCCGTGATTACTTCTCCCAAAGAATCCTTTTTGTATGATCCCACCTTAATATCCGCATCAAGGACGAGCGTATCGTCAACCTCTATAATGCGAGTGAAGTTACGATCTGGGTACTCGATGCCAGTATCTGGATCGACGTATACTTGAGAATTCTTAAAGTTGTGATTGCCCCATACCGTGAGGAATGTGTCTCCGGCACCAAGATAGGCGTTGCCCTGAATGTGGGTGCGGTTAATGCCGTTTTCGTCGAACTTGAGTCTGTTCATCCAGCCTCGGATGCTGGCATAGGTCTTTTTAACACCATTTTTGTCTGGCATCTTCATACATTTGTCGTTGGTAGTGAGAGTAGATTTCCATTGCCAGTTAGCAGGACATACTGAAGTATCCGTGTAGCTTGATTCTGGTACGGCATTCTCGTTGCTGAGTGAAATGAAACGGTCGTAAATACGTTTGCGGAATTCTTCGGCCTGCTCTCTTCCGATGCCTTGCATACCAAGTTGGTTAATACCCTCTTCGTCACATTTGTCGTTAACGAAAGTTTGAGTCGAGAATGTACAGACGTGTCTGCGCGCCTCGTCGTCACGAATGGCAACTTGGCCGCCATTAGTGTAGCCCGTAGCATTACCGCGGGTCGCATTGAGCGTTGTGCCGTTATTCTTAGTTGCATAGCCAAAGGTTGCGCCAGAGGCCATACCAAGATTGCTGGCGAGCTTAACTTTGCCATATACGCCATATTCTGACCATGAACCGAATAAGTAGTTGGTATTATCCGAGTTCGTGCTAGTTGCGAAGTTGCGTGAATATCTTGAGGTGACGAAGCCTTTTTCGCCGCCAGCGTATGCGTTGGCACCTTCTACGCTCATGGTCGGCTTTTTTGCAACAGTGTAGCAAGCTGTGCGGGTTCTGGTGGTGGTACCATTTTCGCTAAGCCCTGGAGTGGCGGTAGATAGATTGCTGACCTTCTCGCCATAGACACTTGCTACATTGTAGTTGTCGTGGCTATCTGCTGGCGTTACGGAGATGTCTGCGCAGACCTTGTCGCCAACGGCCAGGTTGTCGTCGATATGGATAGTGTAGTTCGCATATCTGTGCCCGCCTTCAGTGGTTGCGCCAGAGGCCGTAGCAGTACCTTGGAGGAGACCAGTATTATTGAGGATTACGCCGGATTCGTTCCTGATGGTGCCGCTCCTAATGGTGCTTAAGCCTCGCTTGATATACCAATTAAACCTAATTTGAGTCTTCTTCGTGATAGTGGCGTATTTGTTATTGGCGGATTCTTCGCCAAAGATAGTATTTACGCGCGGTGTCACGTAGAGGTCGGAATTAAAGGTCACGGATTCGTCGAGATAGACGACATGCTTATTACCTTCTGTCTTAGCCGATATGGTCGGCTCAATGATGTAGTTGTATGGGATTTTAACATTAGCTCTTGCGGAGAACTTTGTCTGATGACCTGCAACTCGTGAAGCGGTCGTGTGGCTACCGGTAACTACTAAATGGTTCCAGTTCAACTGCTGCGTGATAGTGTGCCCCACGTCGCTTGAGACGCCGGTTTTCGTGTAGGCATGGCATCTACTGTCTATGTCGTCCGTAACTACTGAGCCAGCGATTTGGTAGTGTGCCTCGATAGCACCCGGAAGATCTGAGTTGTAGTTGTCGCAGGAGTAAGACTGAGTGTTATACGTGTTCACATCGTATGTAGTCGGGTCGGCGTCGGCATGCGATGGAGAGGTAAGTGTCTTTTCTGCAGGTTCGCTACTTAGGAAGTTGTCGCCATTACTGGACCAACTACGGCTATTATTGTAGCGGAGGCCGCTCGTATAGCTCGTATCTCGGGTTGATACGGTTTTTCCAAACAGATATCCCTTACTATTGCTGTTGCTAAGTGAGCCGGTAGCGTTGTATGTTGTTCTATTGATCGGTTCACTGAGTGCATCATTGTGAGCGACGGCATATGCGCCACCAGCACAGATTTGGTACTTGAAGCGAACATTGTCGCCTGGGCGAGCGTAAACCGTGACATCTACGGTATTTCCTGGAGCTTGTTGGAATACGGTTGGGTTAATTGGGGTGTAATGGAAATCTTCGTTGTTTGGTTCGTATGTTTTATTTATGACGCCGATACGACCTAAGTTTTGGCCAGAGTGCATACCGTATTCGTAGTCTTCGTTGTTGTCGCATGGCTTCGGCTCCCGATAGACCGTCACGCAGTCGTAGCCTGGGTAGCCCATTCGATGCCCGTCTTTTATGGCGTAGTTTATTTCGTAGTAATATTTAACTACACCGCAAATAGTGAGCCTTTCGTCATATCTGAGCTTACCCGTATAAACGTTATTTGAGCCGAATACGCTATGTGAACCGCCATTATTAAGGTTTCCCGTATCACTCATATCTTCCGCTCTTGCTGGCGTACGAGTGCTTTGAATCATGTTGGCCGTATCGATAGAGCCTCTCGAAATATATGTATAGTATTTTGACGTAGCGGTACCGCCAGCTTCATCTTTGCGTTTTTCCGTGGAGGAGTATGTATGCTGCGTATTTTTTGCGAGGCGATTGACGGAGCCGTTGAAACGAATCTTGAAGCTACCATCGCTTGACGTGACTTTGATGCCACCGCTAGAGTCTTTTGGTGCATTGGAATGACTAACGTATGTTCCAGCGTCGTCGTATGCGACTTCGCTGCCGACTCTACCATAGAAGAAGGCGGGTGGACGATAGAGGT
>CAMZIL010000040.1 GCA_947307225.1 uncultured Candidatus Saccharibacteria bacterium
TGGAAGACGAGGTCAAAACTCATGACGAGAAAAAGGCCACCGACGTTGAGATACCTGAAGGCGAAGAAGTTGTTAGCGAAGATCTATTATCATTCTATCTAGGTCACAACGTCGGCGAACAAATATCGTTCAGATATCAAACCAGTCGTCTTAATAGCGGTAAGAAATGGCGAAATCTAAAATTAATTAGATACACTGAAGAATACTTCTGGTGCAGAGATCTAACTACGGATAAAGTTTCAATGTATAGGCGCGACCGCGTTATTGAAATCAAAATATAGCTTTATTTGCTGAGGAAACGGCATATGGTCCATGATATATATAAAGATAAAGCGCGCGGTATGCTTGTAGGTTTAGCCGTTGGCGATGCTCTTGGTGCTCCGGTTGAATTTGGCTATACAAGTTATGACATCTGCGGATTAGGTGAAAAAATCGAACATTTTCAAGAATCCATGGTTTTACCCGCCGGTGCCTGGACGGATGATACCTCGATGGCGCTCTGCTTAGCCGACAGCCTTTTAGAGAAGAATGGTTATGATTCATATGACATTATGGAAAAATTCCGTAATTGGGTTGTTTATGGCTATAGGAGTTTTGACAATAAGCCCGCTTTTGATGTTGGCACTCAAACCGCAAATGCCATAGGATTATTTCAAAGAGACCCAATCATCCATAAGGATAGCCCTAAAACAGAATCTGCGGGTAACGGCGCAATAATGCGATTAGCGCCAGTTGTGATCGCGAATTGTACCCGTAATGCAGATATGAAACATGATGCCATGGAAAATGCTTGTTGCATGTCTGAGCTTTCTTGCAGAGAAACTCACGATTCGGATATGGCAATGGATATTACGAGTATGTTTGCTGCCGTTCTCTGCCTTGCATTCTACGGATTAAATAAAAAAGAAATACTAACACAACGCGACGAGCTTTATAAGCATTTTAGAATCGATGATATAAATAGAATCCACGACAAAGACGGTACATCTTTAAAAGATTTGGGCGGCTATATACTGGATTGCTTTACGATTGCATTATGGGGATTGGTAAATTTTGATAATTTTAAAGATGGGATGCTGGCCGTTATCCGCCTAGGCGGCGATACGGATACGAATGCAGCCTGTTATGGCCAACTTGCTGGCGCCTACTATGGATACGAAGCTATACCGGAAGAATGGAGCAGGAATGTCCTAGGAGCTGAAGAGCTAGTAAGTATAGCTGACAGGCTTTTAGATATGGAAAAATGCCCGATAATACAGACCCGCTTTGAAGATAATTGTTTCTTCAAAAAACCAGGATATAATCGCAAAAATATTAAACTTATAGATACTGAAGATATAGTCGAAGATGACGAAGACAAAATTGACGAATGTGTAACTGAAAATATTCAAAGCATTGGCGATATATTAAAAGGTTATATGAAAGATGCCGAAGCTCATCGCAAGAATAAAAACGATACAACTATCGATAATAATGTAGAACAATATGTGAGCCGAAGTGAGAGACGCGAAAAACTAAAAACAATTTTTAGTGATACAAGATCTTTTATAAAAGAAAATAAGAAGATCCTAGATGCGACCACTAAAGCTAGTAAGGAGGCTCGCTTTTATGACTACGCCGATTTTGATAATATCCCCAAGGGGGGCCAAAAAAAGACTTCTTTCTCTGTAACTGGTGAACGTTCTTTTGAGGCGGCTAAAAGAATGTTGGATAAAAATCCAGACAAGGTTGCTGTTCTGAACTTTGCAAATTGTTCAACTCCTGGTGGCGGTGTTTTTGGTGGTAGCGGAGCACAGGAAGAGAGTTTATGTCGTTGCTCAAATCTATATCCAATTATCTCACAGGAGAGATTCCGTCACTTATACTATGATCCTAACCGTGCACGTTGGGACCCACGCGCTACAGATGCCCTGATCTATGCAAAGGATGTAATCGTCTTCAAAAGCGATACGGATTACCCGGAACTAATTCCCGAGAAAGACTGGTATAAAGTTGATGTGATTACTTGTGCAGCTCCAAACCTCAGATATGGCACAATGATATATGACGATCGACTCAATAAAGAAATCGAAATGACATATGAGCGTCAATACGAAATTCATTTAAAACGTGCTAAGCACATTTACAATGTAGCATTAGCAAATGGCGTTCATAGGCTGGTGCTAGGAGCTTTTGGGTGTGGCGCGTTCAAAAATATTCCAGATGCAGTAGCAAAAGCCTTTAAGGATGCATTATCTGATTATGAAGGTCAATTTGACGAAATTGTCTTTGCTATATATCACCAACCATATGAGCTCGATAATTACGAAGCATTTAAGAAAGTTTTTGGAGATAATGAGTAAGAAATGGCTAAGTACGACGAAAATGGCTATATAACGGAACTGGAAGGCAATGAAATATTCGTCTTTGGAAGCAATGGCCATGGCGCACATCTAGGTGGCGCTGCGGCAACTGCTGTCCGCAGATTTGGTGCTATAATGGGCCAATCTGAAGGACTTCAAGGACAAAGTTATGCAATTAATACTATGGACTCAAAAGACGAAATGCTTAGCCAAATTGCAAGATTTCTGATATTTGCAAAAAATCATCCGGAACTGTCATTCTATGTTACGGAAATTGGATGTGGCATCGCAGGCTATACGCAAAGCGAGATTGCCCCGTTTTTTAAAGACGTCTCTGATAATGTCATATTGCCAAAGTCATTCCTGGAAGTCTTGCAAAGAAGTTAAATGTTGATGTAGGCTCTGACTGCTTCACGAACTCCGCACTCCGGACATATTTCCGTTTCATTATCTACGCGAGATAAGGCAGGATGTTCCGTAAACTCTTTCTTGCATTTCGGGCAACGCTGAAGCTCGAGAATCTTATACGTCAATGTCTTAGGTAAAGATTCAAGCTCTTCTCGCAAAATATCTTCGTCGTCGTAACGCTTAGCATCAACCAAAAACGAAGAATATTGCTCGTTCGGATTAAGTGTTACGCCATGGGCGTCACTTTTGCCAACATAATACCAAATATCTTTATCGTGAATTACGCCGATAACGTATTCACATATACCAATATTACTCATATAAATACTCCTTAAA
>CAMZIL010000041.1 GCA_947307225.1 uncultured Candidatus Saccharibacteria bacterium
AGTTCGGAATCTAGCCCAGAATCCGTTTCATATGGTGCAATATCCGGAAATCAGATAAACCTTTTTGCTTCTAGTTCCATTACGCAACGAATAACCGTAGATGGATCGGGAAACCAGCTCTATACATTTAGTCTACGAGCCAAAAAAGGTGCAACAGGAACTGCGACTATTCATCTAAGAAATAACCTGGATGATTATACGATAACAATTCCAGAGGGAGAGGCGGTGCTTTGGAATAGCTATAGTTTAGTTGGAATTGAACCGCATTCTACCTATTTTGATGTCGTAGTTCAAACCAATTCAGCCGTAACTGAATTATCAGTAACCGACTTAATGATGACCGTAGGCGACAGCACCACTCCATGGGTTTCAGCCTCAGATGAAATATTGAGCAAAAATGTAGCCGTAGATAGCTCCGGAGTTACCGTTCGTTCAAATACGACCAACGACTACGTGCAGCTTAACGAATTAGGTCTTAACGGCTTTTCAGACGCGTCAGGGAGCATGGAAAATGTCTTTACAGTTAATCGAGATACGACTGAAGTATCAAAATTAAAAACGCGAAATCAGATATCGATGTCGCCAATAAAAATAGTTCCAATTAAAAACGGAACACGAGCCGGCTGGGCATTTGTAAAGGAGAGTTAAATGGCAACCACAGAGTTTCAATTATCAACTTATATGCGAGCTAGACTTGAGACGTGGGAGTCTGACGTAAGTACAACAGATAATACCTCCAAAGTAAATGCCAGAATTAAGGTTTGGCGTACCAACTCTTGGAGTGGCCAGACTTATTCCTCGAGCGTCCGCAGAGTCATAACAATAGATGGAACAAATGTATGCGACTGGACTGGAGAGATTTCACACTATGTATCATATGGCGAAATCGAAGTAGCTTCAGGATCAAAGACCGTAACCCATAACAATGACGGTTCGAAATCTGTTGGCGTATCGTGCTCATTGACTGATAACGTGGGTGCGTATTTCAGCGGCTCGGGCTCACTAACGATGAGCCTAACTACTATAGCTCGTGCTTCCGAGCCAACACTTTCAGCCTCAACATTTAATATAGGCGACACAATTACGATAAATACAAACCGAAAATCAAGCTCATTTACGCACACGATAACGCTTACTTTCGGAAGCTATACCTACACAGTTGGAACCGGCGTGGGTACAAGCATATCGCTAAATACCGCTAATATTGCGAGCAGTCTATATGCACAAATACCGAGTGCAACTAGTGGAACAGGTTCGATAACCTGTACTACCTATAATGGATCGACCAGCATTGGCTCAAAATCAGTTAGCTTTACGGCAAAAGCCGTAGAAGCCAATGCAAAACCAACATTCTCGAACTTTACTTACCAAGACACCAATTCTACGATAACGGCCATAACCGGCAATAATCAATATTTAGTACAAGGCAAATCAAATCTCAGAGTCATAATAAGTTCGGCAAATAAGGCAGTAGCTAAATATAGTGCCACAATGAGCGCTTATAATGCGTCAATCTCAGGTCTGTCCGCCTCAGCAAACTATTCAACATCGGACTTGAATATTAACTTTAGTTCAAATGCTTTTACGGCAGGAACGCAGGCCTTATCTGTTCGTGCTACCGATTCTCGCGGATATTCGACTTCCGTCAGTAAAAACGTTAATGTTCTCGCCTATGCGGCACCGGTAGTAAATGCTACGGCAACCCGTCTAAATAACTTCGAAAATCAGACTACGCTCGTAGTTAAAGGATCATACTCACCATTGACCATCAATGGAACGGCCAAGAACACAGTATCTTCCGTCCAATACCGATATAAATCACAATCTACTTCAACATGGGGTAGCTGGACTAGTATGTCTGGATTATCCGTAAACTCTGGCGGAACTTACACCACTACCGACAAAGTACTCGATCTAGATAACAGTACGGCATATGATTTTGAAGTTAAAGCGACCGACAAGCTAGGATCAACAACTGTGACACTTGTAGTGTCCGTAGGCGTGCCAATATTCCGCATAGGAACAGACGGAAACGTTTACAACAACGAAAAAAGGATCCTGAATACTGGAGATCTACCTATCGGAACAGCAAACATTGCAAATAGCGCCATAAATGCGACAAAGCTGAACTGGACGGCTTTTAATCTCAAATATAAGAATTGTAGCCGAGTGGACTTTACTTCTCCGACAGCTTGGCAAGCATATTATCCGTCAGGTTGGGATTATACTTTTACAACAGTAAAAGACGGAATTTATCTGATCGTATGGGGTACGGAATATCTAGCAGATGTATCCGGTGTAACGGAGCTTGACTTTAAGATTCATGCCGTCTCGGGCGGTACTGAATTGCTCTGTAAGCACCACGTGATGACAGATACAAATGGCGAAGCGAGAATAGCCTATGGCTTATGGAAAGCAACCGGAACAAGTCTTAGAACGCGAGCATGGGTAGTCTGTGGCGTGCAAGGCCATTCGATTAGACTTTACAATGGTAGCGTGTTTGCGATTAGGGTAGGATAGGACAAGTAGCCTTTCCTGAGCCGACGCATTTATAGATAAAACGATAATCGCGAGGAATTACCGTCTGGCGATTGAATGTACTAGACGCTTTTATCGCCAATTAATTAATTGCGGCCGTCGGCTCGGGAAAAACTACTTGGATCCTGTTCCGGCTCATAACGACGACATAATTTGTGGAGTTTATGGCTCGTACTATATGAGCCGGAGCAAATATGGAAAGTAATTTCATTAAAGATCAGGTTTTCATAATGAGTTCTCCTGGATTAGTTTGATATTGGATGTACTAATGGGTTGACCATTCTGAAACCATTCTCAACGAAATTGCGAATATTGAATAACGGCTCCAACGAAAAACACCTCGTCTCACGTAGTCAATTGACTAAATGAAACGAGGTGTTTCTGATGCTATATGGAGCCGCCAACCAGGTTTGAACTGGTGACCTTCGCCTTACCATGGCGACGCTCTACCAACTGAGCTATAGCGGCATAACCAAAATGTACTTTTTCTCCGCCTAAATCGCTTCAGAGGTGGCACCATGGTCTTACCATGGATGCGCT
>CAMZIL010000042.1 GCA_947307225.1 uncultured Candidatus Saccharibacteria bacterium
AGCCAATGACGTTGCCTGCGGCGTCGCGACGTGTGCCAGTATCTGGAGTAGAGCCATAATCTGGTGCGCTTGAGCTGCCGCCTGCATCGCCGTGTGGAATATCTGTACCACCTTCGGCGGAAGCGGTTTCAGTACTGCTACCGGAGTTGCGGTCGTGTTGCCACTGGATATAGTTGTAATCGTCTTCGGACATATCGTTGACGTTGATACCGGAGCTGATGCTGGATTTGTTCGGGTTTTCGTTGCCGGTATGTTCGACGTGGAGGGCGTCCATAATCTTGCCCTGCATAGTCGGGCGGAGCTCGCGGCCTTCTTCGCCCTTGAGGGCGTTGACCTGCTTGTTGTTGTCGTCTGTTTCGTTGACATCGTCTTTCTTGCGGACGAGTGCGGCACCGCGGGCGAAGGCATCGGCATCTTTGGCGATTTGTTCTTCCTCGCTGAGGCGTGGGTCTTTCTTCTGGGCACCGAGGGCGGCCATGGAGCCGACTTCGGCTTCGTATTCGGTGCCATCGGACTTCTTCATAATGACCGTGGCGCTGGTGAGGTTGGTGGCGTCTTCGGCCGACATGCCGTCGACGATATTCTTCTTGCGGTCGTCGCTGACCTCGCGCATCATATCATAGAAGGCAGCGGCGGTGGCACCAGAGTAACCAGCGGTGAGGCCGGCGCGGAGCTGGTCGTCGCTAAAGAGCTCGGCGGCACCTTCGGTCTTGAAGACATCCTTGTTTTGCGATGCCATCACGGATGTGCCGGCGCCTTGAACCTTGGCTCTTAATGAGCCGGAGCTATACATTTCTTGGACCGTTTCACCCTTCGCCATGAGCTTGCCGATGCTCTGGTTGATGACGCTGTCTTTGCTACTAGCCATGACGTTAGCGATGCGGCTATAGCTATTCGGATCGTTTTTCTTGATTTTATCGAGCGCGCCGGTTTCTGCGAGTTTGCGGATGGCGGCGGTGCGCTTATCTTCATCTTTGATGGAGCTGAGACCTGCCACGATCATGTTAGCGTCTGGTTTTCTCTGATTGCCAGCCTTGAGGATTTCGCCGGTGATATAATCGTCGGAACGGCCCACGAAGGCGCTGTTGTAGGCGCTGGTGGAATCATTATTGTATGCGTTGGTCATACCCATCGCGGCATTATATTTGCGGCGCTGCCAGGTATTGAGGTTGCTCTTATTGCGAAGCTTGTTGGTGGTTTTCAGACCACGTTTGGCGTTGTATTTGCCGGCGGCAGCGGCGACGCGCTGCTGGCGCATCTGCTGGTTGTAGTTGCGGCGGTTGGTCATGAAGCTGTTTTCCATGCGGTTGCGGGCTTTGCCTTTGCCCCAGTTGCCCAAGCGGTTGCCGAGGTTCATCATGCCGCCCGAGAGGGCGCCCATGGACTTCGAGATAACCTTCGGGATGATGAAGATTGGCGCGATGCTGATGATGGCGGCGGAAATGAGTACCCAAGTGTTGCCATTGGCGGCTTTTAGGAGGATGGTACCGGCCATATCGCCACCATAGACGAGGGCGCTACAGATAGGGAACGCGACCAGCATGCCCTTGAAGGATTCGAACCATTTATCGAAGAGTTTCTTGGTGTTCGGCAGGATGTAGCACGCGAAGGCGAGCGGCGAGACGACCACCAGCAACACTGCGGCGGCCTGGCGGATGCCGAGGATGGCGATGAGTGTGATAATTGAGACTGCGATGGATATTAATAACATGACGACCGGAATCAGGATGGCGAGGCCTTGCGAGACTACGGCGCCGATACTGATGGCGGTGACGACAATTACGACGGCGGAGTTGCCGAGGAAGTTGCTGGAGAAGCTAGTGCCCCAGGTCTTTGTGTCTTGCCATGCGCCGGTGTCGCCCGGATTAACCGTGACGCCTTCAACTACGACGGAATCGACCGTGATCTGCTGTTTGATGCCCTGGAAGAGGCCCGCAACGCCATCGCCGGCGATGTTGCTGACATCGACTGCGGCTTGGCAGATGATGAATGACAGGTTGATGAGAAGTGCGGCGATCAGGACCTTCGGGAGGGCCTTCTTGACGCCGTAGTTATCGATGCCGAGGCCGGTGATTTGCGAGAAAATGACGAAGATAAAGATGACGATGAAGGCAAAGTTGCCGATATCGCGGAAGATCGCCCAGGCGCGGTAGGTGCCGTTCTGAGATTCGTCGCCCCACTTGAATAATTTCGTGTCCATGCGTAATGCCGGCTCGATCCATTCGCCGTATTTGCGGATGATGAAGTCTTTCATGGCGTCGATGATTGGACAGAACACCCAACCTAAGGATTCAGCGTTTTCGTAACATTCGTCGGTCTTGGAGCCCTCGCCATCCTGCGGTTTGAGTGATTGTGCTGGCGTATATTCCGTTGCGAGCTTCTCTTTGATACGGTCCATATCCATGTTGGCGATGTCGAGAGCGCGGATACGCTGGACGAGCGTACTTAAAGTTTGGCTGGTTGGTGCCCATTCGCTTACGTCTGGGAGGCCGATTGGAATACTGTCGGTCTTTTTCTTGTCGTAATCGTAAATCTTGCACCATTGCCATTTGGCTTCTTCGGCAGAACCGACAATTACTGGAATATAACTTTCTTCGCCATCGTCTGCGCTGACGCACTCCGTGTACATGACGGTGGCCTCGTACTTCTTGAGATAGTATTTGACATAGATGTAGTAGAGGATTTCGTCGTCAAACTCGGTCATCTTAACCGCTTCAGATTTTGCTTTATTTGTCAAAAACGCATAGGCGGTTTTGTACATTTCGAGCGGTTCTTTTTCGGCGACATATTCGGAGTCGTTGTTGTTCTTATAGCCCATTCCGACATAGTATTAGCTACGGGAAGTAGCATAATTCACGTAAATATTGCCGCCTTTATACATGCGGTCGACAATGCTGAGCTTGGTGCTGGTGCCGTTCA
>CAMZIL010000043.1 GCA_947307225.1 uncultured Candidatus Saccharibacteria bacterium
TAGTGGGTGGCGCTTTGGCGGCAGGTACCTTCGCTGGCTTCAAGGAACATAACCGCGTGGCGGTAGATCGCGCCGAACAGGCACGCCGCATTGCTCGCGGTGAAGAGATTGGCGGTACGAAGTATGATCGCCAGATGCATGAGACAGAGTATGAAAGCTTCGCAGCAACTGATTTGACTGCAACTTTGAAGAAGGCAATTGAATCTGGTAACACCGACTTGATTCAGCAGGGCTTGGCAAATATTGAAGCTTTGACTCAGTATAGCGACGAAAATAAAGTTGACCTTATTAAGTTCTCTGGTGGTGATAATACTACGATTGAAGATGAACGCTTGGCGCTTGATATTCAGATTGCGCAGGCCAAGGTTGAGCTCAAGAAAGCCGGAATTACCGACGAGAGCAAGAGCTTCGTTGATGCTTCTCGCCTTGCTTATGAAGCAATTGAAAATGATATTGATGCGAAGGATAAGGCGTTTAGAAAACTCCAGGCAAAGCGCGTGGCGGCACAGTTTGCAAAGACAGCCGCAATTGGCGCAGCAACCGCAGTGGTCGGCCAGGAAGTTTCTGCTGCCTTTAACCCAGATAGCTACGGTCTCTTCGATAAGATGAACGATGCGCTTGATATTCGCTTCAAGCCACTTAATATTGGCGTAAATAACCTTGATGCGCATAAGACTTTGCTCGCTGGCTTCCTCGGTATTAATCAGGAACAGATTGCAACGACGGTTGAGACAATTACGGCCGCCGAAGCAACCGGTGCTAAGCTTACCGACGAACAAGTACAGCAACTTCGTAACGAGGGTTATACGGTTAATGAGCGTACGATTACGTCCACTGAACAGGTCACTCGTACGGAGACGCTTAGCGCGGCAGAGTATGCTCAGCAGAACGGCGTTCGCTCATCGATGGAATGGGGTGCTAATGGCACACGTATTTCGGACGGTAATGAGTTGGCGGCATATCAGAGCAGCGATGGTACATTCTATGCAAGAATGTCTGGTAGCTCCTTCTCTGGGGACAGGACGGTTAACTTCGAAGATGTACGTGACAATGTGAAGCTTGCTGTCTCGCTTAGCGGTGATTCTCAGGGTAGCAGAATTTTGATTGACGGCGTCGTGCATGATGATGGTTCGGTCTGGTTCCCAACCGACGATCCAGCATTGAGCGACATTATTGCAAACCAGCAATACAATGTAGTTAGCGTGGTCTGGGATACTGGTGAGACGACTGCTGATGGCGCAACAAGGCTCTTCAGCTTCGCTAGCGACCTCGGTTCTAACTCCGTTGGTGAGATGACACAAGAAGTCACTGATACGATCGTTAATACCGATACGGTCTTTGATGTCATTGGCTTCGAACGTCAGGCGACTGAGATTCTCCAGGGTAGCGATTTGATTAAGGGTGGCGTTGCAATTCCATTCGCGGGCCGCAAGAATCTTACTCGCGGCAAGAAGGGCCAGGGCCATGGTCCAAGCGAGACGCCTAGCTTTGGCGGTGACGGTGGCAATAAGCCAACTCCTCCAAAGTCACCTGAACAGACAAGTGGTACAACTGGTAATGAGACGGATCCAGTTCCGCCAGCACCTGGTCCAGTTTCGCGCGTAGGCCGTGACATTCCGCGCCCGGAGCCAACGAACGAACAAACTACTGGCGATAAAGAAGATGGCGATCAGACTTCTAAGACTTCAGCCGAGACTCCAACCGAAGTTTCTACTGAAGCTAACACGAAAAATCCTGAACGCCAGTCCGGTGATGTTTCGCCAATTAATATGACCGGTGAGCAGATTCGCCAACTTTTGGAAGGTCAGGAATATGCTAGCACGATTCAGGCTCGTATTGAGTATGAAATCGATCGCTGGAATGGCTTTAGCGAAGAGCAGCGTCGCGCATTCTTGGCCGGCGACTTCTCGGGCGCCAAGTCGGAAGAAGATGCTGAGTGGACTAAGCGTGGTATCGATTATCTCCGCAAGTATGGCATTCTTAATGCGCCAGTGTTGGATCCAGAGAGTATTAAGATGCCTGAGACTCCAGATGAGCCACAGTTTAGAAAGAATGTTAACGTACAGATGGCCGATGGCTCTACGATGAATATTGGTAGAAACGGCAATGTATCTGTTGATTTGTCTGATGAAGCTTTGATGAATATGGCTGATCATTATGAGCCAATTACGAGCACCGATGATACTAAGCAAATCATGGTATCGGATAAGAGAATTGCTGAGCTTAATCCGGATGGTGCTCCAACCGAAGATGAAATGCGCACGATTCGTACGGTGCTTACTGGCTGGAACCAGATGGAGCCAATGCAGCGCAAGATGTTGCTTGAGGGCAAGTATGACGGCGTGACGGCTAGAAGAAGCTTAAATGATTACTTGGCAAAGAACTTCGATATCTTGAAGAAGTTTAATATCATTGCAGTTCCTGAGGCGGGCATCTCCGACGAAGGTGAAGTATCGATGGCAGCCTAATCTCCACAAGAGAAATAAAAATATATCCTCGGTTGAGGATATATTTTTTAGGCTTCGTTCTAACGGTAGAACTTTAGGCTAGTAATCGGATCTTTGTTGGCTGCCTTGAGGGCAGGGTAGATACCGAAGAGAACGCCGACGCTAAGGCTGACAAGGCCAGTCGTGCTGAGGATTTGCCAGGAGATATGTGGGGCGAATGGCGTAACGAGGGAAATGAGGAAAGCAAAGATGTAGCCGAGGATGAAGCCCATGAGACCGCCAATTACGCTGAGAATAATAGATTCGAAGAGGAATTGGAGGAGAATATTGCTGCCGCTGGCGCCTACAGCTTTGCGGATGCCGATTTCGCGTGTACGCTCAGAGACGGAGACGAGCATGATGTTCATGATGCCAACGCCGCCGACGATGAGTGAGATGCTAGC
>CAMZIL010000044.1 GCA_947307225.1 uncultured Candidatus Saccharibacteria bacterium
CTTCCTTCCGAGATCAACAAGCCAGTCGCTTACGACCAGATCGATAACGCTCCAGAGGAAAAGGCACGTGGTATTACCATCGCTACTTCCCACCAGGAGTACGAATCTGAGAAGCGCCACTACGCACACGTCGACATGCCAGGCCACGCCGATTACATCAAGAACATGATTACCGGTGCTGCACAGGTTGATGGTGCTATCCTCGTCGTTGCTGCTAACGATGGTGCACTTCCACAGACTCGCGAGCACGTTCTCTTGGCTCACCAGGTTAACGTTCCAAAGATCATCGTCTTCTTGAACAAGATGGATCTCGCAGATCCTGACCTCGTCGAACTCGTCGAGGAAGATATCCGCGACCTTCTCGAGAAGAACGGTTTCGATCGCAACTGTCCAATCATCAAGGGTTCTGCAACCAAGGCTCTCGAAGGCGATCCTGCTAACGAAGACGCTGTTATGGAACTCGTCAAGGCTATGGACGAATACTTCGATATTCCAGAGCATGATCTCGACAAGCCATTCTTGATGCCAATCGAGGATGTCTTCTCCATCAAGGGTCGTGGTACTGTTGCTACTGGTCGTATCGAGCAGGGTACTGTCCACATCAACGACGAAGTCGAAATCGTCGGTCTTAAAGACACTCAGAAATCTGTCGTTACCGGCATCGAGGCCTTCCACAAGACTCTCGATCAGGGTCAGGCAGGCGATAACGCCGGTCTTCTTCTCCGCGGTATTGAGCGCGAGCAGATCGAGCGTGGTCAGGTCATCGCAAAGCCAGGTTCTATCACTCCACATACCGAGTTTGAGGGCCAGGTTTACATCTTGAAGAAGGAAGAAGGCGGTCGCCACACTCCATTCTCCAACGGTTACAAGCCACAGTTCTACTTCCGCACCACCGATGTTACTGGTGAGGTCGAACTTCCAAAGGACAAAGAGATTGTTATGCCTGGTGATACCGTCACCTTCAGCGTCAAGCTCAATGCTCCAATCGCTATGAACGACAACGACCGCTTCGCAATCCGCGAAGGTGGCCGCACCGTCGGTTCTGGTGTCGTTACCAAGATTGTTAAATAATCTATTGTAACTCACAAAAATATCCCTCGGAAACGGGGGATATTTTTTTACGCCAAAATACTCTTGACTTTTAGAAAAATCTGTGATAGAATAAACAAATCAGTCGTTTTACGACTTATTTTGTTGGCAAACCAAAAACAATGTTCTTTTAAAATCAGGAGGTAGAAAAATGAACGAACCGATGAATTTTGAGACCTGGGGAGTGTATCCGGCTGGAGGAAAGGGAGAAAGGTTATTCCCGATCAGTACACCGGACTGTCCAAAACCATTCTGTCCTATCAACGATGGCAGCGGCCAGACATTCATTCAGGCCACGCAAGCACGCGCAGAGAAGGTTGGAGTTGCGCCCGAACACGCAGTCGTAATTACGACAAATCCGATTCAGACCGCTCTTACAAAAAAGCAGCTCTTGCCGATGGGAGTTCTCGAGGAGCACATTCTCGAGATCAGTCCCGAGCATGACTATGCCGGAGCTATGTGTGTTGCTGGCGAATATGTCTACAATCAGTCCAAAGGCGCAGTCATATTAAACATGGCGGCAGATCAGTGGGTTGATGCGGGAGACAACTTCATCCAGACCGTTACTGCAGGTATTAGAAACGCCTATATGGGCAATCCGACAATCGTTACAATCGAATATGACGGTATCGATTTTGGAACAATCTGTGGTTGCGGACACGCAATTGATGATGGCGGCGATGCAATTTGCCGTAGAGTAATCGGATTCGTTGAGAAACCCGATGAAGCACGCGCAAGAGAGCTTATCGCAGCCAAGAACGCCGGATTAAACACCGGTATCAACATTTGGCGCGCAGACACGATTCATCGTATCTGCCAGAGCAGAGGAGATCTTCTCAAGAACCCTCTCTCAACCGACGGCCTCATGAAGTTACTCGGCGACAAGTTATCAGTCGTAAAAGGCAACTTCCCGTGGCTTGATTGCGGCAGCCTCGACTCATATCATAGAGTCTCGATTAAGACGGACGACAAGAACAACTCAATTGTTGGTCCCGTAATCGAACATGGCTGCGAAGATTCGCTGATTATGGCGCTCGACCACGACTATGAGCTTGAAGTCGAGGGCGCAGCAAAAGCAGCAATCATCTGCAATGAAGTCAAAGGCGTACCCGTAGTCGTCGTAGCAGACAAAGCGCACGCGCAGCAGGTAAGAATGCTTGCAGAATCATTTGCAAGAAACAGTGACACCTTGAATATCGATTTCGGCCTCACGGCCAGAAACAATGTCATTGTCGACAATGAGCTTGCTGCTAAAATCAGATGCGGATTCGTTGGCGTCGATAAGTACAAAGTTGAGCCGAAGGTCGTCGAAGGCCGCAAGGTTATTCGTATCTTCCAGCAGCTCGCAGCAGCATTCTAAGCATTTTCTACCCCTGAGCATATACATCGAGAAGGCCCCCGCGTATAACGTGAGGGCCTTTCTGCTACCCAATTGACAAAACGCCATATGATTGATATAATAGCCAAGTATTAATTTAATTGCCGCGAAAAACTCGTGGACGCCCCGTCTAGGTGGTATCCGAGGTTACACGGTCGTAAGAAAGGATATATTCCAAATGGCAGAAAAAGCCGAAGGTCTCAAGATCCGTATCCGTCTCAAGGCATACGATCATCGCCTTATCGACCAGAGCGCAAAGCAGATCGTTGATACTGCTATCCGCACTGGCGCAAGCGTAAGTGGTCCAGTTCCACTTCCAACCAAGCGTTCAACCTTTACCGTCGTAAAGAGCCCACACGTCTACAAGACCGGTGGTGAAGCTTTCGAAATGAAGGTCCACAA
>CAMZIL010000045.1 GCA_947307225.1 uncultured Candidatus Saccharibacteria bacterium
GTCGTCCCAGATACATAGTCCTACCACATCGAAAGAACCGACGAGTATAAAGAAAACTGTTGGCTAACCGCTGCGCCAAATTATCTTCAGGTCGGCGACAACCAATATAACTCACTCGCCGCAGCATATGACGCCATTACGGAAGACAGCGGCACTATCAAAGTTATCGCAGACGCCACCGTAGAAGCAGCCCTCCCTAATAGCCCAGAAAATAAAACAATCACCTTCGATCTTAATGGCCACCAATTAACGTACACCCAAAGACTATACAATAATGGCACAATGACCATCACTGACGGCAGCCCGGACAAATCCGGAAAACTTTTGCACCCAGATTCCTACTCCGAAACTATTGTTAATTATGGCCATCTTACCTTAGAAACCGGCTACATCTCTAGCGGCAAACAGGCAATATATAACCCACCGGGCTCAACATTCGTAATGAACGACGGCACCATAGACAGCACAAGCGATGGCATCTATAGCAGTGGCGAAAGCAGCAGGCGCGTCAACGTCACTATCAACGGCGGCACTATCTCTGGTGCAAGTTATGGAATCTATAGCAATAGTTACTCTTCCGTTTCCCTTCTCGGCGGCACCATTCGAAGTAGCAGTTGCGGTATTGGCATGAGCAATCAAAGCAGCACTGTAATCGACGGTGGGGACATAATCGTAGAGAATCTTGCTAATACAAATGCTAAAGTATCTGGTGTCGCTGGCAACCAATCGACCACGGTAACATTTAATAGCGGTAACATTACCATTAATCGCTCGTCCTCTTACGCCACATTTGGCGGCTCACCGAGCGCCTATGGCATCCGTGACAGCAATACCATCATGAATGGCGGCAATATCTCGGTAACAGCCAAAACGCCCGTCTCGTATTCCGCGTCTGCCTATGGTATTGGTATCGCAAACCTTAACGACATCAAGCTCGACATAAACGGCGGGACCATTTCGGCTACGAACTCAGGATCTAATATTAGCCACGCATACGGCGTGTATTACTACGGGAATTACCGCAGCTCATCGTTTAGCATTTCTGGCGCAACAATCACATCTTCTGCTTCAGGTTTAAGCTATGGCGTATACTATTGGCGAATAGCAGATAGCGTATCAATCTCCGACTCAACCATTTCGGCAACAACGTCGAGTACTAACTCGAACTATCCCGCTTACGGCGTATATATGCACGGCTCAAACGGCGACACTAGCGACGTCGTATTTACAGACGTAGATATTACCGCCTCTGCGGCAAATGTTGTCGGAGCCGGCATCTATGCAGACAACTACGCAAGAGCGATCGTGCTAAGCGGCACCGTTACTGGCTCGACCTATGGTGTCTACACGACGAATGAAAGCAATAATAAATCATACGCTATTCTCGGAAAGAATGACGGAACGGTCGCTATAGATTCGCCGGAAATTATCGGCGGCTCCTATGCAGTCTATGGCAACTCAATATCCTTCTATGACGGCGTACTTAGGGGCAACGTCAAGGCTTACCAGGATGGCACCGTAGAAGCAATCGCAGACGGCAGCACTATTCATCAAGAAAACCAAACCATCGGCGATATTATTTACGACACCCGCTGGCTGGTACCAGAGTATGATGTTGCTCAAATCGTCGGCGGCTCGAAATATAAAAAATTATCCGACGCAATTGCTAATGCCCAAAACGGAGAAACTATAGAATTACTTGCAGATAATTATATATTCACCGCTCTTAATATCCCTAGCGAGAAAGAGTTCACCATTGATACTAAAGGCTTCAATATATTTTTAGGAAGCCCTATTACCAACAACGGAACTGTCACATTAATTAATAATACATATAGCGAATTTATTTTCAATTATAGAGACGCCGATTATGCAATAAGTAATAATGAAGGCGCATCTCTGTCGGCCGACAATCTTTCTCTCGATTGCTATAACGGCATAAAAAACGACGGAACAGTATCAATCACTAACTCGACAATTAATGCTACAAACATCGCAATCAGAAATACAGGAAGCATGACTGCATCGAGCAATATAGTCATACGAGGCGAATATAATCCGGTCTATATGGACGGAGGCGTATTCTCTATATCGGACGCCACAATCTCCGGTTATTATATTTATATTAATGCGGGTGAATTGTCTCTAAACAATACGACCGCAGCGAAAACAAGCGCAGCAGAAACAGATTATATTACAAACAAAGGAACTCTAAATATCACATCTTCGTCTCTGTCGTTTATTAGTACAAAACGATACGACAGTGACCCATCGGTAGTCACACGTTCAATCTATAACACCGTCGCCTACATTGCATCCGATGCGAATTCTGGCGCGTACACCCCGTCTGCCGCCATCTATAATGACAATGGTACAATTTCCGTATCAAATTCAAATATCGAACTAGATGCAACAAACATGAAATCCAATACGAGTATAGATGCTTACGCGATATATAACCCTTCCGGAACATTAACTATTGAATCTGGAACCATATCGTCGCATTCTCTCGGACCTAGCTATGGCATCTATAACAATTCCGGCACGATTATTCTTGGTACACCAGAACCAACCGACTCTCCGAACTACGGTGGCGAAAACGCAAACGTAAATACTACTAGCCCAGACATAACGGCCATCAGCACAAGCACTAACAACAACTACAAAACCGGCATCGGTATCAAAAATGCCTCTGGTGGTCGTGTCGAGTATTATGACGGCAAAGTATCTGGCAGCTCGGGTTCCTTCGCCGAAGAACCAACCGTCACCGAACACTTCTACGAACCATGTACCGAGCTCGACACTACCGTTACGCCAAACCTCTACACTACCCACCTCTTCT
>CAMZIL010000046.1 GCA_947307225.1 uncultured Candidatus Saccharibacteria bacterium
TATCCACAAGTATCTGTGTCGGTAGTGGCAGTATCTACGATGACGGCAGTATTGTTGAGGGTAAGGGTAGTGTATGAGCCAGAATTCTGGATACCATAGACAGTCTTTTCTACTGCGTGATTATCTACAGAAACAGTACTACCAGTAACGCTCATATCTGAGTAGCTATTGTTGTATAGGGCGCGGCCCTCTGATTCTATTTCTGAATCGGTAATGGTGACAGTTGCGTGGTTATTGTTATTTGTACCAGTAGACTGAATGACGGTTTGCGGCGTGGTAATTTTACTCTCGTTAACCGTGAGTGTGAGCTTATTTTCGATAGCTAGACCCTTAGCAGTGATAACTGCTGAATCTATGGTGAGGGTTGCATTGTTGACGATAGTGGTGAGGTTAGGGTTTGTGTTATTGAATGAACCGCTCTTAGCTAGGCTGCTATCTGTAATGGTCATGTTGCCATTGTTGATAAGCGTCTGGGTGTAGGTTAGTGAATGACCATTTAGATCAAGAATGACGGTTTTATCTGCTGGGCTTTCAGGAAGAGCAGCCTCGATAGCAACATCTTTAATTACTTTAATGGTAGGATTTTCTGCAGTTACTGCCGCATAGGCAAGAGCAAGAGAATTATATGTCTGATCGCCAACTTGGAGATAATCTTCCGCAGCAACAAGCCAACAGTTCTCGTCATAATCTGCTGACGATTCGAGATGGTAGGTGGCGCCATCTGGGATAGCTTTGATAGTATCTTCCGAGTAAGCGGTTTCGCCTCTCAATACGCCATCGTAGAAGTATACGGCACCATCATAGAGGGCGTATTCGCCACCTAAGATTTCTGGGCTTTCCGTATCTATTTCGCCATCATTTTTCCCGATAACGGTTGGGTTTGCGCCGGTACCATAGACACCGTAGGTGCCGCCCTCGACTTTGCCGCCAAGGATAGTATTACCAGCTGCGCGAATACCATAGGATGCATCGCTATCTGAGCTTGCGGAGATGGTGCCGCTATTTAGGGTGATGTGAGAGGATTTGGTTGTGCTATATGAGTCGCCGTAAACACCAGTTGCGGTCTTATCTCCTGAGTGAGCGGTAATGGTGCCGCCGTCCATGGTTACATCCATGCATGATCCATATGAACCGCAGGAGCCATAGATACCATAGCTCGTAGTGTGTTCAGCTTCAGCGGAGATGTGGCTATTGGTGGTCTTGAAGGTTGCAGTTGAGCTGCTCGAATAGATGCCGTAAGCATAGGAGCTACCACTTCTGTTGGTGGTCGCCGAAACATTGCTATTGGTCAAAGTTACGCTTGTACTTGAGATGCCGTAAGCGGTATTGTTCTGGCTAGTTGCGCTGATAGTACTGTTCGTAGCATCAACAGTGCCATAAACACCAGTAGCTGGGCTATATGCGGTTACAGTAACGGTAGAATCTTGAATAGTTGCGGTACCAGAAATACCGTAAGCTGGCGAACCGGAAGGAGCAGATACGGTTACGCTACTGCCATTAGTTAGAGTTACGTTACCAGAAATACCATAAGTACAGTGCGCATAAACATATCCACAAGTATCTGTGTCGGTAGTGGCAGTATCTACGATGACGGCAGTATTGTCTAGTTGAATTCGTTGATTTGTATAAATACCATAGACGGTTAATTCTTTAACTTTTGAATTGTAGCCTAGTATGGTTGCGTCCTTAATTGTGACATTCGTGCCGCTATAGTTTTGGAAACCAGTGTGAGCGCCAGCAACATTGCCGCTAGTCCAGGTGTAATCTGAAAGTGTATTATAGACTGCAGCTTTGTTCGTGCTTGTTGAGTAGAGATAAGAATTGTTGTCGAGATTATATACAGATCCAGTAATAGTCTGAGTGACATATCCGGAAGTTGCCCCCAATACGCCGGCTTGCATGGTTAGGGTGCCGTTATTCTCGATAGTATCATTAGCGGTTGTTGCGATAATTCGAGCATTCTTAATAGCGAGTTCGCCATTATTGATAATTGTTTGAGGTACGTAGATCTTGCCGGCATAATTTACTGTAGTAATTTGTGAACCATTTGGTGTAATAATTGTGTCGTCGCCAATAGTTGGCATAGTGATATTATCGGTATTATTTACTGTAACTACCGTAGTTTTGCCGTCTTCGATTGTGAATTTTCCGTCGACTGTAATCGTATCGTTGAGTGATAGGTTGTAGCTATCGATATCAAATGTAACGTCGGCGTTTTCTGGAACGGTAATTGAGTAACCGGCATTGAAATCACGGACAGCATACATCTTGTAGCCGGTGCGAATCGAAGCATTAATATTATCCTGGAGGTTATAGTAATATATTTCGCCATTATCTGTAGTCTTTGAAACCACATTGTCTGAGTTTTCTAGTGCGACATGCTGGCAATCTTTGACATTATTGTGGTCAACGAATGGGAAGTGGCGGACGACAACACCGTCGAATGTATCGCGATACCATGGGGAATCGTTATAACCGCCCTGGAGTGCAATGTTACCTTCAATGAAGCCATCGTAATAGTTGAGCTCGCCGTTTTGTAGTAAGCCTACCTCTGAACCGATAAAACGAACGTAATAATTATTAACGAGAGCGGACTAAACATGATCTTCATCGTCTTGATAGTCATCGATACCGAGAGTTAGCTTGCCGTTATTAATAATCGCAGCGCCATCTGGGTTTGTAGTGTCTGGCTCTTGTTCATAGTTATTAATCTCGCCGTTTAATAGGGTAACGGTACCGTTATTGATTAGGTAGCCAGTAATTGTATGACCATTTAGGTCGAGCGTAATTTTGCTATTTACGG
>CAMZIL010000047.1 GCA_947307225.1 uncultured Candidatus Saccharibacteria bacterium
TACCTAAAAGAAATTTTTCTTCCCCTTATATGTAACAATCATACCGGCTTCCTAACGTTCAGAATGGTTTCTACTGTCTGCTGCGGTGTTTGGTTGGAATTGTCCAGCCAAAAGCCGATCCGTGGTGTTGTCTGCATTTTACTAAATACAAATTCAATGTATACAGAAAGATATAAGGAGTGGGAGGGATTCCGCCGTAGTTGGCATTGTAGGAAAATCCAAAAGTTTAGATTTTCCCACAATGCTTATCTTTTGGTCTTTGGTTCGGAATAGTGTAGTGCTGGCGGTCTATCTCTTGTTTTCGGTTGCTTGCTTCCTTACCGTACATGAGCATTGTTCGTTGGTTTCTAATGGTTTTTCTTCTTTTTGTGTGGTGATACCGTATTTTTGCTGATCGCGCTCAAATAGTGCCTTTGCTTCTTCAGATATGCTTGTTTTATTATTGTCTTGATCTTGATTGTAAGTAATGTTATATTGAGGAAGTTTTTCATACTCGCTATCCTCATCTATTTCTTCTTCAATCTCGTCATCTATATCGTCATCAATTTCTTCGTCATGGTCGGAGACAAGGTCGGTAATCGCATCTAGATCTTCGTTTGATATAGTGTTATTGGCTTTGTTCTTTTCATCATCAGAAAGAGGAACGATTTTGTATTTATCGCCCAAGAGCAGTTTGAATAGTTTGAGTAATTTTGACTCACTCGCCATATCTATATTATAACATAATTCGCCAAAAAAATCAGCCCGATTGCTGCACGTAGCAGAACTACGCGGAGGGCTGACTTTATGATTCCATTGTAGCACTTTTCAGATTTTAATCAAATTAGATGGTTTTCTGTATTTAGGCCAATGCTGTAACCGGTTCGGAATCATTGTTCGAATGTTATTTTGCCAAAGTACATGTTCCTTAATATGCCTTGCGGCTCTGAGTGCCATCGTAGCATTCTTGCGAGGTTTACTACCGTAATCAAGAATATTGTATCCGACGAAACAATTGGATTTTTTACTGTTCGAAAATATGAATTTATATTCGTCTCCATCGAGGACATCGTTAGGTTCAAGCTGTTCAATATCGAATAGACCAGGATATTTGTCAATGATTGCTATTATTTTATCTATCTCTTCTTTTGGGAGAGTATGGTGATAAGTTTTTCCAAAGAAAAATGTAGTTACGTTATCTTTTTGCTCATCGGTAACTCTAATGTATGACGTCCTTTTGTCATCGTCTGGTGCTAGCCAAGCCGGTGAAACTTTATATTCAAAGATAATCATCTTTCTATTATACTACGGCATAATTGTCGGAACATCAGCCGGGCGGATGTTTGGATTATATCTCATATCTTTAGCCCATTCGTTGTAGCTCATATTCGGAACGAAATATTTGCCACCAAGTTTGTTTCTGGCGGCGCGCATTTTAGGTTCGTAATCCTTTCCGATATATCCGCGTACTGTTGAGCGACAGAAAGGGTGAAGTGGAGGGTAATTGTATCCCTCTTGCCGCTCGCTCATCTTGTAGATCTGGCCATCATGACTTCTGCACATATCTGAGGTTCGTCCATCTAGCGTAGCTACGAACACATACTGATCTATACCCATTTCTTGGTAGGCTATGAACTCCGTCTCGTTCTCAAAGTGATTCGTTTCCGTTCGAATCAGCCTCTCCGCATAGAAGCTTCCGACGTTAAATCTTTGTCTTATTTCATACAAGGCGCGTTCTTCGCTCATTCCAGTCATTATCGCCTTGGTAAGAGTCTGTTGGAGTTGTCCTGCTAGGGTGCTGGAATTACCCCAGATTCGCTTGCTATAGTTTGCACCTTGCCATGGAGTATTGAGCAGAACTTCGATTCCGCGCGAATTCAGTTGTTCAAATGCAGGAGTTGCGCCGATTCCTTTGGCAGTATCGTAGATTGTTTTACCGAAAGCTCCGTTTATAGTTTCGATATGAGATTTAGTCTCTATTTCGTTTTCTAGGATAGCTAGTTGCTTCGTTCGACTCCATAGTTGAGCATTTATCATCTCGAGTCTTCTTATACGCCCTTGGAAACGTTTAGGCAGATATTTGGATAGTCCAGCAGCTTCCATGTCTGCATAGAACTTTTCAACTTCAGCAGTCGGAACTATCTTATTGAGTGCCGTCATATCGAATTTGTTTTCTCGATAGAATGATTCGTAAATGGCCTTAAGACTAGCTACCGTATCTTTCTCGGCTTCTTCATAAAGAATCTTAATCTCTCGGAAGTGCCACTCCGAGTTTCGCTCGGCTTCTGTCAGTCTTGCGATAGCACGTTTATCCCAATATCTACTCGACCTCGTCTGTACCATTATTCGCATCCTTTATTTCGTTCTTAGCGAACTCTACGGCCGATTCTAACGTTGTCTCATCTTCTTTGGCGGCAAGCTCAACGGTTTCTTTAGAGTCACGCACGAATGATAGTTGGCTTACTAGAAGTTCTTTATCTACTATTCCTTGCAAGTTTAGGATCATTTGAGAAGTCTCATAATCGTTTCGAGGTAGATTACGCTTGAATATCGCGTCTACTTCTTCGGTTGGCACGATCGGCATACTTGATTTAGTATTAAGGAAATTATTGTATAGACGGAAGCGCTCCATTAGACCACGCTCGAAGTATCGCTCTTTATTCTTGATGTTTTGGTCGAATGCAAGAAGTTTATAACTGATTGCTACGCCAGATGAATTATTCGCGAAGTTTTCGTCGGCGAGATTCGGAGTCATACTAATCTTATG
>CAMZIL010000048.1 GCA_947307225.1 uncultured Candidatus Saccharibacteria bacterium
AAGACGCTCGCGTAAATCAGCATCATCGACATTAATATCTACCAAATTATCGGCCGTAACAATTTCCTTGCCCTCTTCAGGCTGAATAGAATCAGCCTCGACGCCACCATCGGCATCAAGCTTAGCTGTAACTTTCAAATCAAACAGACCATTCTTCAACCTCTCGCTATACGTGTCAGCATAAAGCTCAAACCAACTCTTATTAGAAGAAGTTTCTTCCTTAGATTCAGGTTTCTGGTCGTCATCCAAAGCATTCATTATGCGAGCCTGATAATCTTCCTCACTCTCGCCAGGATTGCGTAAAGTTTGCGACATTAACTCACCGAAACGCGCCAGCTTAATCGTACGCGCACGATAATCTTCATCGCTCTCACCGTCATAGCGCGGGTAAAGTTCGCCCTGCTCTTCGCTGCTCTCGGCAACAGATTCTTCAACAACAGGCTCAGCAGCATCAACAGTTTCGCTCTTCGCTTCAGTGCCAGAAGTTCTGCGATCGCGGATTTTTGCAATCACAGAGTCCTTCATCTGCTCCATCCAGGCATAAGCCACTTCCATATCGGAAGCATTCGGCATATCACCTAGCAATTTATCAAGAGTATCGTCCGAGGTAACTTCGCTAAGCTTCAAAACCTTAGAGGTCTCCAAAGCCCCTTTACCAATCGACTTCAAACGCTCAGTGCTAGGCGTCTCGGGAGTCTTGCTAGATTCGATAGATTTCTCTCTACCTTCCATCCGCCTCCTTAAGCGCTAGCTTCTCCTGCGCCAGTCAAGTCAGATACATTCGTACCGGTACCGCTTCTGTAATCGCCAGCATTCCTGTTATAGACCGCCAAATCTCTTTGAAGATTCATCAAATCATTAATAGACTTCTTCTGAAGCTCTTCTGCGGTAGGAACCGCGCGGCCGCCAAAGAATTCAACATTCTGACTAATCATGCCAGGCATACCATTCTCGCCAAGCAATTCCTTCATCACATTGTTACGAATCGCTTGCTCCGCTGCAGACTCAACATGACCGGCAATCGGGTTTTCGCCGTTAGCCATAGCTCTTGCAATGCGAGCGTCGGCAGCATCTGCACGACGGTTGGCGCGCCATTCATTAATCGCGCGACCAATCCTACTCCTGTTAAACATTTCCTTCAAGAGGCTTGGATCCCTCTCTTTAAAGGCAGTCTTCAAAGCTTCCCAGAGACCAGGAGCGACACGCTCGGCTTCAGCTACGAGAGCTGGATCAACGGATTCAGCAATTGTCTCGACGCTACTATCGGCTACGGCCTCAGTATTGCTTACGACGGTTTCCTCTGTAGATTCAATCGGAGCTTCAGGAATGAAGGTAGTCTCAATTGGCTCCGTAACGCTCTCCATTGAAGGAGTTTCTTCTGGTAAGTTAGTGCCAGGAACTGGCATACCTTCGAAAATCGTACCAGTTGGCGTAAAGAAGTCGCCCTTTGGAGCTTCCGTACTCTCAGCGGCAATTTTAGCATTAATCTTATCGAGCAAAGCCTGCAAGCCAGCCTCATCCAAGGAATTAAGATTGCGAATCGTACCCTCATCGTCATCAAGCAAATCGGCATGTTCGCCAAGTTTACCCATAAGTTCGGAGCGCAAATCTTTCATCGATTCATTGGACTCAGCGACAGCTGCCGGTGCAAGTTCCTCGGTCGGAGCTTCAACCGATTCCATCGTAGGATTCTCAGCTGCAACAACCTCGGCCAATGCCTCAGCACTATTATTCAAAGAATTCAAATACGCTTCGTAATTTGCGCCAATCTTGGCAAGTTTTTCACGATCGCGCTTCTGCGTATTTGCGTCACCTTCGCCAACCGCGCCATAAGCACGCAACAAAAGCTTCTCCAGCGCGTCACGTGGATGCTGCTTCGTACCCAAAATCTCCTGAATCGCCTTCGTACTCTTGCTAGCGAGCGCAGTCATATAATCAGGATCGTCAAGCGCGCGTTCCCACATTTCGCGGGCATCTTCAGCCTCAGCAGCTTCAGCGCTAGCAACCGCCTCTTCGACCTTAGTCGTTTCGACACTAGCAGCAGCTCCTTCAGTCACAGATGCTTCTACGCTTGCAGCCTCTTCAGCCTCCTTCTTCGCCTTAACAGCCTCGAGTGCACTAACGGTAGCCATCGCCAAATCGCCACGATTATTAGCAGACATCTCAGCTGCACGACGCTCAATTTCCTGACGAGCCCCAGGCATTTTCGAATTGCGCAGATCTTTAATTGACATTCCACGCAAGGCGTCTTGATTAGCTTCAGCGACAGCCAAATTATCGGCGCGCTTGTTTGCGCTTTCCTCTTCCTTCAAAGCTTGAGCATACTCAGCCTCAAAGCGAGCATTCGCCTCTCTCTCCGCAGCAGCACGCTCAGTCTCCTGGGCCAAAACTTCGCGAAAACCAGGTTTGCCACGCATAGCAGCCAGACGGTTCGCTTGATCCGGATCATTAATCGTTACATCGGAGTGTTCTATTACGGCGCCCCAACCATTCAAGTGATCATCAGGGATAGCCTCTGCCTGCGCAGCTTTAGCTGCATCAGGGTTAAATGGAGGCATATCGCTCAAAGTATCAAATTTACTTGAGACGGCACCAGCTTGTTCGCCAGAATTGCCGCCAACTTCTTTATTTCC
>CAMZIL010000049.1 GCA_947307225.1 uncultured Candidatus Saccharibacteria bacterium
GTTTTCGGCGATTTCTGTATCGAGCCCATGTGGCAAAGTCTTAATGAAATGCGTCAGGCCGACCGTATCGCAAAGCTTCATAATTTCGTCGTCGCTAATCTTCGCGCGGTTATACAAAATGTTATCGCGCAGCGTTCCGGTAAAGAGCCAAGTGTCCTGCAAAACCATCGTAAAGAGTGAATGGATTTCTTCGCGCTTCATTTCGCTCGTCGGAATTCCGTCAATCAGAATTTTTCCGGAATTAATGTCGTAGAATTTCATCAGCAAATTAACGACAGTCGTTTTGCCGGCGCCGGTTGGACCAACAATCGCAATCTTCTGACCGGCTTTCGCTTTTGCCGAGAAGTCCTTAATAATCGTTTTGTCTTTATCGTAGCCGAAACGTACGTGATCAAATTCGATATCGCCACGAATTTCGTCTTTGTTAATTTTCGTTGCTTTTTCGGATTCGTCCGCCATCTCTTTTTCGTCGACAAATTCAAACACGCGCTCGCTTGCGGCGGCGGCAGACTGTAGGTTGGACATTGATTGTGCGATGCGGGAAAGCGGGGAAGTAAATAGGCGGACGTAGGTAATGAATGCGACGATGACGCCAAAGCTAATCACGTTTTGAGTTGTGAGAATTGCGCCCATCACACAGACCGCGACGTAGCCGAAGTTGCCAATAAAGGCCATAATTGGATGCATCAATCCACCGAGGAACTGACTGCGTTGGTTGGCGATATAAACGCGCTTGTTGAGCTTATCGAACTTCTCGTCGCTACTAGCTTTGCCGTTGTAGGCGCGCACAACATTCAGACCGGAATAGATTTCTTCAATATGCGCATTAAGTTTGCCGAGCTCGGTCTGGCGCATCGAGAAGTACTTCTGTGACTTGCCGAGAATTACGCCCATGCCGACAAAACCAAGCACGCTCGCGACAACCGCGACGAGCGCTAATTGCCAGTTCGTAATGAACATCATAATAAGCACGCCAAACATCAAAACCGTTTCGCTCACGATCGTTGAGAGCGAGTTGCTGAGGCTCATCGCGACCGTATCGACGTCATTTGTGATACGCGAAAGAATATCGCCGGTTTGGTGGCGGTCAAAATAATTGAGCGGCAAACGATTAATCTTTTCGGAAATGCGTTTACGTAAATTGCGCGCAAAGATATTTGCAACTTGCGTCATTAAAACGCCACCGCCGAATGAAAGCAGGCCGGCGACGACATAGAGAATAATCATGAAAGTACCAATCGCCCAAACGGCATCCATGTTGATGCTGCCACCCGGAATGAGGCCGAGCGTAATTTCGTCCGTCAACTCAGCAATGCGATTCGGTGCGACAATTGTACAGATTGCACCGGCAATTGCAAAGACGATGCTAATAATTACGAGAATGCGTAGTGCGCCGAGTTCGCCAAACAAACGCTTAATTGCGGCGCCGAAGTTTTTGCTTTTTTCTGGCGCGTTGCCGCGGCCACCTTTTCCACCGTTAAACATTGAGTTCCTCCGGCGACAATTGCGAGAGCGCAATTTGTTTATAGACTTTGCAGGATTTCAGAAGTTCTTTATGGGTGCCCATACCAACGCAACGGCCTACGTCGAGCACGATGATTTTGTCGGCGTGCATGATGGTGCCAATACGCTGCGCGACAATTAGGCAAGTCGCGTCGCCGGTCTTTTCTTTGAGCGCTTTGCGCAAAGCCGCGTCGGTTTTGTAATCGAGGGCAGAGAAGCTGTCGTCGAAAATATAGATTTCTGGATCGCGGGCAATTGCACGCGCGATTGCGAGGCGCTGCTTCTGGCCGCCGGAAATATTCGTACCGCCCGCTGCGATATGCTCCTGATACTTTTTCGGCAATTTTTCGATGAAAGATTTTGCCTGCGCGGTCTTTGCGGCGTCCTTGATTTTCTTGTCGTTCTTTTTGCTGCCGTAGGCGATGTTGTCCGCGACGCTGCCGTTGAAAATCACGGCCTTTTGCGAAACGTAGCCGAGGCGATCGTATAATGCGCTCATTTTGTAGTCGCGCACATTTACGCCGTCCACGAACACTTCGCCGTCCGTCGCATCATAAAAACGCGGAACGAGATTAATGAGTGTTGATTTGCCGGAACCAGTCGAACCAATGAATGCGACAGTTTCACCCGGGTTCGCTTTAAATGAGATGTCGCGCAACAAATATTCTTCAGCATCTGGATATTTAAACGAAACATTACGAAACTCGACCGTGCCGCGCTCGGCAGTTCCATCATCGAACTCACCGTCGCGAATGTTAATCTTCGTTGCGAGCACTTCATTGATACGATTTGCGGAAACTTGCGCGCGTGGCAAAATCATCAAAGTAATCGCGACAAATAGGAAGCTCATAATTACGTGCATCGCGTAGGTCGAGAACACGATCATGTCACTAAATAAAGTCAGACGTTCGAGTCCGGCCGCGTTCGCGATAATGTAGGCGCCGGAAATATAAATCGCGAGCGTGATTCCGTTCATAATTAAGTACATCGTCGGCGACATAATTGACAACATGCGGCCGTTGAAAATCTGCATGTCGGTCAGCTCGCCGTTCGCTTTTGCGAACTTCTTTTCCTGGTATTTT
>CAMZIL010000050.1 GCA_947307225.1 uncultured Candidatus Saccharibacteria bacterium
ACATCAATGCTTCCAGTGTCACAGGCTACAAGATCTATGCTGTTCGTGACTTTGACGCTAGCTACCCAATCACAATAGCTGAAAACGACGAGATAGATCTAGATATTAATGGTTATACTATTGGTGCACCAAATGTCTGGACGATTGATGGTATCCTCAATATTTCTGATGGACAGCCAGAAGGTACTCAAGGTGTTATTAATTATTCGCAGACGATGGTCGTAAATAACGAATTAATCGTAGATAATGCAAAGCTATCAAGCATAACGACAAACGACTTAGTCGACATTAAAAGCAAACTAGCCCTGAAAAACGGCGCGATCCTAGAATCATCAACAAGCGTAATCACACGCATAACTACCGCAAATATAGAATTAGACATAGACGAAAACTCATATATTATTTCAAACTCTAGTAATCCAGCTATCATCACAAGCGTAAATTACACATTCAGCGGCGGAAACATACAAGCGGCCTCAACTGCTATTCGGGAAGACGGTGGAACTCTAAATATAACCGGTGGAAACATCAACACAAACGGCTCATCTATCGTAGGAAACAGTGGTACGACAAATATTTCGGGCGGAAGTATTACTTCGGCAGGTAGAATAGCATATTTTAATTACGGCGCTGATTTGAACATCTCAGGCGGCATCCATACTTCATCTAGCACAGCAATCGAATGCGCCTGGATGACTAGTGTATATATTTCCATCACTGGCGGAGAAATCAGAGCAATTAATCCAAACGGTAATGCAACAGGTATTACGAATTGTCACTCTACCATCGATGGCGGCAAAATAGTTGCAACCGCAAACGGCAGCGGCTCGTATAATGCAGTCGGTATTAGCCCAGGAAGATACGGGAGTACGAACATTAAAAGCGGAGAGATAATAGTAACGAATAATAGTAACCCCGACGGATCTGGCGCCTCATACGGTATCGATACTAGCTCCATGAGTCAATCCGGCGGAGACATTACGGTTACGAGTAATACGAAAGGCGTAACTACCGGCGCTAAATCATTTGATGGTTTTTCTAAATCCGGCGGAAACATCACTGTCGAAAATAATTCATCCGGTACAACATATGGAGCAGACGTGAGCGGTAACGTACAATATTACTCTGCGTGGTTCAATATCTCTGGCGGGACCATTACCGCAACAAGCGCCACAGGATCCGCTTATGGCATCTATCAGCATGACAGGTATGCTGGCGCAAGTACCATAACTAATGGCGCTATTCATGCAACTACCTATGGCATCACTTCAAATACAAGCATTACTATTGGCACTAATGACGATACTCTTAGCCAATCTTCACCAGAGATAACCGGTGGTAGTTATGCTCTCTACGATGGAAGCTATTACTTCTATGATGGCGTATTGAGGGGTGGAGAAAAAGCATATAAGGCGGACACTATTAAGGCGATCACCGATGGCACCGTCGGCCACATAGAATCGAGCGAGGAATTCGACGAAAATTACTGGCTCGTAGAAGATGAGAATTATCTTTCCGTAAATGGCGTAGAATATAACTCTATCACTAAGGCATACAACGCAGCATCAAGCGGCGATACTATCTATGTCATCAAAGACGCTTCCGTTAGCTCTACCCTACCAACAAATCCTAGTGGCAAAGAAATCACTTTCGACCTAAATGGCCATAATCTCGTCTACGCTCAGCCGCTCGTTAACAACGGTATAATGAACTTTAAAGATAGTAGCGCAAATGAGAGCGGCTCGCTCGCTAGTAGTGCTGGAAACAACATCGTAAATTACGGTACTCTTAATATTCAATCCGGAAAGATTATCAATGACTACACTACTGCTATCGTAGGCGACGGCGCATCCAGAACTAACATCTCCGGCGGCAATATTACTTCGGCTGGCAGGATAGCAAGCATTCAAAATTATCAGTCAACCCTAAACATCTCAGGCGGCATCCATACTTCATCTAGCACAGCAATCGAATGCGCCTGGATGACTAGTGTATATATTTCCATCACTGGCGGAGAAATCAGAGCAATTAATCCAAACGGTAATGCAACAGGTATTACGAATTGTCACTCTACCATCGATGGCGGCAAAATAGTTGCAACCGCAAACGGCAGCGGCTCGTATAATGCAGTCGGTATTAGCCCAGGAAGATACGGGAGTACGAACATTAAAAGCGGAGAGATAATAGTAACGAATAATAGTAACCCCGACGGATCTGGCGCCTCATACGGTATCGATACTAGCTCCATGAGTCAATCCGGCGGAGACATTACGGTTACGAGTAATACGAAAGGCGTAACTACCGGCGCTAAATCATTTGATGGTTTTTCTAAATCCGGCGGAAACATCACTGTCGAAAATACTTCATCTGGTACCATATATGGAACGAATATTAGCGGCGACACACAATATAGTTCTGCCTGGTTCAGTATCTCTGGCGGCAATATTACTGCAACCAGTGCCACAGGATCCGCTTACGGCATCTACCAACACGGCAGATATGCCGGCGCAAGTACCATAACTAATGGCGTTATTCATGCAACTACCTATGGCATCACT